>NZ_JACCFE010000002.1:7072030-7446560 GCF_014256275.1 Rhodococcus sp. 4CII
CGGCCGTCGCCATGAAATTGTCGAGGTCCGCCGTCTGCTCTCCGTATCACGGCTCGTGACGTTGACGGGGATCGGCGGTGTGGGGAAGACCCGGCTTGCACTACGGGTCGCCGCCGACTCCACCCGTGCATTCGACGACGGTGTGTGGTTGACCGGATTGGGCGAATTGCAGGATCCGGACACGGTTGTCGACGCGGTGTCGTCGGTCTTGCAACAGCGCGAGGGCCTGGGCGGATCACCCGAGGCCGTGCTCGTCGAGTACCTCGCGGAACGGACGCTGCTGCTCGTCCTCGACAACTGCGAGCACCTCGTCGAGCCGGTCGCCACCCTCACCCGGACGCTCCTTCGCGCCTGCCCGAACCTACGAATTTTGACGACCAGCCGGGAACCGCTCGGCATCGGGGGCGAAGCCGTGTTCCGGGTGCCGCCGCTCACGTTGCCGGAAGCCGACCCTCGGTCGGCGGACAGGGGCAGGATCGCCCACTACGAGGCGATGAGCCTGTTCGCCGAACGCGCGGCGACGGCGGTTCCAGGTTTCGCCCTCACCGAGAACAATGAGGACGTGGTCGCGGCGATCTGCCGCCGACTGGAGGGTCTGCCGCTCGCCATCGAACTGGCTGCGGTGCGTCTACGGGCGATGTCGGAGGAGCAGATACTGCACAGGCTGACCGACCGCCTCGGTCTGCTTACGACGAACACTCGTGGGGCACCGGCCCGGCAGCAGACCCTGGTCTGGAGCATCGACTGGAGCCACGAGTTGTGCACTCCCGCCGAGCGGAAGATGTGGGGACGACTGACGGTGTTCTCGGGAAGCTTCGAGCTCGGCGCCGTCGAAGGCATCTTCACGGACACCGCGTCAGCGGACCAGATCGTGGATGTTGTGGCGTCGCTGATCGACAAGTCGATTCTGATCCGGGACGAACTCGCGGGTGCGGTGCGGTTTCGCATGCTCGAGACGCTGCGCGACTACGGGTTGGAGCGATTGCAGGAAACCGGCGAGTTCGGTTCACTGTTGCGGCGGCACCGGGATTGGTACGAAAACCTGGTGCTGCAGGCGGACTCCGACTGGATCAGCCCGAGGCAGATGGCCTGGATCGCGCGCCTCGACGCCGAGCAACCCAACATCCGTGCCGCGCTGCAATTCTGCCTCACCGGTCCGAGTGAAGCAGACGCCGGACTCCGCATGGCCGCGGCCTTGTACCCGTACTGGCGGGTGCGGGGCCGGATACGTGAGGGTCTGCGTTGGCTCGCGCAGCTTCTGGCCGTCCAGGGTGGCAAGCCGGGTATGGAGCGGGTCAAAGCTTTGTATGTGCTGAGTGTGCTGTCCGGGATCCACGGCGACCCGGATGCGTCGGCACTCTATGCGCAGCGCGGCACCGACCTCGCGGCGCAGCTCGGCGACCGTACCGGTCGGGCGCTGATGGACGATGCCGCCGGTTGGCATGCGCTGTTCACCGCGGATGCCGTGGCCGCGTCTGAGCATTTCGAGTCTTCCCTCGCCGTCTTCCGGGAGGGCGGCACCTTGCTGTACCTGATCTGGTCGCTGCTCGGACTCGCGCTGGCCGGCGAGGCGGCCGGAAACCGGATCCGGAGCGAGGAATGTCAGCGCGAAGTCCTGGCGCTCACCGAATCTCGGGACGAGTCCGTCTACCGGGGATGGTCGCTGTGGGCCGCGGGGGTGGGTGCCTGGCGACGGGGAGAGTACTCCGGTGCGAAAGATCTGCTCACGCAGGGACTGAAGCTCGCGCGGCTGGTGGATGACCGCGTCAGCGCTGTGGGGTGCATGGAGGTGCTCGGGTGGATCGCGGCCGACGACAAAGCTCCCCGGCGTGCCGCGACGCTGATGGGCGCAACCAAGACTCTCGGCCAGTCGGTGGGAAGTCCGAGCACGATTTTCCCGAACACGCGCCACCGACACGCCGAGTTCGAGGACAAGGCCCGCCGGGCGATCGGTGACCGGGCGTTCGAGACGGAGTTCCGCCAGGGCCTCGGAATGGGGTTCGACGACGCCGCAGCCTACGCCCTCGACGAAAGGAGCAGGCCCGATCTCTCCGCCGAGCAAACACCGACGTCTCTGACGCGGCGGGAGCAGCAGGTGGCCGAACTCGTCGCCGAAGGCCTGACCAACAAGGCGCCCTCGACGAAAGGAGCAGGCCCGATCTCTCCGCCGAGCAAACACCGACGTCTCTGACGCGGCGGGAGCAGCAGGTGGCCGAACTCGTCGCCGAAGGCCTGACCAACAAGGCGATCGCTGCCAGGCTCGTCATCTCGCAACGCACGGCGCAGGGGCACGTCGAGCACATCCTCGCCAAGCTGGGTTTCGCCTCCCGCACGCAAATCGCGGCCTGGAGCATCGAACAGAGGCAAAGCGATCAGTCCTGATCGCAGACCGGGATTGTCGGACCGTGGCGTCGGCGTAGGCGATCCGATGGACGAGAAACTGCGCAATCTCGGCGCGGTGGTCCATCTGCCCACCACCGGCGTCTATGCCCTGACCCCCGTGGGCTCGTTCGAGGCCATCGATGCACTGGCACGCGCGCTTCCGCTCCAGGTGGTCGCAGACCTGATCGGTGTCACCGGCAGCGACCCGGACGCGTCCGCATTCGAACCGGGCGCACCGACACCGTCAGCGGCACCTCGCAGCTGAGCTGTCTCTCGTCGTCCATGCTCGTTCGGCGGCGATCGAATCACAGAGAAAGTCGCCCGGCGAACGTGTCGCGGTGGTCGAAGTCGGAGTCGACCCGGCTCGTCGGAGAGGCGGTGACGCCCTCTGGTCATCTCTTGTTCATCCAGGGATGGCCGTCTCCGGCGGCAGCGGTCGACGTCAGCGGCGCCGACCAACTCTCGCCTGCGATCGAATCGGACGCACGCGATAGAGTTCGGAATGCCTGCGCTCGAACAAGGCGCCGGCGATGTAGTACCTAACCTGATACTTGACGCGATACCGACAGGGCCCACCCTGAGCCCTTCGAAATCGGACCGAACTGACGCGGGAGAACAACCATGTGCGCCGACAAGCAGCCGACCATCATCTACACGCTGACCGACGAGGCGCCGTTGCTCGCGACCTACGCCTTCATGCCGATCGTGCGCACCTTCGCCGGTGCAGCGGGTATCGAGATCGAGTCCAGCGACATCTCGGTGGCGGCGCGGATCCTGTCTGAATTCCCCGACCACCTCACCGAAGAGCAGCGCGTTCCGGACAACCTGGCCGAGCTGGGTCGCCTGACGCAGCTCCCCGATACGAACATCATCAAGCTGCCCAACATCAGCGCGTCCGTGCCGCAACTCCTGGCCGCCATCAAGGAACTGCAGGGCAAGGGCTTCAAGGTTCCCAATTTTCCGGACGACCCCAAGACCGACGAGGAACGCGACATCCGGCAGCGCTACGGCAAGATCCTCGGCAGCGCGGTCAACCCGGTCCTGCGTGAGGGCAACTCCGACCGCCGTGCACCCCGAGCGGTGAAGGAGTACGTCCGCAAGCACCCGCACAGCATGGGCGAATGGTCGATGGCCTCACGCAGCCACGTCGCGCACATGCGGCACGGCGACTTCTACCACGGTGAGAAGTCGATGACGCTGGACCGGCCGCGCAAGGTCCGGATGGAACTGGTGACCAAGGGTGGCGAGACGATCATCCTCAAGTCCGAGGTGGACCTGGGGGAGGGCGACGTCATGGACAGCATGTTCATGAGCAAGAAGGCGTTGCTCGACTTCTACGAGGAGCAGATGGAGGATGCGCGCAAGACGGGCGTGATGTTCTCCCTCCACGTCAAGGCGACGATGATGAAGGTCTCGCACCCCATCGTCTTCGGCCACGCGGTGAAGACGTTCTACAAGGATGCGTTCGCCAAGCATCAGGCGCTGTTCGACGAACTGGGCGTCAATGTCAACAACGGCCTCGGCGACCTCTACGACAAGATCGCGACGCTGCCCAGCACGCAGCGCGAGGAGATCGTTCAGGACCTGCACGACTGCCATGAGCATCGCCCCGAGCTGGCTATGGTCGACTCGGCTCGCGGCATCTCCAACTTCCATTCGCCCAGCGACGTGATCGTGGACGCCTCCATGCCGGCGATGATCCGCTCGGGCGGCAAGATGTACGGGGCCGACGGACGGCCCAAGGACGCCAAGGCAGTGATGCCCGAGTCCACCTTCGCGCGTATCTACCAGGAGATCATCAACTTCTGTAAGACCAATGGCGCGTTCGACCCGACGACCATGGGCACCGTCCCCAACGTCGGGCTGATGGCACAAAAGGCCGAGGAGTACGGCTCGCACGACAAGACCTTCGAGATCCCGGAAGAGGGCGACGCCAACTTCGTGGACGTCGACTCCGGTGAGGTGCTGCTCACCCAGCACGTCGAGGCCGGCGACATCTGGCGCATGTGCACCGTCAAGGACGCCCCGATCCGCGACTGGGTCAAACTCGCGGTCACCCGGGCGCGCAACTCCGGCATGCCGGTCCTGTTCTGGCTCGACCCGTACCGTCCGCACGAGAACGAGCTGATCAAGAAGGTCGAACTGTACCTGCAGGATCACGACACCGAGGGCCTCGACATCCAGATCATGTCGCAGGTGCGCTCCATGCGGTACACGCTGGAGCGGCTGATCCGCGGGATGGACACCATCGCCGCCACCGGCAACATCCTGCGCGACTACCTCACCGACCTGTTCCCGATCCTGGAACTCGGCACGAGCGCCAAGATGCTGTCGATCGTGCCGCTGATGGCCGGCGGCGGAATGTACGAGACGGGCGCCGGCGGCTCGGCGCCCAAGCACGTCAAGCAGCTGGTCGAGGAGAACCACCTGCGCTGGGATTCGCTCGGTGAGTTCCTGGCGTTGGCCGTCAGCCTGGAGGAGCTCGGCATCAAGACCGACAACGAGCAAGCCAAGATCCTGGCCAAGACGCTCGATGCGGCGACCGGCAAGCTGCTGGACGAAAACAAGAGCCCGTCGCGCAAGACCGGCGAGCTCGACAACCGGGGCAGCCAGTTCTACCTCGCGATGTACTGGGCGCAGGCACTCGCGGCGCAGACAGAGGACAAGGAACTGGCGGAGCGCTTCGCCCCGCTCGCCGAGGCACTGGCCGAGAACGAGGACACCATCGTGCGGGAGCTCATCGAGGTGCAGGGCGAGCCGGTCGACATCGGCGGCTACTACAACCCGGACCGCGAGAAGACCGCCGCGGTGATGCGGCCGAGCAAGACTCTGAACACCACGCTGGCGGCAGTGCAACACTGAGCCCCAGTGACCGTGTGAGTCAGGTCCGCCCGTCCGTGGACGGGCGGACCGCCAGGTCGTCGCTGCGACCAATGCGGTCCGCGGCTATCCGACCGATCGGTGACCCTCCGCCGGCGAGCAGCGATGCCGGGGTGGGCGCTCGGGGGTGGCGTCCGGGGGATCCCCGGCGTCGCGGATCTCAACCGAGCGAGGTGTGACCTCTCGCCTCGGTGGGCAGTGGCTCCAAGTCGAGGTGCGTCATGCCTGAGCCTCGTCAGCTACGGCGCCCGCGCCGAACCACCAGTGATCCTGGCGTCGTGCAGAGCCCGAAGACGAACGAGAAGCAGTGCCTGGCCGACAAACTCACTCTCGGGGAAATCGGCCTGCTCACATTGGCGACCAGTCATCCGGAGACCAAGCACGAGGGCGCGCTGTACCGGCCGAATGAATGGAACGACGTCTTTGGTGGCACGGCGCATGTCGGCCGACTGCTCGGCCGCCTGGAAGCCAAGGACAAAATCGTCCTCCACGGATACTGGCTGCCGGAATCCGCGGACGGATGCCCACCCGCGGATTGCGGCAGCCGAAGTACTTCTCGTCCGGTCGATACAGTTCTGTGTACCAGGTCGACTCGGCCGGTGCTGCTGTGCAGGGGTTGGCCGAGATTTCGGAGGACGAGTTCACGCTGCGGAAGCAGCGAATCGAGAGCGGCCAGGGTCCTCTGCCGTGATTCCCTCCACACGATTCGGTCACCTCGACGGCACCCGAATCAGCTGACTGCAGCTGTCCGGACCATCCACCATCGACGGTGGTCTCGGGCGGAATCGACGCCCGCGACGCCCGCAACGTGCCGGGCCGCAACACTGCCCGTGGAATCGTCGTTCAGCTGGCGGGGCGGTCCGTCACGGTGACCGATATCTGCTGGGTCTCGCCGCCGCGGAGCACGGTCAGTTCGACTCGATCGCCCGGGGCGACGGCACGGAGCGCCGCAATGAAGTCCTCCGCCGACTCGGTGTCGTGGCCGTTGACCGCGGTGATGACATCGCCGGGCCGGATACCCGCGGTCGCAGCCGGACCGAGCGGGACGACCTCGAGGACGACGACACCGCTGGTGCGGTTGACCGCCAACTGTTCGGCGATCTGCGGGGTCAGTGTGCCGGGCTGAATGCCGACGTACGCATGCCGGGCGGTCCCGGACGCCAGCAGCTGGTCCGCGACGTCGACGACATCTGCTGCGGGGATGGCGAAGCCCAGAGCCACCGCACCCGCCGCCGGGGGTATGTAGGCCTGGCTCATCCCCACGACCCGGCCTTGTCCGTCGATCAGGGCACCCCCGGAGTTACCCGGCGAGATCGCAGCGTCGGTCTGGATCAGGTCGACCAGCGGCGCCCCGGTAGAGGCCGACCCGGGGATCTGACGGTGCAGTCCCGAGATGATGCCCGAGGTGACCGTGTCCTCGAACCCCAGCGGACTGCCCATGACCACCGCGAGCGCGCCGACCTCCGGCAGCGCTGTCTCGAACGTCGCCGCAGTCAGATCCGTGCGGTCCGCGTGAAGGACCGCGACGTCGGCCACCTGATCGACGGCCCGCACGTTCGCCGGCACCTGTTGCCCGTCCGCGAAGGCCACACTCACCTGCCGGGCACCCTCGACCACGTGGGCGTTGGTGACGATGGTGCCGTCGGTCTTGTAGACGATGCCGCTGCCCACGCCGGACCCGGTGAGCACAGTGACGACCGAGGCCTCCACCTGCCGAACCAGTGCCGGCAGGTCCACGGCGGCCCCGTCTGAGGGGGGCGAGGTGGTGGAAGCCGAGCCGCCGCATCCTGCGAGGAGGAGGACTACGATCGCGACCAGCAGCGCCCGGATCGTGGAGCGTACGGTCGACGGCGCGTGCATCAGCGACCGCCTCCGTGAGGAATCGGTCCCCTACAAGCACTTGCCGCCAGCGGGCCCACCCGATCAACATACTCCTGTCTCCGCCCGTCGTCGGCGACTCCCGACCCGCGTCAAATACCCACAGAAAATCGCCGTCGACGATTACAGTGCGTATGTCTGCACTACAGTAGCGGCGAGTCGTATATTGTTGTACTACTTTCACTTTCAAAACCAGTTCCCCCGCTTCTGACCGATTCAGTTGCCGCACAGCGGAATAAGGTCGCGGTGACCCCGCTGGACGGCCTGATCCGACAGCTGAAAATCGGATCTCGTCATTGGTGTTCGCTTCTGAGCCGGAGGCTTAGGCCCCACCGCCGAGGACCTGATGCTGTACGTGAGGCTGAGGCAGCTGTCTTTCCACGGTTCCGGAGACTGTCCTGGTAGGACGGAATCGCCTTCCTACTTTGGACTTACCGGAACCTTGTGACACAACGTGTCGGCTGCGAGAATCCTCTAGATCGGGAGTTTTCTTCGCGCCGCACCGGACTGGGTGTGGCCGTCACCGACCCCCGTTTTCTCGTATGCCCACAGGCGGATGAAGATTCTCATGCGGTTGAGCCGTCCGTGTGCTCGACCCGTTGACCGACCGACCGGAGCCGAACCGGTACCCGCGGGCTCGGCGAACCCCACTCATCGACGCCCAGGGGGCGTGATGTCAGAGTCCAGTGGCGGAACCTCCGCCGTAAGTCCACACCAACCTGCACGCCAGGTAATTGCAACGTTCGACAACTACGCCGACGCCGAAAGTGCCGTCGACTACCTCTCCGACCAGCATTTCGCGGTAGGCAAACTGGCCATCGTCGGCCGCGACATCGAGCTGGTCGAGCAGGTCGTCGGCCGACTGAACTACGGCTGGGCCGCTCTGCGAGGCGCCGCCGCGGGCGCGCTGACGGGCGCACTGTTCGGCTGGATCTTCGGATTACTCGACTGGGTCCAACCGCTGCTCACAGGCTTCACGCTCGCCTTCTACGGGCTTATCTTCGGCGCCCTCATAGGTGCTCTGCTCGGCCTGCTCATGTACGCGCTGCAGGGCGGTCGGCGCGACTTCACCTCAATCCAGTCATTACAACCACGTCACTACGAAGTCCTCGCCGACGTCGAGGTCGCGGACGAAGCCGTCCGCCTGCTCACCGGCCGGACCGATCGAAAGGAATGAGTCATGGCAACCGCGGTAGGCATCGACCTGGGCACCACCAACTCGGTCATCGCAAGCTGGCAAGGCGGCGAGCCGGTGGTGATCTCCAACGTCGAGGGAGCGCGGACGACGCCGTCGGTGGTGGCGTTCACCGAGAGCGGCGAGCGCCTGGTGGGTCAGCTCGCCCGACGGCAAGCGATCCTGAACCCCAAGGGCACGATCTACTCGGCGAAACGCTTCATCGGACGTCACTACGACGAGATCTCCGAGGAGGCCAAAGCGGTCAGCTTCGACGTCGTAGCGGGTGACAACGGTGAGGCTCGATTCGACGTGCGGGGCAAGAAGTACGCGCCGGAGGAGATCAGTGCCCTCGTGCTGCGCAAGCTCGTCGACGATGCCAGCAAGTTCCTCGGTGAGAAGGTAAAGGAAGCGGTCATCACCGTTCCGGCCTACTTCAACGACGCGCAACGTAACGCCACCAAGGACGCCGGCCGCATCGCAGGCCTCGAGGTATTGCGGATCATCAACGAGCCGACCGCTGCGGCACTGGCGTACGGCATGGACAAGCAGACCCACGAGACCGTACTGGTCTTCGACCTCGGCGGCGGCACGTTCGATGTGAGCCTGCTCGACGTCGGCGAGGGCGTGGTCGAGGTTCGTTCCACGGCTGGCGACTCCCACCTCGGCGGCGACGACTTCGACCGGCGTCTGGTGGACTACCTCGCCGACGAATTCCAGAGTGCGGAGAACATCGATCTGCGCAAGGATCCGCAGGCGTTGCAGCGGCTCTTCGAGGCGGCGGAGAAAGCCAAGGTCGAGTTGTCCTCGGTGACTCAGGCCCAGGTCAACCTGCCCTTCGTCACCGCTGACGCGAACGGTCCCAAGCACCTCACCACCACAATCATGCGATCGAAGTTCGAGGATCTGACGGCGGATCTGGTGGAACGCTGCCTCGACCCGGTGAAGCAGGCGATGAGTGACGCCAAGGTCACCGCCAACGATATCGACGAAGTGATCCTGGTCGGTGGTTCGACACGTATTCCGGCGGTGCAAGCGCTGGTTCGCCGGCTCACCGGCGGCAAGGACCCCAACATGAGCGTCAACCCGGACGAGGTCGTGGCGCTCGGTGCCGCAGTCCAGGCGGGCGTGCTCAAGGGCGAGGTCTCCGATGTGCTGTTGCTCGATGTCACCCCGCTGTCCCTCGGCGTCGAGACCCAGGGCGGGGTGATGACCAAGATCATCGAGCGCAATACGACGATCCCGGCGCGGCGTAGCGAAGTGTTCTCCACGGCGGA
Source organism: Rhodococcus sp. 4CII (assembly GCF_014256275.1). Classification (NCBI taxonomy): domain Bacteria; kingdom Bacillati; phylum Actinomycetota; class Actinomycetes; order Mycobacteriales; family Nocardiaceae; genus Rhodococcus; species Rhodococcus sp. 4CII. Next base: position 7,081,622 of record NZ_JACCFE010000002.1, read on the forward strand.
AGACAATCAGTCCGCAGTGGATGTCGTGGTACTGCAGGGTGAACGCGAACGGGCCGCCGACAACCGGGTGCTGGGCCGGTTCCGGCTGGAAGACATCCGCCCTGCGCCACGCGGCGAGGCCCAGGTCGAAGTCACCTTCGACATCGACGCCAACGGCATCCTCCACGTCACCGCCCGCGACAAGGACACGGGCAAGGAACAGAGCATCACGATCAGCGAACAGGGCAACCTGGACCAGGGCGAGGTCGAGCGCATGCTCGCCGAGGCCGAACGAAACCGGGGCGAGGACGAGGCGCTGCGCAAGGCGGTCGATGCACGCAACGCCCTTGATTCGGTTGCCTATCAAGTGGAACGGCGACTCGCCGAACTCGGTGACAGTGCCCCACCGCACGACAAGGCACGCGCCGAGATGCTGATCGCCGACGCCAGGAAGGCCGTGAAAGACGGTGCTTCACCCGAGGAGGTACAGCCACTCACCTCGGAGCTGCAGCAGCTGCTCTACGGGCTCGCACCGGCCCAGGCCGGCGGAGGCGACGGACACCAGGCCGGCGGTGGAGGCGACGCTGCGTCGTCGGATGACGACGACGTGATCGACGCCGAATTCGATCGAAGCTGAGGCACACGATGGACAGGTCTGCAGATCATTCGACGACCGAGCCGGCTACCGACGGCACCGACACGGATCAGACCGAAACGGCGCCTGATCGCACCGACACGGGGGCCGAGCTGGCTCAACTCGAGGACCGCTGGCGCAGGGCCCTTGCAGATCTCGACAACCTGCGCAAGCGGTATGCCAAGGATCTGGACCGTGAACGCGCCGCGGAGGTGGCGAAGGTTTCCTCTGCGTGGCTGCCGGTACTGGACAATCTGGAGCTCGCGCTGACCCATGCGGGCAGCGATCCCCAGGCCGTCGTCGAGGGCGTGAAGGCGATCCGGGACCAGGCGGTGCAGGTGCTGTCACGGCTCGGCTTCGAGCGCCACGACGAGGTCGGTGTGCCGTTCTCCCCGGAGCTTCACGAAGTGGTCAGCGTGGTGGCCCAACCCGACCTTCCCTCCGGGACCGTGATCGAGGTCTTGCGCCCGGGCTATGGAGAGGACGGGCGGCAGTTGCGTCCCGCCTCAGTGGTCGTCAGCCGACCCGAGGGGTGAGCACCGATGGCGCGTGACTACTACGAAGTGCTCGGGGTTCCGCGCGGCGCCGGCACCGACGAAATCCAGCAGGCGTACCGCAAGCTGGCCCGCAAGTATCACCCCGACGTGAACAAGGACCCCACCGCGGAGGACAAGTTCAAGGAGGCCAACGAGGCCTACCAGGTGTTGTCCGACCCGGATACCCGGAAACGCTACGACCGATTCGGTGACGACTTCCGGCGGGTGCCCGAGGACTACGACGAACGGGTCCGGGCAAGCGCCGGTGGATACGGCGGCGGTGGGTACGGCGGCGGGGGCGGTGGCAGAAGGGTGCACTTCGGTCACGGTGTCGGTGGCGAGGGCGCCGTCGACTTCGAGGACCTCTTCGGGCAGATGTTCGGCGGCGGTGGCGGGTACGGGCCGATTCCCGGCGCCGATCAGGAAGCGGAACTGGAACTGACCCTGGAAGAAGCGTATCGGGGCGGCAAACGCACTCTCAGACTGGACGGACGGCAGTACGACGTCGACATTCCGGCCGGTGTCCTGGACGGCCAGAGGATCCGGCTGGCCGGGCAAGGCGGCCGGGGCAACGGTGACGCGCCGCCCGGGGATCTGTACCTCGTAATTCGGATCAAGCCGCATTCCCGGTTCCAGGTACAGGGTCGGGACATCTACGTCGACCTGCCCGTATCGCCCTGGGAGGCGGTCCTCGGGTCGACCGTCGTCGTTCCCACCCCGGGTGGCGACGCGAAAGTCAAAGTGGCACCGGGCTCGTCGACGGGAAGGAAGCTTCGATTGCGCGGAGAGGGAATGCCCAATCCTCGTGGCGCCAACGGCAACCTCTACGCCGAGATCAAGGTGATGGTGCCGTCGAAACCGACAGCACGCGAACGCGAGCTGTTCGAGCAGTTGGCCGCCGAATCGAACTTCGATCCGAGGAAAGAAAAATGAGCACCCCGCCCCCGGTTACCCAGTACGTCTTGGTGCGCCGTACCGGATTGTCACCAGATGCCTTCGCCAAACGTACCGGGCTGCATCCGGACCTGGCGCGAAAGCTTGTGGCTCTCGGCCTGCTCGACGCCCACCGCGACGCCGGCGGCGAGATGTCGTTCGAACCATCCGAAGTGGCCCACGCCGCCCGCATCCAACGGCTGCGGACCGGTCTGGGCCTGAACTACTCGGCAATCGGGCTCGTGCTCGATCTGCTGGATCGAATCGAGAAACTCGAAGCATCGTCCCGCAGAAGGAGGACACCCCCATGGACACCGGCAGCCTGACTGAAAAGTCTCGAGAAGCCCTGCAGGAAGCCCAGAACGTAGCGACCAGAATGGGTCACACCGAGGTCGACGGTGAGCACCTGCTGCTCGCGTTGGTCGATCAGCAGGAGGGGTTGGTACCTCGCCTGCTCGAGCAGGCCGGCGCGAACGTCGATGCCCTGCGATCCGATCTGGAACGGGAACTGTCGCGTCGGCCGAAGGTCAGCGGTCCCGGCGCGACGCCCGGTCAGGTGATGATCACCCAGCGCCTGGCCAAGCTGCTCGACGCCGCGGAACGGGAGGCAAAGCGACTCAAGGATTCCTACGTGTCGGTGGAGCATCTCGTGATGGCCCTCTCCGAGGAGGGATCGTCCAGTGCGGCCGGACGGGTCCTCGCCAGTCATGGGGTCACACGAGAGGCATTCCTCACGGCGCTGACGAAAGTGCGCGGCAATCAGCGCGTCACCTCGGCGACCCCGGAGGGGGCGTACGAGGCGCTGGAGAAGTACGGACGCGACCTCGTCTCCGAGGGGCGGGCAGGCAAACTCGATCCGGTCATCGGCCGAGATGCCGAGATCCGGAGGGTGACGCAGATCCTGAGCCGGAAGACGAAGAACAATCCGGTGCTGATCGGCGACCCCGGCGTCGGGAAGACCGCGATCGTCGAGGGCCTCGCCCAGCGGATCGTCCGCGGCGACGTGCCCGAGGGCCTACGCGACAAGACGATCTTCTCGCTCGACATGGGTTCCCTGGTGGCCGGCGCGAAGTACCGCGGCGAGTTCGAGGAGCGACTGCAGGCGGTGCTGTCCGAGGTGAAGGCGGCCGAGGGGCACATCCTGTTGTTCGTCGACGAGTTACACACAGTTGTCGGTGCGGGATCAGTCGGCGGCGAGGGGTCTCTCGACGCCGGCAACATGCTCAAGCCGATGCTCGCCCGCGGCGAACTGCACATGATCGGTGCCACCACTCTCGACGAGTATCGCAAGCACATCGAATCCGATGCCGCACTCGAGCGTCGATTTCAGACCGTTCTCGTCGACGAGCCCAGCGTCGAGGATGCGATCTCGATTCTGCGCGGACTTCGAGAACGCCTCGAGGTGTTTCACGGCGTGAAGATTCAGGACGGCGCACTGGTGGCCGCCGTGACCCTCTCGCACCGGTACATCACCGACCGCTTCCTTCCGGACAAGGCGATCGATCTGGTGGACGAGGCGTGCGCCCGGCTACGCACCGAAATCGATTCGATGCCCGCCGAACTCGACGAGCTCACCCGTAAGGTGACCCGGCTGGAGATCGAAGAGGCCGCGCTGTCCAAGGAAACAGACGCGGCCAGCAAGACGCGCCTCGAAGAGCTGCGAAAGGAGCTGGCCGATCTACGGGCCGAGGCCGACGCCCGGCACGCGCAGTGGGAGGCGGAGCGGCAGGCGATCCGGCGGGTGCAGGAGCTGCGGGGTGAGCTGGAACGGTTGCGCCACGAGGCCGAGGCGGCGGAGCGCAACTACGACCTCAATCGGGCCGCCGAGCTGCGATACGGCGAGATCACCGAGCTGGAACGCAGGCTCGAGGCGGCGGAGGAGCAACTGGCCACCAGGCAGGGCCGGAATCCGTTGCTGCGCGAGGTGGTCACCGAAGACGAGATCGCAGAGATCGTGGCCGCATGGACGGGTATCCCGGTCGCCCGGCTGCAGGAAGGTGAGCGGGAGAAGCTGTTGAAGCTCGACGAGATCCTGCACGAGAGGGTCGTCGGTCAGGACGAGGCGGTGCAACTGGTCGCAGACGCGGTGATCCGGGCGAGGTCCGGTATCCGTGATCCGCGCCGGCCCATCGGTTCGTTCATCTTCCTGGGCCCGACGGGCGTGGGAAAGACCGAGCTCGCAAAGACGCTGGCCAGTGCCCTCTTCGACAGCGAAGAAAACATGGTGCGCCTGGACATGAGCGAGTACCAGGAGCGGCACACGGTGAGCAGGCTCATCGGTGCGCCCCCCGGGTACGTCGGATACGACGAGGGCGGCCAGCTCACCGAGGCGGTGCGTCGCAAGCCGTACTCCGTGGTCCTTTTCGACGAGATCGAGAAGGCTCACGCCGACGTCTTCAATACCCTGCTGCAGGTGCTCGACGACGGCCGCATCACGGATTCCCAAGGCAGGCAGGTCGATTTCCGGAACACCGTGATCATCATGACCTCCAACATCGGATCCCAGCATCTCCTCGACGGAGTCACAGCCGACGGTGAGATCAAGCCGGACGCCCGGGAGCGGGTGCTGGCGGAACTGCGTGGGCACTTCCGTCCCGAATTCCTCAACCGGGTCGACGACATCGTGTTGTTCACCCCACTCACCCTGCCCCAGATCGAGCACATCGTAGAGCTGCAACTCACAGATCTTCGGAACAGGTTGTCGGAGAGGCGGATACACCTGGATATCACGCCGGAAGCACGCCGGCTCATCGCCGAACACGGTTTCGACCCGGTCTACGGTGCGCGGCCGCTGCGGCGGTACATCGCCCACGAGGTCGAGACCAAGATCGGTCGTGCACTGTTGCGCGGCGAGATCGAACCCGGTGGCACCATCAGTGTCACGGTGGACAGCGGCGAGCTCGCCGTCGCGTATGCGGAACCCGCCGTCGCGGCGGCCTGAGAAGAGGTGTGGTCATGGGATCCGAAAATGTGAAGTGTCCGAACTGCGGCAAGGTCAACAAGGTGCCGGCGGCCGGGGACGGCAAACCGCGCTGCGGGAACTGCCACGAGGCGCTGCCCTGGATCGCCTCGGCAGGGGACGACGACTTCGCGGAGGTCGCCGACAAATCCTCGGTGCCTGTGCTCGTCGACCTCTGGGCGACGTGGTGCGGCCCGTGCCGCATGGTCAGTCCGGCGCTCGAGCAGCTCGCCAGGGAACGCGCAGGTCAGATCAAGCTGGTCAAGGTCGATGTGGATGCTGCGCCCAAAACAGCCGAGCGGTTCACCGTCCGCGCTGTGCCCACTCTGCTGGTGATGGATCGGGGTGAGGTCCTGGCTCGTCAGGCGGGCGCCGCTCCGGTACCGGCGCTGCGCACGTGGCTCGATCAGGCGCTCTCGGAGAATGCAGGCAAGGGGGCGGCGTCATGACTTTTGTCAATGTGGACCCGCACGTGACCGCGATCCGGCCCGTGGTGCCCCGGACTCCCCAGGGTTGCGAGGAATGTCTTCGCCTCGGCACCCCGTGGGTGCATCTGAGGCTGTGCCTGACGTGCGGACACGTCGGTTGCTGCGACTCCTCGCCGGGCAAGCACGCGAGCGCGCACGCTCACGCGATCGGCCATCCGATTGTCCAGTCATTGGAACCCGGCGAGGATTGGCGCTGGTGTTATGTCGACCAGAACTTCGTCTGAGGACGCCGCGCCCGCCCGCGACATTCCGCCGGTCGACGACGAGACTCCGGACGAGCAAGGTGCTTTCCCGCGGCTGACGGACGACCAGGTCGCAACACTCGCGGTCGGCGGCACGCGTCGATCGGTTCGCGTCGGCGAGGTGCTGATCCAAGAGGGCGCGCCCAGCAACGACTTCTTCGTCATCCTCTCCGGCAAGGTCGCGATCATCGACGAGGGCGACGGGGACGGCGAACGCCGAATACTGCGCGTGCACGGCCCCGGCCGATTCCTGGGCGAGCTCGGACTGCTGGAAGGCCAGGTGGCGTTCTTCACCGCCGAGGCGATCGAGGACGGCGAGATGCTCGTCGTCCCGGCCGCGCGGGTGCGCGAACTGGTGGCCCACGATTTCGTGCTCAGCGATCTGATCCTGCGCGCCTACCTGGTGCGGCGGCACCTGCTGATCGGGCTCGGATCGGGGTTCCGGATCATCGGCTCCTGCTATTCACCGGACACGTTGCGGCTTCGGGAGTTCGCCATGCGCAACCGACTACCCCACCGGTGGATCGATCTGGAGCAGGACCAACGGGCGGAGCAGCTGCTGCGCAGCCTGGACATCGCCCCCGAGGACACACCCGTCGTGATCTGGCACGGCGAGAAGGTGCTGCGCAATCCGACGAATGCGGAACTCGCCCGCATCGTGGGGCTTCCGGTCCCGGACGCTGCCCAGGACGTGTGCGACCTCGTCGTGGCGGGTGCGGGACCGGCCGGTCTGGCCGCGTCCGTGTACGGCGCCTCGGACGGGTTGAACACGGTGACGCTGGAGTCGATCGCCGCGGGCGGGCAGGCCAGTACCTCCTCCCGGATCGAGAACTACCTGGGCTTCCCGGCGGGGATCTCCGGTTCCGAATTGGCGGAGCGGGCCGTGATCCAGGCCGGGAAGTTCGGCGCCCGCATCCTGGTGTCGGCGGAGGTGACCGGTCTGGGGTCCGAGGAAGGGCACCACGTGCTCCAGCTGGCGGACGGCGGCGCGGTTCGCAGCCGGGCCGTCGTGCTCGCCACCGGCGCGCGGTATCGCAAGTTGGCGGTTCCGGGGATCGAGGCACTGGAGGGGACGAGCGTGTACTACGCCGCGACCCATCAGGAAGCACGGATGTGCGGCACCGACCCGGTGGCCATCGTCGGCGGCGGAAACTCCGCCGGGCAGGCCACCGTTTTTCTCGCGGACCGTGTCTCACACGTTCACCTGCTCATCCGCGGCGACGACCTCGGAAAGAATATGTCCCGGTATCTGGTCGACCAAATCGAGCGCCATCCGCGCGTGACGGTCCACCGGAATACCGAGATTCGCGAGGTCCACGGTGAGAAGTACCTCGACGAAATCGTGGTCGAGGACAATCGCACGGGGGACCAGGACACGCTCCGGGCGCACGCCCTGTTCGTCTTCATCGGAGCGATCCCGCACACCGCGTGGCTGGCCGACGCGATCGCACTCGACGACCACGGCTTCGTCCTCACGGGTGTGGACGCGGTCCACGCCCGAGGGGACGGCGACCGGCGGATCGGCGCCGGGCTGTCGAGGACGCTCGAAACAAGCCGGCCCGGCCTGTTCGCGGCGGGCGACGTCCGCAGCGGCTCGGTGAAACGGGTCGCATCCGCTGTCGGTGAAGGAGCGATGGCGGTTCGCCAAATCCATGAATACTTCGAGAGGAGCTGACGACATGCCAGTGATGGGCACCGTGAAATTCCAGCGATTCTTCCGGGCAGCGGCTGAACTGCAAGTCGACCGGAACGATCTCAAGCGCTATACGGAATTCATCGACGACAAGATCTACGACTTGATCCTCATCGGCAAGGCCTCGGCAAAGGCAAACCTGCGTGACGTGATCGAACCGTGGGACCTGCCGATCACCAAGGGGCTGCAGGAGAGCATCCACCGGTTCGAAAAACTGGACGAGGAGATCGAACTACAGCCTCTGCTCGACCAATTGACGGCCCGGCCGCCGTTGGACGTGGCACTCTCCGAGGAGACCGAGCAGCGACTGCCGCTGATTGCCGGAGGGCTGAGCGTGGCGCTCGCGCACACCTTCGTCACGATCGAGCCGGACCGTAAGAACCCTGGGACCGCAGAATGGAACGTCGCCTTCGACATCTTCCATCTACTGCTCTGACCCCGGCCAGCGGCCGGGCGAACCAGTAAATCACCGGGACACGAGGAATTCGTCTGGCTACGAATTACCGGTTGTCGCCCACCACACCGGTTGAGACTTCCCTCGACGTGCACCGGACACCGACCAGCCAACCTGCTCACCGGGAGCTTCGAACCGAGCGGAGCGTGGTCGTCCGCGGCGCCGCGCACCACGCCCTTCTCACGGCCAGCCAACTCCGGTGCCCGCACCCCTGCGGTTTGGCGTGCAACGACGATGTTCGCCCAGGATCGGGGCATCTCTGTCGAGAGCGCGTTCGAGCAGGCCCGCCGCACGGCCGTTGCGGGCAACCCACAAGACCCCGCATTGACGGCGAAGGTGCTGGGATGGATGCGCGAGAACAGCGCAGTCGTGTTCGCGACGAAGTCCCACCACACACCCCCCATCGAATCACCCTGAGCGGCAATCGGAACCCGCCTGCAGGCATGCCAAAGCGCCGTCCGAGGTTCGGGCTCACCGTCGAAGACCAGCAAATCGAAGCGGCGAGAAGCCGCGCCTACGCGGCCGCAAGATTCCCGTTTCGTTCCCGGGCCGGTACGGGAGCGATGCACTCCTCCCACTCCCTGGGGAAGATCCGCCTCATGTCACGGGTGATCCAGTCGATCTCGGTTCGCGATCCCGACGAGATCGCTCGGTGCGCCATCGCGATTCCGAGATGCTCGCGCTGACGTTCGATGTCCGCTGTCAAATGTGTTGTCGTGTTGGACGACAAGTCGGTGTCGTGGCCAGCGGTCGGCTCCGTCCGCATCCGCGTTGGTCGAACGACACCGCACGAAAAGCATTCGGGTCGAAGCAGCGACCGCTTCGTACGGTTCCACCTCGGATGAAAGTGGGTTGCTCACCTACACACCTTCGCATCCTGCGCCGCAAGACCGATCGGCGAATGCGGCGCACGACTAGCTGAAAAGGGAGTCGCTGGTCGAGTGAACAACTATGCCGCAGCTGCGTTTCGCGGAACGATCATCACGGGCACGGGAGCGTGCCGCAGGATTTTCGAGGCGGCCGAGCCGAGGAATACGTGGGCCGCGGGTCCGGCTGCTCCCGAACCCAGGGTCAGCATGTCGCCGGCTTCCCAGGAGACGGATTCGACCGCCTCGCGCCAGTCATGGCCACTGCCGACCACGAGGTCGACGTCGGGGACTGGGATCTGGGCGCGAACCAGGCTGAGCTGCTTGCTGATATCGTCGCGTGTCCTGCGTGCCCACTGTTGCACGACAAGGTCCTCCGTCGACCGCTCGATGGCGCCACCGTACATCGTCATCGGCCGCACCGTGAACGAGACGATCCGCAACGTCACCGGCCACTTCCTGGCCATTTCGGCGGTGGCCGCGACGAGACCGTTGACATCGGCTTCGCCTCCGTATGCGACGGTGAGCCGACGGATGGGTTCGGCGATCATGGGGTAGCCGCGCGGAGCGATCGCGACGGGCACCGCCGCCGTGTGGACCAACCGTTCGGTGACACTGCCCAGCGCCACCCGGCCCAGCAGCCCGGACGACGACGACCCGACGACAACGTGACTCGCGTCGTGGGCTGCAACCAACTCCATCAAACCTGTGGGAACGGACTGCGATTGGTGGACGACGGTCGGGACGTCGACATCCCCCGGCAATTGGCTGACCACCCTGTCGAGTGCCAGCGAAGCCTGCTCGGTGACGTAGCCCAGGTACTCGCGCTCGATGGGGTCGTCCTTCGCCGGCCACGGCCGTTCCACGATGGCCGCGGCGACGATCGCGTCGCCGGTCCAGCGTGCTATCTGCATTGCCAGGTTGAGGGGCGCCGGCCCCTGACGGCTCGCACTGAATCCGGCGATGATCGTCATCGGCGGGATCTCCCTGCGACGGTCGGGACTGCGACGACGTGCGTCACCGGCACATCGTGCTCGGCGCGTGCGCGGTCCACGACGTCGAAGCGGTGCCACACCGACTCTTCGGGTGGCAGTGTCGAGATGACGATCTGATCGGGGTGGAACGTATCGACGGCGGCGGACAGCGCCCGCAGCGGCCGGTAGTCTCCCAATTCACCGTCGGCGGTGAGGTTGTCTGCGCGGAGTGTCGCCAGCGTGTCGTCCAGCCGCTGCTGTGCAACTTCCCGGGTCGCTTCGGCGACGTCGAGCGGACCGTGGGTGGCGGCGGTCCCGGTCTCGATCGGACTGGCCGGCACGACGACGAAATAGCTCGCTTCGCGATCCGCGCCGATACGGCGAAGCTCGTCGAGCATCTCCTTGGACTCCACAGTCTGGTTCGCCAGCACCAGCACGCGGTGCGGTCGTGCCGTCGCAGCGGCCCCTTCCATGGTGGGTCGCCGACCCACGAACCACTTGTTGGCGAGAAACAGCACGATGACGACGGCCCATGACAACAGACTCAGCACCAATTGGGACCGCACATCCTCCTGCAGATACATCTGCACCAGGATCGCTACGATCGCCGCCGCGGTGATGAGCGACAGCACCGGGAACAGCCACATCTTGACCCGCAGTTCGGAGTCCGGCGTGCGGTACCGCAGCACTATCTGCGATACGGCGATGAGCAGGTAGACGAACAGGATGATCGCGCCGCTGGAGTTCAGCAGGAACGCGAAGACGGTGTCCGGCGAGACCGCCGCCGCGATGACACAGAGAAAACCGATGACCGAGGATGCAAGGATCGCGACCGCGGGCACCCCCCGACGGGTGACCTCGACCAACTGCGCGGGTGCCTCCCGGCGCGCAGCGAGAACGAACAGCATGCGGGAGGCCGTGTACATGCCCGAATTGAGACAGCTCAGCACCGCCGTCAACACCACGGCGTTCATGATGTGGTCGGCGTACGGAATCCCCATTTCGGTGAATGCGGCGACAAAGGGGGATGCGGCCGCCTTCTCGTCGTTCCACGGCAGGATCGTCGCCAGCAGGAATGTCGAGCCGACGAAGAACACTGCGATGCGCACGATCACCGAGTTGGCGGCCTTGGTCACCGCCCGCTCCGGATCCGCTGATTCGGCGGCGGCGATGGTCGCGATCTCGGCGCCCACCATGGAGAAGATCACCGTGACCACACCCACCGTGATCGCCATGGCGCCGAACGGCAGGAATCCGTCATGGACCCACAGGTTGGAGAAGTCGAGTGATTTGTCCGGCCACACGCCGAGAACGAATAGCGTGCCCAGCGCGATGAACACCACGATCGCGGCCACCTTGATGCCGGCGAACCAGAACTCGAACTCGCCGAACGACGACACGGAGAACAGATTCGTCGCTGTCATCAGAATCATCAGAACCAACGCGGCCAACCACAACGGGACGTCGATCCAGTACTGGATGATCTTGGCGCCTGCGATCGCCTCGAAGCCGACGACGATCACCCAGAAATACCAATACAACCAGCCGACCGAGAAGCCTGCCCAGTTGCCCAGCGCCGTGCGAGCATAGTCGGCGAACGATCCGGTCGACGGGTTGGCCACGGCCATTTCGGCCAGCATCCGCATGACCATGATGATCAGGACGCCGGCAAGGCCGTACGTGATGAACGCTCCCGGCCCCGTGTCTCCGATGACGACACCCGAGCCGACGAACAGGCCCGCGCCGATCACCCCGCCGATGGCGATCATCGTCAGCTGCCGCTGGCTCAGGGCCTTCTTCAATGCGGGTGTAGCGCTCATTGCATCCCTCCGATACTCCACACGCCGGCGTGCTCGCTCTCATGGGCGAGACCGACTGTCGCCTTTCCGGGGCGTCCTCGGCTGGGCGGGCGACAAGAGGGAATTGGGCCGCGCGGCGTGAAAATCATCGTAAGCCGCATCGCCCGCCCGGCGAGCGGGATTGTGCAGTTGGATAGGGCGGCGACCGACTCTCCGGTTCGATGTGACAGTTCGTCGATCGGTCCGGTGGCCACGCTGTCAGTTCGTTCCTTCGTCTCCCGGTGTCGAGTGGGGGACGGGCGCGGGCACCGCACAGGCCATGCCTTCGCTGAATCCGGCCGCGGGGACGCCGAGCGCCAGATTGAAACGCCCACGGAGGTTCTCCAGCGCGATCAGATGGGTGAGCTCCACGAGCTGGGCGTCGTCGAAGTGCTCACGCAGCTTCGCGAAGAGCGCATCGGTCACCGTGACCGGGGTGCTGCTCATGCCGACCGCATAGTCGAGCACCAGCTTGTCGACGTCGGTGAACAGTGCGCTCGTCCGATACGACGGCAGCGCGAGCAGTTCTTCGTCACTGAGCCCCCAGCGTCGCGCGATCTGTGAACCCAGTCGATGCAGTACTCGCACTGGGTGACGGTGGCCGCCTTCAGTTCGGCCAGTGCCCGGTACCGTTCGTCGAGCCGTTTCAGCTTCGCGGTGGCCTGCTCGAGCATGCCGTACGCGCGCAACACCCCGGGCACGTGGGCATACATCGTGACCGGCTCGATCATCTGCTCGGTTTCACGTCCCGCGAGCCGTGCCATGTGACGGCGGGTGAACCAGTACGCGAGCTTCACCGTCGGCCCTGCATCCCGGCGCGAGACTCCGGCAATGCGCGTCATCGCTCACCTCCTCGATTGCGGGCACCGTCTTGTGCGATGCCGCGGAGGATGACTGCTTCAATCGTAGGCCCGGGTCAGGGACCGGACACTCTTCTCGACCCGATTCGGACAGTGCCGGACTGTCCGATGAAAACGACGGCACTGCACAATGTTTGGGGCAACAGCCGCCGACGCGGACGTCAGGATACTGTGGCAGCCGGCGCCGCGAGGCGTGAGCGCCCCCAGCGTCGACAGACAAGCGTGGCGACGGGGTGAACGGCGAAGCCGATGGCGATCGCGGCGAGGTGGCCGTAATCAGTGAAGGACTGCCCGTACAACGCGGCCACGACCAGGTATCCGGTCAGCGCGCTCGCCGCGATCACCCGCAGACGGCCGGTGAAGTGCATGATGAATGCGGCTGTCACGGCGTAGAAGCCGTAGCTGGCGCCGACATCCGTGGTGTGCGCGATATCGACGGCCAGCATGTTGTGGTCGAGCGCGTAGCAAATGCCGGTGACGGTGACCAAGGTCGCCCCGATGTGTCCGGCCGCGAAGGTGGCAATCCAGCGGCGGGTGCCGAGCCGCCGTTCGGCGGCAACCATCACGAGTAGAAAGCCCGCGACCATCAGCCAGGGGAACCCGGTGGAGTCGGTCCAGAACGCGGAGGCGACCAGGACCTGCAACGGGTCGGTCTGCATGTTGTGGAGGTTCGTCGATGCGCTGACGATGAGATGGTGCGTCAGGTTCGGATCGGTGCCCTGCACGGTCCACCACGTGACCAGCAGCGTGAACAGATACACCAGCGTCGCGGGCGCGCCCGCGAAGTAGCGGCGCGCGCGTATCGCCGAAGTGCGGCGGTGGTCCGGTGAGAGAGGCATGATTCCAGACGTCACCATGCCGGGTGTGGTCGCGGGCGCGGTCATGTCGGACTCCGTACGGTGGGCTACCGGTCCAGGCTAAGGGGCGACGGTGTGAAGTCGCTGTGAACTACCTGCGGATTTGCGGAGACTGTGCCCGCCGTACCGCGGGGTGTGAGAAGTGATCACCTCGGTACCAGCTCTGCCTGATCGACCAATTGCGACGACACGGTGAGGTGGATCGTCGATTGCGAACGGAAATGAGTAGAGAATGGCTGTCGTGTCCGAGCCCACCGCACCGCAGAAGGTCGAGTTGACCGACGAAGAGATTTTCGCCGCGCATGTCGGCGGGAAGCTGTCCGTCGAGTTGACCACTCCGCTGGACAATCAACGCGATCTGTCGATCGCGTACACCCCCGGTGTCGCGCAGGTCTCCCGCGCCATCGCGGCCGACGAGACCCTCGCCGACCGGTACACCTGGACCAACCGCCTCGTGGTCGTCGTCTCCGACGGCTCCGCGGTCCTCGGTCTCGGCGACATCGGCCCCCGCGCCTCGCTTCCGGTGATGGAGGGCAAGTCCGCGCTGTTCAAGAACTTCGCCGGCCTGAACTCGATCCCCCTGGTCCTGGACACGAAGGACCCCGACGAGATCGTCGAGACCCTGATCCGGCTGCGCCCGAGCTTCGGGGCGGTCAATTTGGAGGACATCTCCGCCCCGCGCTGCTTCGAGATCGAACAACGGGTCATCGAGGCGCTGGACTGCCCGGTCATGCACGACGACCAGCACGGCACCGCCATCGTCGTCCTCGCCGCGCTCAAGGGTGCGGTCAAGGTCCAGGACCGGGACCTGTCCTCGCTGCGGGTGGTGATCTCCGGGGCCGGTGCCGCCGGCGTGGCGTGTGCGAACATCCTGCTCGCCGCCGGCATCGCCGACGTGACGGTCCTCGATTCGAAGGGCATCGTCTCCGCCGACCGCCAGGATCTGAACGCGGTGAAGGTGGATTTGGCGGCCCGCACCAACCCGGCCGCACGCCGCGGCGGCATCGTCGAGGCCCTGGACGGTGCGGACGTGTTCCTCGGGGTGTCCGCGGGCACGGTGCCGGAGGAGCTGATCGCGACCATGGCGGAGAACTCCATCGTGTTCGCGCTGTCGAACCCGGACCCGGAGATCCACCCCGACGTCGCCCGCAAGCATGCGGCGATCGTCGCCACCGGGCGCAGCGATTTCCCGAACCAGATCAACAACGTGCTCGCCTTCCCCGGTGTGTTCCGCGGCGCCTTGGACGCCGGTGCCCGCCGGATCACCGAGGGCATGAAACTTGCCGCCGCCGAGGCCATCCTCTCGGTCGTCGGTGACGAGCTGGCTGTGGACAAGATCGTTCCCAGCCCGCTCGATCCTCGCGTGGCCCCCGCTGTCGCGGAGGCAGTCGCCGCCGCTGCTCGTGCAGAAGGCGTCACCGGCTAGCGAAACCGTCCGAGGCTCGATTTCAGAAGTGCGCGCAGGGGCGGCACGCACCCGAATACACTGGTCGAGGTGACCCGCGAGGATCCTGATCGGCTCTCCGACGATGATGCGCACATCCTCGGGCTCGAATCGGCGGTGATCACCGGCCACACGCTCAAGCTGGTGGTACTCGAGCCGGACGCCGACCCTCTCGACCTCGAGGCCCTGCGGACTGCGGTGGCGGAGCGCCTTCCGAACGAGCCGCGTGCGACGCAGCGGATCGATATGTCGGGACCGGAGCCGCGCTGGACCGAAGCGACCACGTTCGACGTCACCGACCACGTCCGGCGTTCGGAAGGCTCCGGCTGTGCGTCGCGGGACGATCTGTGGCGGGCCGTCGGCACGTTGATGTCCGAGCACCTCGACCACGAGCGCCCGCTGTGGGCGTTCGATCTGATCGGCCCGCTCGGCGACGGACGCGAAGCAATCGCGGTGCGGATCCATCACGCGATGGCCGACGGGATCAGCGCGGTGCGTTTCCTCGACGACGTGCTGTGGGATCGGCACCTCGAACCGCCCCGGCGAGGACCTCGTCCGGGCCTTCGAACCGATTCGGCGCAGCGTTCGCGGGTCGACGAGGCGTTGCGGATGCCCGCCGCGGTGCGTCGTGAGCTGGGCCATCGCGGCTCGCGCTCGCCGTTCGACCGTCCGATCGGTGCCGCCCGCGAGCTGGCCTTCATCGCCGTCCCGCTGCCGGAGTTGAAGGCGATCGGCGCCTCACGTCCCACCCGCGCGACGGTCAACGACGTGCTCCTCGCGATCGTTGCAGGTGGCCTGCGCAGTTGGCTCGGCAGCGAAGACGCGGCGCTGCCGCGCCTCCGTGCCCAGGTGCCCGTCAGCCTGCACCACCGCGACGAGGGAGCGGGTGAACTCGGAAACCGCGATTCCTTCCTCAACGTCGACCTGCCGCTCGCCGAGGCGGATCCGCTCAACCGGCTCGACCGGATCAACGCCGAGACCAGCAAGCGCAAACTCCTCGACGACGCCGACGAGCTGTTCGACCTCTTTCATGCTCTCGGACGCGTGAAGCGCATCGGGGAAGCCGCGAAGCGACTTGCCGGAAGTGCGCGTGAGTTCAGCTTGTCGATCTCGAACGTCCCCGGCCCGCCCGCGCCGGTCAGCGTGTCCGGACGCAGAGTCGAGCGCCTCTTCTCCTCCTCGGAGCCCGCCGCTCACCACGCGCTCCGCATCTCGGCGATCTCCTGCGCGGGAATCGTCGGCATCGGGCTCTGCACTGATCCCGAGGCGCTCCCCGACGTCGCCGTGTTGGCGGAGGCACTGGAAAATTCTTACGCCGAGCTTCGGGGCGCCGCGCTCACCTGATGCGGCGTCCCGATCAGGGTCGTACCTGTGTCGCCAGATGCGGATGGTGCCGTCCCTGCAGGTTGCCTATTCGCTGCGACGGACGGTGGTGGTGCCGTGACGGGTCTCCGCGGAGTCCCTCCCACTCGGGGAAAGTGACCGGCCGGCGACTCGTGAGGTGCCTGGT
The DNA here is from genome assembly GCF_014256275.1 of Rhodococcus sp. 4CII. Taxonomy (NCBI): domain Bacteria; kingdom Bacillati; phylum Actinomycetota; class Actinomycetes; order Mycobacteriales; family Nocardiaceae; genus Rhodococcus; species Rhodococcus sp. 4CII. The sequence goes on from NZ_JACCFE010000002.1 coordinate 7,097,889, forward strand.
GTTGCTGGTCAGATCGATCAGGCACCGGGCGGCGGCCTGCACGGAGAGGTGGTGCCGTCGTGCCACGTCCAGGAGTTCGTCGAACGCCTGGGCGTCGCTGTAGCCGCGGCTGGTGATGAGCACGGCCTTCGCGGAGGTCAGGAGTTCACGGTCCGAGGGCCCGCGGCGTCGGTCCAGGAAGCTGCGGGCCCGCCGCGACGGGCTCGGGGTCTCGTTTTTCGGGCTCGGGGTCTCGCTTTTCGCCATTGCGCATCATCCTTTGTTTACGAGATTCCCCCGGGGGGCGATCTCGTAAACGTGGCCGGGAGCGTGCTCGTCCGATCAGACCATCCGGCGGTTGTCGGCGTTTTGGAGTCCAAGGATGACTTCGGCATCGCTCTCGAAGCCGGCTTCGGACATCACGCCGCGGGCGGAGATGATGTTCAGATCCCGGACGAGTTTGGACAGGATGTTGTCTTCATGGTGGCCTCGAGGTCGGTGGACCCGATGACCGATCTCGCGCAGCGTGATGATGGACGCATCGCTGAGCCGCACCGAGCGGGCGGCGCTGGCCATCGGCCGGCTCGCGGAGCAGGCCGTGTGGTGGCGGTCGGCCGCCGCAAGGGAAAGTCCCGCAGGTCGTCGATGTGTGTGTCAAATGTTGGAGCCACTGGAGACCGCAAACGCCAGGGGTATCTCAGGGCTGGGCGACGACGGTGTTTCCCTTGTCGTCGGTGCAGTTGATCGTGTAGCCGGTCTGCGCGGATTCCGGATCTCCCGTGAGGCGGCATTCCCATCCGTCGAAGCTGTACACGGGCTGGCTCTTGTCGGGGGCGGCGAAGTACTTCGTGAGGATCGCGTGCGCCTCGTCGCAGCGGAGTGTTCCCTTCACGACGACCACGGTCGCCGGCTTTCCCGTCGCCGGATACACAACGGGACCACACTGATTCGATCCGCCCGCCTGCTGGGGGAGCGAGGCGACGGTGGGCGCGATCGGCGCCGGGCCCTCGCTGGGAATGCTCACAGGTATCGGGGTGTAGTCGAACGTGTAGCCGTTGGTCGAGATGGTGAAGCCGTCATCCGTTGCGTCGTCTCTGCACGAGACTCCCGAGAACTGCACATTGCAACTGAATCCGTCGGACGCCAGGGTGGCGTCGTAGGGGAGGACGTTGGGGTTGCCGGGAAAGAGTGCCTCGTTCGAGTTCTGGAAGCCCGGCTCCTTCCCGGACTCGACCGCGATGATGTTCGCCTCGGCCGGCGGGCCGCCGTCCGGCGAGGGGATCGGCGGAACCCCCGGAACTTCCAATGGCCCGGCGGTGGGGTGCGAGGCGCAGCCGGCCATCTTCTTCGGGGGGATGATCGCGCACAACCACTTTCCCGACGGGGTGACGAAGCCGTAGGCTGCACTCTCCGAGTCGCCGGACGCGTACTGTTTCGCGTCGACGCCGTTGACCACAGCTTCCGTCGCCGGTGCCTCGGCCGGGACGGTGGGTGAGACCGACCCGGTGCCGTCGGTCGGCGACGCATTGTGGGTGCAGGCCGCGAGCCACAGGGTCGTGGCACCCGCGATCGCTGCCAGCGCCACTGCGGGCCGAAGTCGGATCCTGGTCATGCGTCGCACCCCTCTCTGTCCGGTCCGCCGGACCGATCGGATGAGATGTTCCCACGAATACCCGCGTGCCGTGCCGCATCGATCCAAGGAGTCGGCTGTACGACAGCGCCCGGCGACGGCCGGTTTCCCTCGATCACATGCCGCGGCTGCCTCCCGGGGCGGTGCTAGAATCTGTGCATCGTCGCAGGTCCAGCGGTTGACGCCCCACGTCTCCCCGTCGGAGTCGCCCGCCCGAGGAGGCCACCCCATGGCTGAGTCATCGGTACTACCCGCAGATCTCGGCGCCGGCCCGGATCTCGAGCGGATAATCCTCGAGCACGCGTATCGCGGAGTGCACCTGCAAATCGTGCTCCGCGGCGTGCTCGCGCTCTTCATCGCGTTGACACTTCTGTTCGTCCCGCCCATGCACGATGCGGGCGTGTGCCTGGCGATCCTGATCTGCTACGCGCTCTGGGCCGGCGGGCTCGCGCTGTGGACGCGACGAGGCGGGCCGGGGCCGGTGAACGCGATCTGGCTCGCTTTGTTCGTCGACCTCGCGGTGATCGGTTGTCTCACACTGCTGACCGGTATTGCGGCACAACAGAGTTGGACCGCAGATATACTCAGCAACGGATTGTTCGTGATCCCGCTCCTCGCCTGCACACAGCTACGGCCGGGTGTCTGTGCTTCCGTGGTGGCGCCCACGGTCCTGGTGTTCCTTGCCGCGAGTTGGGCCACGATGGCCTCGAACGAAGAACCCTGGTCGTCCATACTCCTCAGCACGATGGCACTCGCGGTTCTCTGTGCGGGCGCGGTCATGCTCAGCAGAATTCAACGATCCAGGGTGCTGACCATCGGTCACCTCGTCCGCGACCGCACCGCCCTGCTCGCCGAGTTGATGGGTCTCGAACAGCGTGAACGCCGTGCATTGTCCGAGCAACTTCACGACGGGGCCCTTCAATACGTCCTGGCCGCGAAGATGGATCTCGATGATCTCACCGGCAGCGCCGATCCGGAAGCGGTCGATCGCATCACTCACGCACTCGGTGAATCCGCAACCCTGCTCAGGGCCACCGTCTCCGAACTGCATCCCACCGTGCTCGATCATGTCGGTCTCGCCCGTGCACTCGGCGACCTCACTCGATCTGCCCAGGCGCGTGGCGGTTTCGACGTCGAACTGCTCACTTCGGACTGGGTCGACGACCTGCGCACCTCGGCCGATGACGTGCTGTTCAGCGCGGCACGCGAGTTGCTCGGCAATGTGGTCAAACACGCTCAGGCCAACACCGTGCGGGTCGAGCTGACGCGGTCGGGGGAGCATGCGATCCTCGATATCGCCGACGACGGATGCGGCATCTCCCGTGAGGCAATCGATCGAAGTCTCAGCGGAGGCCACATCGGACTGACCTCGCACGAACTCAGGGTCGTCGCGGCCGGAGGCAGCTTTTCGGTGCACCCCGGACCTCGATCCGGGACGGTTGCCCACATCGAAATGCCGTTCGAGACCGCGGCAGCACCCGATTCACTCACGACCGCGGCGCTGTAGCGGTGCCGGGGCGCAGATCGTAGGACAGGCGACCCGTGCGTCGAGCGTAGACTTGCGGCGTTCGGTCGATGCGCCCGCAGGCCAGGGAGTTCCGTGAGCCGGGGATGAACTCCCTGGCACCGCCGCCGATGTGTCCGGCCCGATGCCGCATTCGAATGTCGACGAGATCGGGAGGGTACGTTCGTGATGCGAACCGATGGAGACACCTGGGATATCGTCAGCAGCGTCGGCCTCACCGCACTGGGAGTGGCGACGTTCCGCGCGCTGGAGAGCGCCCGCCCCGATGCGTTGATCCGGGACGATTTCGCGCCGTGGTTCGTCGAGGCGGCGGGTGAACCGCATTTCACCGGCCTGCTGGCCGATCCGTCGTCGCTGGGTGACACGCCCTTCTCGGGTTTCATGGGCATGCGGACGCGGTTCTTCGACGAGTTCTTCACGTCGGCGGGGGTGTCGCAGGCGGTGATCCTGGCCGCCGGCCTGGACGCGCGGGCCTACCGACTGGATTGGGCGGCGAACACGACGGTCTTTGAGGTCGACCAGCCGAAGGTGCTCGAGTTCAAAGAGGAGGTGCTCGTCGAGCACGGTGCCAGGGCGAAGGCCGATCGTCGTCCGGTGGCCGTCGATCTGCGCGACGACTGGCCCGCAGCTCTCGAGGCGGTGGGGTTCCACCCCGGGAAACCGACAGCGTGGTCGGCGGAAGGGTTGCTCGCCTATCTCCCGGGCGCGGCGCACGACGCGTTGTTCGAGCGGATCGACGAACTGTCCGCTCCGGGTAGCCGCCTTGCCGTGGACAACTTTTCGGCGGGAACGGATGTGCGACGCTTCGACGCCATCAGGGCGAAGTACTTTCCGAAGGACCCGTTCGGTGACCTCGACGTGTCCCAATTGTTCTACGCTGACGAGCGGGCCGATCCGGTGCAATGGCTGACCGAGCGGGGTTGGTCGGTGCAGCGCGTCAACCCGCTCGAGTTGGCCGCGGCCTATGGGCGGCCGGTTCCGGATTTGCCCGAAGAGCTCACTGACCTGTCGAAGCGATCGTCGTATCTGACCGCGGTCAAATAGACGGTTCGCGGGGCCGGAAGGCGGCAGGGTCGTCTGGTCCGGCCGGCGGCGCCTACTCGACGCCGAGCATCACCTCGGTGGACTTCACGAGCACGGTGGCCGCGACACCGGCCTTCAGGCCGAGTTCCTCCACGGCCTCCTTCGTGATGGATGCGGTGACGATCTGCTCGCCTCCGTCGAGTTTCACTTTCACCGTCGCCATCACACTGCCGGGGGTGACGTCGATGATCGTGCCGGCGAGCTGGTTCCGGGTGGACAAGCGCATGTGGACCTCCATCTACGGGGGATGGTTTCGACGCTAGCCGGGGCGGTCGCCCGACGTCGTGGATTTCGCGGGATGTCCGGGCACCGACTCCGGCAGGTGCTCCACGACCCCTCCTGGGCGTACGTCCACACCGTGCTCGAGGGGCTGCCATCACCCCCTACCATTCTTCGGTGACCGATTACGACGATCTCGACATGTTCGGTGGCCTCGACGCCGCCACCCTGCCACCCCGCCAGCAGCGGATCCTTGCCACGATCAGGGATTGGGTCGCTGCACACGGATGTACACCGAGCACCCGGCAGATCGGGGACGCGGTGGGCCTGCGGTCGACGTCGTCGGTGTCCCAGCATCTGAAGAGCCTCGAAGAAAAGGGCTTTCTCCGACGGGGCACGGCCATGGCTCGGCAATTGGATGTGCGACCGTTCCTCTCCGAGGCGAAGCGAGGGTCCTCCTCCGACAACATTGTCGCGGTGCCGGTGGTCGGCGACATCGCAGCCGGCGCACCGATCCTCGCGGAGGAGCATGCCGACGAGATGCTGACGCTCCCTCGCGAATTGGTCGGCTCCGGCACCGTGTTCGGGCTGCGGGTACGCGGGGAGTCGATGATCGAGGCCGCGATCTGCGACGGCGATGTCGTCGTGGTGCGCCGCCAGGACGAAGCTCATTCCGGCGAGATCGTCGCCGCGATGATCGACGGCGAGGCCACGGTGAAGGTGCTCCGGCGCCGTGACGGTCACGTGTACCTCGAGCCCCGCAATTCGGCCTACACCGTCATCGACGGCGACGACGCCGTCGTCCTGGGCAAGGTGGTATCGGTGATGCGCCGGATCTGAGGATCGTGGCACCCGAACCGTGCAGCGAGTCTCGCCGCCGTCACCCCGCGTCGTGTCAGTCGAAGGTGACGGCGGACGGGTTCGGTTCCAGGAGAGTGGTGACGGAGGTCGGCCCGAGGCCGATCTCCGGCCACCCCGCCGAGATCATGATGTCGTGCGGGCGATGTCCCACGCCCACGTCCGTGCGCCCTCCGGGTCGGACAGTGCGACACCGACACTGCCGCTGATCGGCGATTCGAGCGCCCCTGCCCGGTTCAGGTGACTCGGCGATGTACCGGGCGAAGGCCGTGGGGGCGGGCGGTACTACGACGGCACCTTCCAGGACGGCAGAACCCGATGTGCTCGGGAGTCCTGTCTGCCGTGGCGCGGCGCACGTGGTAGGTGCTGCCGATAGGCACCCTAGGGAGGGAAATTTGTCATCTTGACGAAGATCCCGGCCGGCCGAATACTTTGCCTACAGGGTGGACCCCACCGGCATTCGACTCGGAGGTTCCGCACATCGCCGTTGTGAGAGAAAGACATCCGCGTCGTCCGTCGTGAACGCAACGGCGAATCCGGTCGCCCTGCATCACAGAACCGAGGTGCCGCGATGTCCGATCTCGACCCGGACGCGACCCGGGCGGCGGCGGTCCGCCCGGAGGGCCGTGGGATCGTGGCCGAGTTGGACGACGCCGGGTTCGCGGGCGCCGTGGAGGTGGGGCGAGGAGGCTTCGGTGTCGTGTACCGCGCTCTGCAGCGGTCACTCGGCCGGATCGTCGCGATCAAGGTCCTGACGTCGGACCTGGATCCCGCGAATCGTGAGCGTTTCCTGCGGGAGGGCTACGCGATGGGTGGGCTCTCCGGTCACCCGAACATCGTCAACATCTTGCAGGTCGGCGTGACCGACACCGGTCGCCCGTACATCGTCATGCACTACCATCCGCGCGATTCGCTGGCCGTGCAGATCCGCCGAGAAGGTCCGCTGCCGTGGCCCGAAGCGATCGGTATCGGGGTGAAATTGGCGGGAGCACTGGAGACGGCGCACCGGACCGGCACCCTGCATCGCGACATCAAACCCGCGAACGTCCTCCTCACCGACTACGGCGAGCCGCAGCTGACCGATTTCGGCATTGCACACATCGTCGGCGGCTACGAGACTGCCACCGGCGGGTTCACGGGGTCACTGGCATTCACCGCGCCTGAAGTGCTCAACGGCGAATCGCCGACCACGCGATCCGACGTCTACGGATTGGGCGCGACGATCTATTCACTCATCGCGGGCCGGGCGGCATTCGAACGGAAATCCGGAGAGGAACTGATCGCGCAATTCGTGCGGATCAGCAGTCAGCCGGTACCGAACCTGCGCGCCCAGGGCATCCCCGACGTCGTGTGCGCCGCGATCGAGAGAGCGATGGCGACGACACCCTCGGCCCGCCCGGCCTCCGCCGAGGAGTTCGGTCACGAACTCCAAGCGGCGCAGCGACACGTCGGTTTGCGCTCGGACACGATGGCTCTGGCGCCCAAGGAAGCCGCGCACACGACCGATCCGCACCGGTCGGCAGCGGGTGACGGTACCGACCGACGGTTCCGGTACGAAGACGCGATCGTCGGCCCGCAGCAGCTTGCGGCACCGACCCATCAGATTCAGCCGGAGCCTCACCCGTCGGGCCCGTGGTTCTGGCCGCCGACAGACCCGCCACCCGCGCCGGTACGCACACGTCGACGCGGGATCCTGACCGTGCTCGCCCTCGTCGTCGTGCTCGCGCTCGCCGTCGGTGGCTATCTGGTGGTCAGAGAAGCATCCGGTCCGGGCGCCGCAGCACCGACCGCCGGGGATTCCAGCGCATCTCCCGCAACCGACCCGACGGCGTCGTGGCGACCTGTCGCCGATGCCCGCGTTGCCCGCCAGCAGACGGCGACGACCGTCGCGGACGGCACGATCTGGGTCTTCGGAGGGTTGGACGACGACGGCGTCTCCGCGCGACAAGAGGGCTACGACCCGGCCATCGACACGTGGAAGGCCGGCCCCGACCTCCCGGTCCCGCTCAATCATGCGATGGCCGTGACCTACAACGACGAACCCGTTCTGATCGGCGGGTGGAAAGCCGACGGCCAGAACCTGATCGCTGTCGCTTCCGACCGGGTGATGGCCATGCGTAATGGCCGGTGGGTGGATCTGCCCCCGATGAACGTGCCGCGGGCGGCCGGGGCGGCGGCGGTGGTGGGCGACCGGATCGTGGTGGCCGGGGGACAGGCAAACGGTGCGTTGGTGCCGACGACGGAGGTGTTCGACGGGACGAAGTGGACGACCGTGTCGGACATCCCGACTCCGCGGGAGCATCTGGCGGGGGTGTCGGACGGGAAGTATTTCTATGCCGTGGGTGGGCGCGATCTCGCGGCGGATCAGAATTCCGGTGCGGTCGAGCGGTTCGATCCGGTGTCCGGGGTGTGGGTGTCGTTGCCGGCGTTGCCGACCCCTCGTGGCGGGTTGGGTGCGGCGTTCATCGACGGCCGGATCGTGGCGGTCGGTGGTGAGGAGCCGACGCGGGTGCTGTCGACCGTCGAGGCGTTCGACGTGGTGTCGGGGACGTGGTCGTCGCTGCCGCCGCTGCGCACGCCCCGGCACGGAATGGCGGTCGGCGCGGTCGGCGACACGGTGTACGCGGTCGGTGGCGCCACCGAGCCGACCCACGCCGAATCGACGTCCGTGTCCGAGGCGCTGCAGATCGCGCCGCGCAAGACGCAATGGGCCCCGGCGTGGCGTTCCGTGAAGGATGCGCCGATCGCCCGCCAGCAGGCGGCGACGACCGTCGCCGACGGCACGATCTGGGTGCTCGGCGGTCTCGACAACGTGGGATCGACTCCGAAGGTCGAGGGCAACGACCCGGCCATCGACACGTGGAAGGCCGGCCCCGACCTCCCGGTCCCGCTCAATCATGCGACGGCGGTCGCCTACGAGGGTGACCTGGTGGTACTCGGCGGATGGGTGCCGGACGGCCCGAACCTCACCGGGACCACGTCGGACCGTGTGCTTGCGCTGCGTAATGGCCGGTGGGTGGATCTGCCCCCGATGAACGTGCCGCGGGCGGCCGGGGCGGCGGCGGTGGTGGGCGACCGGATCGTGGTGGCCGGGGGACAGGCGAACGGTGCGTTGGTGCCGACGACGGAGGTGTTCGACGGGACGAAGTGGACGACCGTGTCGGACATCCCGACTCCGCGGGAGCATCTGGCGGGGGTGTCGGACGGGAAGTATTTCTATGCCGTGGGTGGGCGCGATCTCGCGGCGGATCAGAATTCCGGTGCGGTCGAGCGGTTCGATCCGGTGTCCGGGGTGTGGGTGTCGTTGCCGGCGTTGCCGACCCCACGTGGCGGGTTGGGTGCGGCGTTCATCGACGGCCGGATCGTGGCGGTCGGTGGTGAGGAGCCGACGCGGGTGTTGTCGACCGTCGAGGCGTTCGACGTGGTGTCGGGGACGTGGTCGTCGCTGCCGCCGCTGCCCGTCGGGGTTCACGGGATGGCCGTCGCGACGGTAGGCCACACCCTCTACGCCATCGGCGGTGCGCTGCGGCCTTCGCACGCACAATCCACCGCGATCGGACAGGCTCTGGATTTCTGGTAGGGATCGACCGGTCCGTGCTATCTCCGGATGAGGCTGTCGGACAGTCGAGCTTCCTTGGCCGCACGACTCGACGGGTCACAGCGGTACTGCCCGGTGGTGGTGTGGCGGTAGCCGGGCCCATCCTTGACGACGGTCTGCGCGCAGTAGCGGCATTCGTCACCGCGGGGCCCGAACCGGATGGTCTCGACGGTGGGGTACGTGTTGATGCTCATTGCTCTCGTTCTTCGGTGTGGTCGGTCGACAAAGTGGCGGTTACGCGTATTCGGCGGCGGGGGCGGCCGAACCTGCACGGTCGGCTCGGTCGAGCGCGTCCCACGCGAGGTCGTAGCGTTTGAGGGTCATCTCGTCCGCTTCCGCGAGCAGTGCCTCCAGAAGGGAGTGCGGATCGTCCTGCCAGGACTGCAGGGCGGTCGCGACCGTGCGATTGGTGAACAGCCCCGACTGCCCCAGCGCCTGACCCCACTCGTCGAACAGGCCGTGGTGGATGCGTTCGACGGCGTCGTAGTCGAATCCTTCGGCGACGAAGTCGCGAGAGAATGTCGCTGTGACGTAGTCACCGCAGGTAATCGGTACTGCATTCATCGGTGCGGGCACCTTCCGTGACTGGCGAAGTACGGGCCGTCGTGGAGCCCCGGTTCGCGACTATGAGACACGTCACATCATTCCCTGGCTCGGGTAGGTGGGACATCGGCCGAACTACCGGGGGGCATACCTGTTTTTCGTCCTACGTAGCGCTGACCTGGACTCGCAGGGTCCGGCGGCAGTCGAAATCGATGAGCGCGCGGCATTGCGGTGGACCCTGCTGCGCGCGTAGATTGAGGGTGCGGACCGAAAGAGTAATCGGAAACGGTGAAACACTCGGAATGCAGAGATCCGGCCGAGAATGTGAACGCATTCCCGGCCGAACCCCTGTCCGGGGCAGGTTCGGCCGGTCTCCGGCGCGACCGGACACAGAGCAAATTCACGCGCCCCACGCCCGACCAATTCTTCCGCTCGGATGCGGCCACATCGCATGCGACCTTCCCGCGTGGGTGAGGGCGGTGCCGGAAGCTTCCCCGCGCGAGCGATCCGCCGCGACCGCCTAGACTTCACGGGTGGAGGCGGTCCGACCGCCCCGGTGCACAGTTCCGCAGACGCGGCCATTTTCGAGCGGCGGAGAGTGACGATGCAAGTGGGAGCCCTGTTCGGCAGGTACCGGTTGGACCGACAGCTGTCGGTGGATGCGACCGGCGAGGTGTGGGCGGCATTCGACACCGTCACCCAACGGCCTGTCGCGGTGCGGGCCCTGCCACCGGATGCAACCGAGGATGACGAGTACCGCGAGCGATTCGAACGAGAAGCCGCCGTCGCGGCGCGCATCCGGCACCCGAATGTGATTCCGGTTCAGGACTACGGTCAGATCGCCGACCGATTGTTCGTCGCGACGCCGCTCAACCCGGGAGGGAATCTGCACGCGATGCTCCGGTCCTCCGGCGCGATGGACGTGCCCGCCGCGGTCGGCGTCGTCGAGCAGTTGGCGTCGGCGCTGGACGCCGTGCACGATGCCGGACTCCGCGACCAGTACGTCACATCGGCCAACGTGTCGGTGCAGGACGACGGGTCCGTCTACCTCACCGAGGTCGGGCTGCCCACGAATCTCGGTGCCGCGTCCGGTGTCTACGGCCTGACCACCGTGTTGTACGAATGCCTCACCGGCACGTACTTTCCGTCGTCGAGCCGACACGAATTGCAACGCCGTCCGTCGTCGGTGAATCCGGCGGTGCCTGTCGGGATGGATGTGGTGATCGCACGCGGAACCGAGGCCGAACCCGCGCGGCGCTACCAGTCCGCGGGTGAACTGGCGGCCGCTGCTCGCGCCGCGGCACCGTCACCACAGCAACCACCACCGAAGTCTGCGGCCGTCTTCGTTCCCGCGACCTCGCCCGGGGACCGGAACCGCCGCGTCCTGATCGCTGGTCTCGCGGTGGCGGTGATCATCGCTGCCGCGATCGTCGGGGGCGTGATGATCGGGTCCGGGTCACCCTCGCCCGACGTGTCCGGCTCTGTCCGGTCGTCGATCGCGGCCACCGCTCCGGCCGTCACGAGCCCGACCGTGGTGGCGGCGTCGCCGTCGGCGGAACCGCAATCGCAATCGCAAGCGGAAGCGGAAACGGAAGCGGAAGCGGAAGCGCAGCCCGCGGACCCTCCCGTCCGTCAAGAAGCGGCTCAGCCGACACCGGCCCCGCCGCCCGCGCCGCAACTACCACCCGCGCCGCAACTACCACCCGCGCCGCGACTGCCGCCGGCCGCGTCGGCCCCGGACGTGTTGCCCTGTTACCCCGGCTACGAGCACACTCCGGCGCCGGACGGGCCGTGTCTCCCGCCCGGGTCGCCGCCGGCGCAGGCCCCCGCACCGGCACCGGCACCGGCGCCCGCCCCCGCGCCCGCTCCGCAGGTGTTGCCCTGTTACCCCGGCTACGAGCACACCCCGCCACCGGACGGGCCGTGCTGGGCTCCGTGACCGGCAGCGAAAGCCGTAGGGGGAGAGGCGGAGTGCGCGGAGTCAACGCCCCGGGTCGGGGGAGATCCAGGACTTGTAGACGCCGCCGACGGCGTCGGCGATCGCCGACCCGTAGTGCATCCGCGCCGCGAGGCACTGCTCGATCTGCACTCCGCCGGCAGCATCGACCGTCAGGCGGTTGACCAGGTTCGCGGGCGATCGCCCACTGCATCGTTCCTCGGGATCGGCCACGCGCACACCGACTCCGCTCCCGTCGAGTACCCGCGCGATCGCGTTCCGCACGTCCGACCGGAGCACCTCGGGGGCGAGACCACCGACGAGGACCTCGGTTCCGCTGTACCCGTGGAACGACACCGCCCACCGGAACCGTCTCGCGGCCAGCGACCGGAGCAGCGGAAAGCTGTGCACACTGAGATCACCCGACGAGATGTGCCACGCCGAGTAGGCGTTGCCGTCGGGAGACCACCCTTTGCACGTCCAGAGCGTCGAATTCGCCGAGCCGAGCGAGTCGACAACCTGTTCGGCCTGCCGATCGGTGCGGACCTCGATGGCCCCGCCGTGCGGGGCGAGGACCGCGAGCCGTCGATGGTGGCCGTCGTCGACGAGTCGCTCGACGAAGTCCCCGTCGATCCGGGCTCGGCGTTCGGTCATGCCGGGGTCTGTGCATCGAAGGTCGAGGCTCACCGCGTGTCCCGGCTCCACCCCGAGCCTGCGTCGTCCGCACTCCGCAACCCGGATGGTGTCGATCGCCGTCGGATCGGTGTCCGGGATCAGCGTGAACAGTGCGGTCTTCCCCAGGTGGCTCACACGCGCCTGCTGACGAGGCCGCGCGCCCAGTCGGGCCAGCATCCGGGGATGGATCCGGAGATGCTCGGCCGCGTATGCGCCGTTGGAGCGACTGTGGCGGACTTCGAGGCGCACCGCCACGGCCGAAGGCTGCGCCCCGAGATCGTCGTGCTCGTCGTCGACGTGTTCCATGCATTCACCGTGTTCTTCGTGCGCGCGGTTTGCTCACGGACAGAATCTCACGTCGTCGGCTCACGCGGCGGCGTCGAGCAGATGCAGTTCCTCCGCCACGATCAGATCGACCTCTTCACTGGTCAGACCGGACAGCAGATGTGCCGACAACATCACGCTCACCTCCTCGCTGTGCTCCTACTGATACGTCGAACGGGAGACCGCGATTTCGACATCCGACGTCGGCACCGCCGAGTGGCTATGCTTGCGGATTCCAGTGACCGGAAATATCGGCCGCGGGAGACACGCTCCGGCGGTATGCCGTGCCGCCGGGCCTTCCTTACGGAGGAACGCCATGTCCGCTGACGCAGTGTCCGCCAGATCCGAGAGCGCCACCGGCCACATCCGATTGACGTCGCACAGCGGTGGCGTCGACTCCCTCCCGATCCACTGGGGAGCGCCCACCGCGTCCGAGCGCGGTCCGGTGGTCGGCACCACGACGAATCGGGCCCACCGCAACGTCGTCGGCACCCACAGCGGGTCGTACAGCATCTACCGGGCGCTCGCGGTCGCGTCGGGTGCATTGTCGCGCCAGCACAAGGCCGACCTCACGGATACGGCGCCGACCGACACCATCGGTCCCTACCCGCAGTGGAGCGAACCGGGCAAGATCGTGAGCCTGGATCCGTGGGGTGCCATGGTGGCCGAGGTCTTCGCCGCGGAATTGGCGGCCGGCCACGACATCCGCCCCAGCATCGCGGTGACGAAAGCGCACGTGATGCTGCCGGAGATCATCGAGGCCGTGCAGTGCGGCCGCCTGGTCCCGGACGGACGATTCCTGCTGCCCAGCGGCGCGGCGCTGGTCACGAAGGCGGCGATCGAGCCCGTCTGGCACCTACCCGGCGTGGCGGACCGCTTTCGGTGCAGCGAGACGGACCTGCGTCGCGTGCTGTTCGAAGAGACGGGAGGCATGTATCCCGAGCTCGTGACGCGCTCCGACCTGGAAGTGTTTCTGCCGCCGATCGGCGGGCAGACGGTGTACATCTTCGGGGACGCGCGTGACCTGGCCGATCCGGCGGTGGAACTGACCGCGCGCGTGCACGACGAGTGCAACGGTTCGGACGTGTTCGGCTCGGACATCTGTACCTGCCGCCCCTACCTCACGCATGCGATCGAGGAGTGCATCCAGGGAGCGCAGCGCGGCGGAGTGGGCCTGGTGGCGTACTCCCGTAAGGAGGGCCGGGCGCTCGGAGAGGTGACCAAGTTCCTCGTCTACAACGCGCGCAAGCGGCAGGCAGGCGGCGACACCGCGGATCAGTACTTCGCTCGCACCGAATGCGTGGCCGGCGTGCAGGACATGCGTTTCCAGGAACTGATGCCCGACGTGCTGCATTGGTTGGGGGTGAAGAAGATCCATCGGCTGGTGTCGATGAGCAACATGAAGTACGACGCCATTACCGGGTCGGGCATCGAGGTCGACGTGCGCGTGGACCTGCCCGACGATCTGATCCCGCCCGACGCGCGGGTGGAGATCGATGCCAAGATGGCGGCCGGCTACTTCACGCCGGGGGCGGTGCCCGACGCCGTAGAACTGGCGAAGGCCAAGGGCCGGGGGCTGGACGGATGAGCGTGCTCGGTGTCGGTCCCGTTGTGGATACCGGGCGGGCCGAGGGTGCGGCCGCGGCACTGCGCTCGACCACTGCGGTGCGGGAGCGCGCGCGGCAGTTGCTGGGGCGCGCGCGGCAGGGGGAGTCGCGGTGGTTCACCGTTCACGACGACGCGCTGCCCACGGCCGCCGAAGAGGTCGTGGACGTGACCCGGGTGCGCTACCCGGACCTGAAAATTCCCTTCCACAGCCGCTGGCGCCATTTCGAGGCAGGCGGCGTGGACCGCAAGGCCGAGCTGGATGAACGGCTGAAGGCGCAGGACACCGCGGCCCGCGCCCGCGCCATGATCGACCTGGCCGTGGTCAGCGTGTTGCTCGATGCGGGCGCCGGACCCGACTGGCAGTACCACGAGGAGGCGAGCGGGCAGGGCTTCGCTCGATCCGAGGGTCTGGGCGTGGCGAGCTGGCACGCATTCGCGGGCGGAATCTTCTCGAGCGACGCGACGCACCCGTTGCGGGTCGATGCGGACGGCCTGCGCGCGCTGCGTGCGGACCGGCTGGCCGACGCATTCCAGGTCGGACCGGCCAATCCGCTGGTCGGTCTCGAAGGTCGCGTGCTGGTGCTGCGCAGGCTGGGGGAGGCGCTCGCCGCGCAGCCCGAGGTGTTCGGCCCGCAAGGACGGCCGGGTGGCCTGTTCGACGCGCTGGTCGAGCGCGGTCCGGGCCGGTCCACGGGGACGGTCGCAGCGCACGACATCCTGTCGCAGCTCCTGACGTCGATGTCGGGCATCTGGCCGGCGGGCAATGCCGTCGGCACCCTGCTGCTGGGTGACTGCTGGCGCCACGAGGCGGTGTCAGGCCCGGGACTGACCGACGGCTGGATGCCGTTCCACAAGCTGTCGCAGTGGCTGAGCTACTCGTTGCTGGAGCCCTTTCAGTGGGCCGGCGTGCAGGTGGTGGGGCTGGACGCGCTGACCGGCCTGCCCGAGTACCGCAACGGCGGCCTCCTGCTGGACACCGGCGTGCTGCGCCTGCGCGACCCTGCCTGGGCCGCGCGAAGCTGGACGGTGAGCGACGAAGTGGTGGTCGAGTGGCGTGCCCTGACGGTGTCGCTCCTGGACGAGTTGGCGCCGCTGGTGCGCGACCAGCTGGGCGTGGACGACACCCGGATGCCGCTGGCGTGCGTCCTCGAGGGCGGCACCTGGGCTGCCGGACGGGCGCTGGCGCAGCGCCTGCGCGGTGGGCTGCCACCGCTGTCCATCTTCAGTGACGGCACAGTCTTCTAGAGCGACGACGAGGAGTGATTCATGGGTTCGGTACACCTGATCGACCACCCCCTGGTTCAGCACAAGCTCACAATGATGCGTCGTAAGGACGCTTCTACCAACAGTTTTCGCCTCCTGGCGAACGAGATCTCCGCGCTGATGACCTATGAGGTGCTGCGCGACATCCCGATGCAGGAAATTGAGATCGAGACGCCGATGGAGACCACCACCGGCAAGGTCATCGACGGTAAGAAGCTCGTGTTCGTCTCCATCCTGCGGGCAGGTACCGGCATCCTCGACGGCATGCTCACGGTGGTGCCCGGCGCGCGGGTCGGCCACATCGGCCTGTACCGCGACCCCAAGACCTTGGGAGCAGTGGAGTACTACTTCAAGATGCCCGGTGACCTGCAGGAGCGCGATGTCGTAGTGGTCGACCCGATGCTGGCCACCGGCAATTCCGCCGTGGCGGCGGTGGAGCGGTTGAAGGAATACGGCCCCAAATCCATCAAATTCGTCTGCCTGCTGACCTGCCCCGAAGGCGTTGCCGCCCTGCACAAGGCCCATCCCGACGTACCCATCTACACCGCCGCCGTCGACCGCGAACTCGACGAGCACGGTTACATCCTGCCCGGTATGGGCGACGCGGGCGACCGGATCTTCGGCACCAAGTAGCGCCGACGCCGTAACCGACCGGCCCACATTCGTGGCCGGTCGGTTACGAGGCCGTGGCCTCGGGCGTTCCGAGTTCGTTCTCCTGCTCGGCGTCCGGTACTGCGCGGAAACGCAGCGCCAGCGCCGCGCCGATCTCGATGTGGCGCAACAGGAATGCGCGCTCGTCGAGCCGCTTACGCCGCAACCAGCCCGTGACCTCGTCGTTGCACTTGCTGGCATTGCAGGAACCACACGCCGGTGCGATGTTGTCGAGCGTGTACCGTCCGCCGCGGGAGAGTGCCAGCACGCAGTCGCGTTGCAAGGGCCTGTCGGTCGCGCCGCAATACGCGCACCCATCCCACGCCGCCACCAGCGCTGCCCACTGCTCGTCGCTGAGGTCGTGCTCGACACTCGTCATCCGGCGCCGACGCTTGCGCGCCGCCCGGGCCTTGCGACTTCGGTTGACCGCCATCGCCCCAGCGTATGCGCTGCGGCATCCGCGAAGGTGTCACATCCAGGGCATGTCGGGATCGAGCGGGTGGGAGATCACTCCGTCGTCGGGCTCGAGCGGGTAATAGACCTGGTGCAGGGCGCCGGCCGACAGAGACTCGACGGATGCGGCGGCGGGACCGAACAGCGACGTGCCCGGATCGACGAGGTCGGTGCCCGGTTCGACGAGGGTGACCTGCGGGGGGACGTCCTCGTCCGGCGCGTCGCACGAGACCATGGGCCATGCGTTCGCGCAGCCGATGCGATCCCTGACCTGCACCTGGTACGGGGAGAGTTCGGATTGCGGGGAGACGACCTGCGGGTACGACGACTGCGCAGGCGCCGCTGCGGCGGTGGCGCTCTGGGCCACGAGCATGCCGAACCCGAGGGCGGCGCCTGCTGCGACTGCGGTTGCGGTGCGAGTGTTGACGAAGGACATTGTGTTTCTCCCGACTGTTGTGTGAATTTCCGTGTCCTGTGACCGACGACCAGTCTTCGCGGTAACGGACGTCGCGTAAGGACCCCACAGGGGTGGTCGAGCAGGCATCCGGGGGGCCGAGATTGCACCCCTGGGGTTGTTCCGGCTTTCCGATCGATCGCCGAACGATGCGATCATCCGACGCGGTCGGGCAGAATCATGGCGTGTGAGCGACATTTCCGCACGGACCTCGGACGCGGCGGCCGAAACGCGGGATCCCGACCTCGCCCGGGCCCGCGACGGGGACGACGCCGCGTTCACCCGTCTCGTGGGACCGCTGCGCCGGGAGCTGCACGCCCATTGCTACCGGATGCTCGGGTCCAGTCACGACGCCGACGATGCGCTGCAGGATGCGCTGCTGCGTGCGTGGCGGGGGTTCGCGGGGTTCGAGGGTCGCAGCACGCTACGTTCCTGGCTGTACACCGTCGCCACCCGCACGTGCCTCGACGCCGTCGCCAGTCGCGGCAAGCGGGCACTGCCGGTCGACCTGGGACCGTCGAGTGATCGCGCGGTCATCGGTGACCTCCCGGTGACGGACGTCGCCTGGCTGGGCCCGTATGCCGATACGGGACTGCCTGCCGGCCCGGCGGGGCCGGACGCGCGGTACGAGCAGCGCGAAGCCGTCGAACTGGCATTCGTTGCGGCCCTGCAGCATCTGCCGGGAAACCAGCGGGCCGCGCTGCTGCTGTTCGAGGTTCTCGGTTTCTCCGTCGCCGAGATCGCGGCTGTCATGGACACGACGAGGGCTTCGGTGAACAGTGCCCTGCAGCGGGCCCGCGTCATCGTCGCCGAAAAGGTGCCACCGGTGACGCAGGCGCAGACCCTGCGGGACATCGACGACGCACGCGTGCGTGCCCTCGTCGTGGGGTACGCCACTGCACTGGAACGCGGTGACGCCGACGCCCTGGTCGCGCTGCTCACCGAGGACGTCACCTGGTCGATGCCCCCGATGGCGCACTGGTACCGCGGTCTCGGGGCCGTCGCCGACTTCGCGGTCCGGGTTCCGCTCACCGGCTGTGGCGCGTGGCGTCACGTCCCGATCACAGCGAACGGGCAACCCGCCGTCGCCTTCTATCTGTGGGACGAGGGTGCGCGCACCCATCTGCGCTGGTCGATCACGGTGCTGACCCTGCGCGGCGACAGCATCGCGGATCTCACGTCGTTCCTGGGGGCGGAGCATTTCGTGCCGTTCGGGCTGCCCGAATCACTACCGTAATCACGGATCCGACCGCAGAGTGTGCCACATCGGCACCATTGTGGCACCAGATACTTCCAGCAAGGTCTTGCAGTGGTGCCATGTTGGTGCCATGATGGCATCATGGATCTCACACCGTATGTCGATTCCCTCCGCCGCGAGCTTGCGGTAGCCGCCGAGGCCGGGGGAGAGGAAAGCCGCGCCCTGGCCGAGAGGCTCACCGCACCATTGGAATCCGGCGTTCGGCTCGCGCTCCTGGACGCGCTGTCTGCCGCGGCGAACGAAATCACCCGTGACCTGGCCCCAGGTTCGGTCGACCTCCGTCTCCGAGGTCGTGAACCCAGCTTCGTCGTCACCGTCGCCCCCATCGAGCCCTCGCGCGACGAGGCACCGGCGGCCGCTGACGTCGCTCCGATCCGGTCGCCCGAACCGGACGACGGTGCGATGACCCGAATCAATCTCCGTCTCCCGCAAGACCTCAAGGATCGCGTCGAAGAGGCCGCCCGGGACGCCGGGCTGTCCGTGAACGCATGGCTGGTGCGGTCTGCTGCCTCGGCGTTGGAACCGGGCGGCGCGAGCCGTCGTTCCGAACGGCGCGCGCCCCAGGGCAGCGACGACTTCACCGGCTGGGTGCGCTAGCCCAACCGCTTCTCCCACACGTTCTCCACCACCACCTTCCGGAGGTTCACCATGCCCACTTTCAGCACCCCGGCGCCGATATCGGCCACGATCGAACTCGTGGTCGGTGACGCCCGGATCACCGCGAGCGACCGGGACGACACCGTCGTCGACGTGCGCCCCAGCGACGACTCTCGCGAACCGGACGTCCGGGCGGCCGAGCAGACCCGCATCGAATACGACGCCGGCAGATTACTGGTCAAGACGCCGAAGCAGCGGGGTCTCGGACTGTTCGGCAAGACCGGTTCGGTCGACGTGACCATCGCGCTGCCGACCGGCTCCCAGCTCGAGTGCGACGCGTCGGTCTCGACGCTCCGCGTCGTCGGCCGGGTCGGAGCCTGCCGTGTGAAGACGTCGGCAGGCGACATCCAGCTCGGCCAGACCGGTCCACTCGACGTGCACACGGGCGCCGGCGGCGTCGTGGTGGAACACGTCTCGGGGAACGCGGACGTGAGCACCGGGTCGGGGAAGATCCGCCTCGGCGGGATCGACGGCAGTGCGGTGGTCAAGAACTCGAACGGCGACGACTGGATCGGCGCGGTGGCCGGCAGCCTTCGAGTGAAGACGGCGAACGGAGACATCTCCGTCGACGACGCCCGCGCCGACCTGGCCGCTGCGACCGCGAACGGCGACATCCGGATCGGACAGGTGGTGCAGGGCGCCGCTTCGCTCGAGACCGCGTGCGGCCGAATCGAGATCGGCATCCGCCCCGGCACCGCCGCCCGGCTCGACGCACACACTTCCTTCGGGAAGGTTCACAACCGCATGAACTCCGTCGGCAGCCCCGAATCGACCGACGAAAGGGTCGACGTGCGGGCCCGTACCAGCTTCGGCGACATCGTGATTCACCGCGCCGACGTCCAGCAGTCGACCAGTCGAAAGGCAGAGTGATGACAGCATCGATCACCACCCGATCAGCGATTACGGCCACGGGGTTGCGAAAGTCCTACGGCGACAGGCTCGTGCTCGACGGTGTCGACCTCGACATCGCCGAGGGAACGATCTTCTCCCTCCTCGGACCCAATGGCGCAGGCAAGACCACCACCGTCCAGATTCTGTCCACCCTCATCGAGCCCGACGGCGGTGACGTGCGAATCGGCGGGCACGACCTCATCCGCGAGTCCGATGCGGTGCGTGCCACGATCGGTGTCACCGGCCAGTTCTCCGCGGTGGACAGCCTCCTCACAGGCCGCGAGAACCTGATCCTGATGGCGGATCTGCACCATCTGGGACGCAGTGCCGGTCGCAAGCGGGCCACAGAGCTGCTCGCGCAGTTCGATCTCGTCGAGGCGGCCGCGAAGCCTGCCGGAAGCTACTCCGGCGGCATGCGCCGACGGCTCGACCTCGCGATGACGCTCGTCGGTGAGCCACGGATCATCTTCCTCGACGAGCCGACGACGGGTCTCGATCCGCGAAGCCGGCGCACCATGTGGCAGATCATCCGGAAACTCGTCGCCGACGGCGTCACGATCTTCCTCACCACGCAGTATCTGGAAGAAGCCGACCAGCTCGCCGACCGCATCGCGGTGCTCGACGGCGGCAAGCTGGTCGCGGAGGGCACTCCCGAACAACTCAAGCGACTCGTTCCGGGTGGTCACATCTCACTGCAACTGGCCGGGACGGAGGAACTCGCCGCCGCATCCCGAGTTCTCGGCGACGTGACCCGGAACGACGAATCGCTCACTCTCCAGGTCCCCAGCGACGGCAGCGTGCAGTCGTTGCGATCGGTCCTCGATCGGCTCGACTACGCCGCGATCCAGGTCGAGAACCTCTCCGTCCACACGCCAGATCTCGACGACGTCTTCCTCGCGCTCACCGAGCGCACCGAACCCCGGAAAGAGAGCCTGCGATGACGACCATGGGTTATGCGCTGAGCGATTCGGCGACCATGCTGCGACGCAACGTCCGGCACATGATCCGATATCCGTCCATGACAGTGCTGCTCGTCGGGATGCCTATCGTCCTCCTGCTACTGTTCGTCTACGTCTTCGGCGGCACGCTGGGCGCAGGACTCGGCGACCCCGCCGGGGGGCGCGGCGCATACATCGACTACGTCGCACCCGGAATCATCCTGATGACCATCGCGAGCGCCGCGCAGGGAACCGCGATCTCCGTTGCCACGGACATGACGGAGGGCATCATCGCCCGGTTCCGCACCATGGCCATCGCCCGTGTGTCGGTCCTGACCGGGCACGTCGTCGGCAGCATGATCCAGACATTGATCAGCCTCGTCGTGGTCGTCGGTGTCGCCGTCCTCATCGGATTCCGCCCCACCGCCGACGTCGGAGAGTGGCTCGCCGCCTTCGCGGTGCTCGCACTGTTCACCTTCGCGCTCACGTGGCTGTCGGTCGCGTTCGGATTGGTGTCGAAGAGCGTCGAAACGGCGAGCAACCTTCCGATGGTGCTCATACTGCTTCCATTCCTCGGCAGCGGGTTCGTCCCGACCGATTCGATGCCGGCCGGACTGCGCTGGTTCGCCGAGTACCAGCCGTTCAGCCCCGTCATCGAGACGATCCGCGGACTGCTGCTCGGAACGCCCATCGGCAACAGCGCCGCGCTTGCCGTCGGCTGGAGCGCCGGGATCGCGGTGGTCGGCTACCTCTGGGCGAAGCGGCTTTTCATTCGCCGGGTGACGTGACAGTTTCCCCGTGCTGGTGAGCGCTTGCCGCGGTAGTCTTCCGATGCCGCGGTTTCGCCACCGGTGATGCAGCCGCGCGTTACAGTCGGAACCGGTTTTTCCTTCGTCAGCAGGGTGGGATCGCGATGAACTTGATCAAGAAATCGGCTATGTCGGCGGTCGTCGCCGCGGCGGTGACACTCGGCGCGGGCACTGCCCACGCCGATCCTGTACTTCCGGCCCCGGGAACGCCGGCCTTCGAGATCCCCGGAAGACACGACGTCGACAAGCAGCAGGCCCTCGAGAACATGCTCAACGAACTCGGTGTCGGCTGGGCCAACGGGGGAGCGGCCGGGACTGCGATCGGAGCGCTCATAGGCCTGGGTGTCGGGTGTGTCTCGATGTTCCCCGGCAGCCTCGCGGGCTGCATCATCGGCACGCCGATCGGCGCGATCACCGGCGCGATCGTCGGAATCGGTCAGGGAAATCCCAAGGCGCAGCAGGCTATCCAGGAGTACATCAACACGCCGTGAGTGGGGGGTCGGGCGTCTCCGCTAGCGGTCGGCGTCGGCACGGACCTTCCGCAGGAGCCACTTCAGCGCCCGGGCCTCCCTCCATCCGAACGACGTGCGGTCGGTAGCGCGGCGGTGCCCCGTGCCGAAGACGTGCCCAGGAATGACGAGCCGGTGCCTCACCGAGTTCAGCGTGGCGGCAGGCAACGATGCGCGGATCGCGGACGTCCCGAGTGCAACGTCAGGACCGCGGACGTCAGTCCGTCCACTCCGTCGAACACCGGGCTGGGATCGCGCCACCCTCGCCCGGCCGGCGTCTGCAGCAGCCGGCGGCGCACTGCTGGTTCGACGTCGTAATCGAGGGCGACGATCGGAGTGATCCGATCGTGATCGTTTGGGTGATAGATGGCGTCGACGTCGACGTTGGTATCCCACAGAAAAAGTCCAACCGGAAGGTTTCTTTGGTTTGCCGGGGGCGATCGGCGCCGAGCGATGTGCGCCCGCATCTCGGATGAGTAAAGGGCATGTTCCGAGCACGCGGATCGGAGTTAAATGGAGTAACGCGGTTTTGTAGTGGATTTCGACAACGAGGGAGCCCAGCTCAAGGTCCGCCGCCCCCCGCCCCGGTCCAACCCGTACGGGGGGCATAGCGTTTCGGGGTGCGCGATGATCGAAGCAGTGACCGGGCTCCTCTCGAGGCGAATCGAGCCCGCTGACGGCCGATCCGATCCGCCCGCCGCACAACACGATGACGCAGGTGGTGGTGGAGTCTCGCTCCGGAGATTGCTTGCGGTGGCGAGGTTGACACCGGCGCAAACCGTCCTGCTCGTCGCGGATGTGCTCGATCAGATCGCACGCGGTCACGGCCGCTACCCGGTCCGTCTCCGAGACGACGACGTGAGGGTGTCCGATACCGGATACCTCACGATCGAGTGCACCGGCCCGGTGGCGTCGCGGGACCCCATGAACGAGGCGGTGACACGTCTCCTGCGCGACATCGCAGCGAACTGCCGGGGTTCGGCGCTCGCCGATCGACTGGACGAATCGATCTCGGATTCAACGGATCTCGATGGTCTCGTGCATGCGGTGGGCGGGGCGATCGCGCCACAGGTCGATGCCGGCGAGGAGCGCAGAAGACGGCATCAACTCGCCGATCTCGTCGCCGCGACGACGGGACGACCGCGACCGGACGGTCAGGCGGCGGCGGAGCCACCGGCGGTCCCGTCCCCGCCGCCGCCCGTGATAACCGGAACGACACTCGCGCCGCACGGCTGGTTCCCACCGGTGCGGAACCCGTGGCATCGCCGAAGCCGACGGCCGTCGCGACGCAACGGCGTGCTGGGGCTGATCGCGTTCCTGGTTCTCATCGGGACTCTGTTGCTGGCCCCGCGGTTGTGGTCCGAACTGCGCCGGGGCTGGGACGCCGTCCTCGATCCGGTGAATTCGTCGGAGCAGAACCAGATTCGCCCGGTATCGCCCCCACCGGAACCGGCGGATGCCCCGGTGGAGCCTGCCCCGGGGAGCGGCGTGCCGGTGCCCAGACCCGTCGACGTCGCAGCCCCCAGCAGCGCCGGGCCGATCACTCTGGTCACCGCGACCCTTGCCTCCGGCCAGTGCGTGTCCGGACAGGCGTGCGACGTCCGTGTCGACGTGCACCTCGATCCCGCGGCCACCGTCGGCACGGTGACGTGGCGGTTGAACATCTACGACCGATGCTCCGGCGAGGTGCGCACGAGCGACGAAGTGTCGTTGCCCGTTTCGTCCGGCGAGCAACAGGTGTACGGAATCGTCCGGACGGATCTGCCCCCCGGTGCCGCGCACGCCGTCGCGGCGATCACCAGCGCCCCGGCAACGGCCGCGTCCGAGCCCCTGCTGATTCCCGCCGAGAACGCACACTGTTAGGCGCCGGGGGGAGGGATGCACGACGGCAAGCGCCAATCGGACCCGTGGATCGTCGGGGCAGCGATCGTCCTCGTACTGCTCGGCCTCCTGAATCTCACTTCGACGGGGATGATGGGTCATGCTGTCCGGCACGCGCTTTTCGCCGCGGTCGGTCTCGGCATCATGTTCCTGGTGTCCCGCCTCCGGATGGGTGATCTCCGCGCCTTCGGCTGGGCGGTGTTCGCGGCGGCAACCGTGTTGCTGGCGGTCGTGCCCCTCGCGGGAGTCGCGACCAAGGGCGCCCAACGCTGGCTGGACTTCGGTGCGTTCACCGTCCAGCCGTCCGAACTGGCCAAGCTCGCTCTGGTTCTCGTGCCCGCAAGCATGCTCGCGGGTGGGTTCACCCTGGCCCGATTCCTCGCGACCTTGGCGATCGCGGCCCTGCCGATCGCACTCGTCGCACTCCAACCCGACCTCTCGACCGCGGTCGTGCTCGTGGCAACGGTGGGGTTCATGCTCATCCTTGCCCGGGTTCCGCTGCTGCCTCTGGTTCCGCTGTTCGTGCTGGGCATCGCGTCGCTTCCGCTGGCAGTGCTCTTTCTCCGCCCCTACCAACTCGAACGGGTGCACGTGTTCCTGTCGAGCACCGCCGACCCCGCAGGGGCGGGATGGGCCGCGCTGCAAGCGAACATCGCGATCGGCAGCGGCGGCCTGTGGGGACTGGCGCGTGATCCGCTGTACGACGTGCGGGCGGAATTTCTTCCCGAATCCGAGCACGATCTCGCGTTCGCCAGTCTCGTGTACGGGTGGGGTCTGATCGCGGGCCTCGCCGTCGTAGTGGCGACCTCGGTCATCGTGTGGCGGGCTGCACTCGCCGCGCGAACGGCGCGGACCCGGGAGGCCGCACTCGTCGCGGCCGGAATCGGCGGGCTGTTCGGGATCCACGCGTTGGTGTCTATCGGTCAGAGTCTGTCGCTGCTACCTCACACGGGGATGCCGATTCCCCTCTTCAGCTACGGAGGTACGGCCGCGATCGTGGGATTCGCCGCCATCGGACTGGTGCTCGCGGTGCGCCGGGACGGTGTCGCGCGGCCGCTGTGGGCGCCGGATCCCCGACGACGCCGGCGCCCGCGCGGTATATCGGCGGGCACGATGACGATGACCGCGGCGCTGGTTGCGATGTCGATGTTCGCCTGGCAGTTGCAACACGACCGAGGCGCCGAATTCCGGGCGATGAGCGACCAGCAGATGATGCGGTGCATCCGCCTGCCTGCCGAGCGTGGACTGATCCTCGACCGCAACGGTGTTCCCCTCGCGGTGAATGTCGACGAGTACGCCGTGGCGGTGGTCGCGCGG
Organism: Rhodococcus sp. 4CII; assembly: GCF_014256275.1. NCBI lineage: Bacteria > Bacillati > Actinomycetota > Actinomycetes > Mycobacteriales > Nocardiaceae > Rhodococcus > Rhodococcus sp. 4CII. The sequence goes on from NZ_JACCFE010000002.1 coordinate 7,122,948, forward strand.
ATGTTCGACGAGAACGACGACGACACCCGCAATCGGCTCGCCGCGCTGCTTCCCACGACTCCGGAGGAGTTGGCGGACCTGATCGCCGCCGGTGGCGACGGGGAAACGCAGGTGGTGGTGGGCAGGGTCGCGCCCGACCAGGCCCGGCGCATCGTGGACGCGCGACTTCCCGGCGTCCTGGTCGTTCCCTCCGGCCGCCGACAGTATCCGTATGGTGCGGTGCTCGCCTCCGTCCTCGGACACGTCGGGGTCGCCGACGCCGACGACATGCAACTCTGGCCGCATCTCGCGCTCGGATCACGGGTCGGCAAGGCGGGACTCGAGAAACAGTACGACGCCCTGCTCCGCGGCACCGACGGCAAACAATGCATCTACGTCGATCCGTCCGGAAATCCGGTGGCGACGGGTGAACGGGTGGATCCGGTACGGGGCCACGATCTGCGCCTGCACCTCGACATCGGGGTGCAGAACCTGGCCACCGACGCGCTCGTCGAGGCGATGCGCACCAGCAAGGGGGACCTCGGTGCCGCCGTCGTGATGGACGCCCGGACCGGGGCCGTGCTGGCCCTCGCCAGTGTCCCGGGAGCCGACAACAACGTGTACGGTCCTCCGGCCGACGTCGTCGCGCTCGCCGCGCAGAGCCAGACTCCGGGGCCGAGCCCGTTGGTGAACAATGCCATCCAGACCGCGGTCCCGCCCGGCTCGACCTTCAAGATCGTCGTCGCGGCGGCGAATACTCAGTATCCGGTGCTGTCGCCGGACGCGGTGATCGAGACCGGCGCCTCCTACACCTACGGTGGCCACACCTTCCGGAACTGGCAACCGATGGGTCCGCACAATCTGCTCCAGGCGATCCAGTGGTCCGACAATGTCTACTTCTACAAGCTCGGTGAACTCCTGGGGCCGGAGAAGATGGCGGACGTCGCGGGGCAACTCGGCGCAGGCCGGCGTTCCGGGATCGACCTCCCCGGCGAGGCCGAAGGATTCATCGGTACCCCCGAGAACGTCGGGAGCATCGGGGCCACCTGGTATCCCGGATCGACGCTGCTGATGGGTATCGGGCAGGGCACCGTGAGCGCCACGCCGATACAGGTCGCGCGCTGGACGACCGGCGTCGCCACGGGTGCCATGGTGACGCCCCAGCTCGCCGCCGCATACGGGTCGGCGCAGATTCCCATCCCGACAGCGGCACCGGAGCGGCTACCGTTCGCAGACCAGCTCGGCCCCGTGCGGGCGGGGATGCGGGCATCCGCTGCGGCCGGTACCGCCGGACAACTCGCGGATCTCCCGGTGCCTGCCGGCGCGAAGACCGGCACGGCGGAGGATCCGTCGGCGCCGGGGGAGGGACTCAACGCCTGGTTCTCCGCCGTGGCGCCGTTCGACGCACCCGAAATCGTGGTGTCGGTGCTGGTTCGCGGCGGCGGGTCCGGTTCCGCGACTGCCGGACCGGTGGTCAAGAAGATTCTCGAACACTACTACCCGCGGCCACCCGCCCCGCCGCCGAATCCGTGATCAGCTGCTGTACGCGGCAACGACCTCAGGGTGCGTGAGACATGCCGTCGCGCCCTCGGCGACGCACGTGAGCGGGCGCTCCGCCGTCTTGACCGGAAACCCGAAAGACTCTTCGAGCAGCTGCGACAGACCGCGCAGCAACGCACCACCACCGATGACGAGCAGCCCTTCCGACATCACGTCGCCGATCGCCTGGGGCGGGAGGTCCTCGAGGACCTCGATCAGTGTGTGCACGATCCCAGTTGTCGTCGGCCGCAACGCCTCGACGATCTCCTCTGTTTCGAGCGTGACCAGTCGGGCCCGGCCGGTGACCGCGTCGCGACCCTCCACGACGAGCGACTGCCCTTCAGCGGTGTCGGGTGCGCCCAGCTTGGCCCGCTCGGCGGTGAGTTCGCCGACGACGATCTTGTGCTCCGCCCGCAGATACTGGTACAGCGCGTTGGTCAGTTCATCCCCCGCGAGCCGGCAACTGCGGTGGGACAGAATGCCACCGAAGCAGATCGCCGTGATTTCGGAAGTGCCGCCGCCGATGTCGACGACGAGGTGGGCGCGCGGTTCGAGCGGATTGATCCCGCAGCCGAGAGCCCCCGCGACCGGTTCCGGCACCAATCCCACTTTCCGCAAACCGGCCTCGTGTCCGACCTCGAGCAGTGCGCGACGTTCGAGTGGGGTGGCGCCCGCGGGAACGGAGATGACCCCCTTCGGCCGCAGACCGTATCGCCTCGACGGGGATACCCGTTTGATGACGGCGGTGACGAAGGCGCGCGCCGACTCGAGGTCCACGATGACCCCGTCACGCATCGGTCGTACCGGTGCGATTCCGATCGGAGTGCGGCCGACGAGACTTCGCGCTTCCGTGCCTATCGCGAGGGCGCGATGCGGATCTTTCGTTCGAACGAGCATGAAAGACGGCTCGTTCAAGACGATCCCGTCATCGGGGGTTCCGACGACAGTGTTGGCAGTGCCGAGATCGATACCAAGTCCACCCACGTCGGCCTCCACAGGGATTCCACCGAGATGATGTAGATGTTACGCACGCGCAGCGGTGTTCGGAAGATGGCGCCTGCCGCCCGAGACCACTACACTGTGCCCCGCCGGTCCCGCCCTCCTTCCGCTCCCCGGATCGGAGTTCTACTGCGCGACGGACAGTTCGAACCGCGCCGCTCGAGCTCGAGCATCCTCCCCGGTCGATCCGCCGATCACCCCCGTCGGCGGGCGCTGACGAACTGCGAGATGCCGCGCAGTTGTTGCTCGACGTCGACGAGTCCGGCGGTGGTAAGGAATGCCGGGACGGTCGTGCGGTCGAAGACCCGTACCCCACACAACGTCGCGCCCAGCTCGAGTCCCTTTCGCACGAGAAGGGATTCGCGACCGTAGCTGGTCATCACCGCGATCCGGCCACCGGGTGCCAACACACGCACCATCTCGCGGAGCACGGCACACGGCTCCGCCACCAGGTAGAGCGCCGCGAAACAGCACACAGCATCGAACGTCCGGTCGTCGAACGGAAGGCCGGCCGCGTCGGCACGGAGGTAGACCGCCCGGGCACGCGCGTTGTCGTGAACTGCGCGCTCGAGCATCGCCGGCGAGTTGTCCACGCCGATGACGAATCCGTCGCCGACGAGCCGGTCGGCGAAGAAGCTGGTGAAGTTCCCCGGCCCGCACGCCACGTCGAGGACGCGTTGCCCGCCGTCGAGATGCAGGGCGTCGGCTGCCCGTTCGCGCTCCTCGGCCACGGACAGCCCGTGCAGGCTCAGCGCCGCGACGGCGATGGGCCGCCACAGTCGTTCGTAGACGGCGGCGACGGTTCTGTTGGCCATCGCCCGCTGCGCGACGGTCGGCCGCGACCGAGGATGCGGCTCGAGTAGGTCGATGTAGCCGGTGTCCGAGTAGCTCGTCGAGCGCAGCGCATCCTCGCGGATGAGTCCCCGGGCCAGCGCTGTCGACCACATCCCGTCGGAGTCCGGAGCCGGACCGGATAATCGTTCGGTCATAACCCTTATGACGAAACCGGGGCCCCGATAGTTCATCGATGTCATCCGGTCGGCCGATCGCGCGCGGGACCGTCTCTCGGTGCCGTATCAAGACCGAGACCTGACGGCGGAGCGTGACCGGATGGGCCGCTACAGCATTCGCGCCGCGTGTATATGCGTCACAAAAGTGTGACGACATGACGTCGGAATGATATCGAAACCTCAGAACTGAACAATTTTCACTCCCGCATCTCAATAGTCGGACATCCGTACCTTGTTCATGCCGTGTGAATTTCGGGAGGAGGCCACGTTCGGGGGCCCGCCGCTGCAAATCTGCGCACGCGGGTTCGGAATCCCGACACCTTCGAGGCGCGGGACGAGGCACCGCAAGGTGACGCCGGGCCGCAGCGACACGTTGTCGCAGGCACGCCCCGTCCGCAGGCGCGGAGAGGATTGAGCCAGCATGATCACTCGCACTGTTAGACAACGCACCCTCGGTTGGATCGCCCTGATCGGCGCGGTCGCTGCCGCCCTCCTGGGACTGGCCGCCGGAAGTGCGTCCGCCGCGCCGCACGACTGGGACGCAGTCGCGGAATGCGAAAGCGGGGGCGATTGGACCACAGACACCGGAAACGGCTTCTACGGCGGCCTTCAGTTCACGCCGGAAACCTGGAAGGCGAACGGCGGAAAGGGCGACCCCTCGGAAGCCAGTGAGGCCGAGCAGATCCGGGTCGCCGAGAACGTCCTGAAAACTCAGGGCCCCGGCGCGTGGCCCGTCTGCGGCCAGTATCTGAAGAAGGGCGGCACACCGCCCGTCGTCGAGGCGCCGAAGCCGACCCCGGCGCCTGCACCGGCGATCGAGAAGCCCGCTCCGCCGATCGAGAAGCCCGCCCCGGCCATCGAGACACCCGAGGTCGAGACGCCGAAGGTCCAGACCCCCGGCCGCGAGTCACCGGCCCCGGTCGAGGCTCCCGATCCCGAGACCTCCGTGCCAGTGCAGGCTCCGGCGCCCGCCGAAGCGCCCGCTGAAGCGCCCGCCACCGCCGAGGACGCCGCGACTGTGAAGGCGGCCGCCCAGGCGGCCCTGGACGGCGCCCGCGCGCTTGCCGAGCAGAACGGGTCGAGCCAGGTGTTCGAGCAGAGAGTTGCAGCGGGACGGTAACGCTCGGCGTTTCGTGCGCGAACTAACCGCACAGACCCGTCGTGTCCTCGCCAACCAAGGAGCCCTCGTGCAGAAGAAGTCCGCTCGACGTACCGCAGCACTCGTCGGAATCCTGTCCGCGCCCCTTGTCCTGGGCGCAACCCTGGGAGCCGGCGCGGCGAGTGCCGAACCGTGGCACGTCGGACCGGTCTACCGCGCCGAGTCGTCCGGCGAGGGCGCGCAGTACTTCTGTGGAAAGGCTTCGGCGCTCGAGCAGACCTCGGGCGTGGTGATCGTGCCGTGCACCTTCGACGCCGCAACCAACGTCTGGTACCGGGTGGTGTTCAACCCGGTGTCCTGGGGCCTCGACTTCTGACGAGAGAGTCCGGTTCGCTGCCCCTGCCGAAGCGGCGACCGGACGGCCCCGGTGCACTCCGCTTCGTCGAGTGTGTCTTCGCTCGGTGATGCGCAGACTCCTCGGTATGGCCGAGGGAAGAACAGCATGAGTGTCGAGACAGTCCGGACCGGGAAGGCCGACATCGCGATGGCGCGGAGTTGGCTTCTGGTTCCCGCGATCGGCAGCGAGACCATCGCCGCGGCGGCGGCATCCGGTGCGGACGCCCTGATCATCGACCTCGAAGACGGGTTACCGTTCGCGGCGAAGGAGAAGGGCCGTGCCTGCGCCGCGGCCTGGCTCGAGCGGCACACGGGCTGGGTGCGGATAGGCGACGCCACCACCGCCCATTGGCGGCGCGACCTCGACGCGATCCGCGGTCTGCCGGGGCTGCAGGGGCTGATGCTCTCGAAAACCGAAACTCCCGAGCAGGTGCGCGACACCGCCGGCGAGATGCCCGGCGTCCCGATCGTCGCGCTCGTCGAATCCGCGGCAGCGATCGTGGTTGTCGACGACATCGCTCGCACCCGCTCCGTCGTCCGGCTCGCGTTCGGGATCGGCGACTACTGCCGTGACATCGGGGCGGGGCGAAGCCCGATGGCTCTGGCGTATGCCCGATCCCGTCTCGTCAACGCGAGCCGGGCGGCGCAGATCGGACCTCCGGTCGACGGGCCCACGTTGTCGCCCGAGGCCGCGGTGGTGCGTGACGACACCCGTTTGGCCCGCGAGATGGGAATGACCGGAAAGCTGACCCTCGCAGGGGAGCAGGTGCCGGTGATCAATACAGCGCTGGCCCCCGACACGCACGACATCTCCTGGGCGGAGGCGACGATCGAACGGCTCGGTGCGGATGGTGCCCGTGTCACTCACGGCGGTCACCTCCCGCAGCTGGCGCGTGCCCACGACATCCTGCGACGTGCGGAACACTTCACTCCACGGCCGTAGGGGAGTCCGACGACCTAGAGATGGCGTGCCGCGTCGCGCGACACGCCGGGTAGACGCCGACCGCGGCGATGACGCCGAGACCGAGGAAGAGCAGTCGCGCCGACGTCAGCGGCGAGGGCGCGCCGAGGTTGACCAGCACGCCGGCGATCGCGGACCCGACGGCCATGGCGATCAGTTCGACGGTGTTGAGCCCGGCTGCAGCCTTGGCGCCCTCCTGTGCGTCGTCGCTGCTTCGCATGGCGGCGACCATGAGGTGGGGGAAGGCGAGTCCGATCCCGGCACCGGCGGCGACGAGCACACCGGCACATAGGATCACGGTGCCGAGGCCGGCGTCGTCGCGCCAGAGGCCTGCCGACACGAGCAGCCCGGCAGCGAGGACGACCGGTCCGGCGACCGTAGCTGCCTTCTGCGCCCGGGGCCGGGAGATGGCGGAACTGAAGACCATGGTCACGGACCACCCGACCGACATCATGGCGCCGAGGAATCCCGCAGCGAACGGTGCCAGTCCGGCGAGCCGTTGACCGAACAGGGGTGTGAAGGCCTCCGAGACCGTGCCGGACGCCAGTACCGCGATGGCGAGGTAGATCCACTTCAGCGACGACGCCGTGGTGTAGGTCGACTTCGGCAGCACTCGGTGCGGTGAGCGACGGTCCCACGCGACGAAGAGACCGACGAACACGACCCCGAGTGCGATCAGGATCAGCATCCGGGTGCGGTTGCCGAGGATGCCTGCGACGCTGATCGCGATCGTGGCGAGGGTGAGCAGTGCGAGTGACACGGCCGGGACCGGCTCCCCACCGCGTCCATGTTCGGTGCGCGGCAAGGCCCGCGGCGCAATCACTGCGATGGCGGCGGCGACCCCGGCAAGCGCCACGAACGCGAGGCGCCACTGGCCGAGTTGCGCGAACAATCCGCCGATCGCCGGACCGGCGAGAGTTCCGACACCCCACATGGCCGAGACCAGGGCGGTAGCGCGTGCCCACACGTGTTCCGGCAGCGCCTCGCGCAGTACCGCGTAGCTCAGCCCCGCGAGCAGACCGCCCCCGAGACCCTGGATGGCACGTCCGACGAGGAGGACTTCCATGGTCGGGCTCACGGCGCAGATCATCGTGCCGGTGACGAACGGTGCCAGCGCGAAGAGATACGCACCCAGTGCCCCACGACGGGCGAGCAGGCGGCTGACCGTCATAGACGAGATGACGGACGCCACCATGAAGACGGTCGCACTCCATGCGTACAGCGACTCGTTACCGAGCTCGCCGATCGCGGTGGGCAGCAGGGTCGTCGTCAGAAAGATGTTGACTGCGTGCAGTGCGACGCCGCCGGCGAGGACGACGGAGGTGGAGCGGTATCGGGGTCCGAGCAGTTCGGACCAGCCGGCCGGTGACGCGGCGGTCGTTGTCATGCGTTCGATGCTAAAAACTCGAGTGCACTCGAGGTCAAGGAAAAGGTGCGATGTGTACTGCACTCGCGGCGACCGTCGAGGATACTCGGGGACGGAAAGTGACGACAACCACGACGAGAGTGACTGGCGACAATGGCGAAGAGGCACAGCGGATCTGACGACGGCAACGGAGAAGACTCACCCTCTCGGCTGATCGACGCGAGAATCGCCGAGCTGGGCGACTGGCGCGGCGAGATGCTCGCTCGGATCCGCGCTCTTGTCAAGCAGGTCGACCCCGACGTGGTCGAGGAGTGGAAGTGGCGAGGGGTGCCTGTGTGGTATCACGACGGAATGATCTGCACCGGTGAGACGTACAAGAAGGCGGTCAAGATCACCTTCGCCAAGGGTGCTTCGTTGGACGACCCCTCCGGCCTCTTCAACTCCAGCCTCGAAGGCAACACCAGGCGTGCCATCGACTTCCACGAGGGCGACGAGATCGACGAACAGGCGTTGACGGCGCTCCTTCACGCCGCGGTGGCACTGAATACGTCCGCATCCGGCTAGAGCACCCGCCCGGTCCCGGCGCGGACCCGGTACTGTGGCCGTATGCGCAGCAAGCACCAAGGCTAGCCCCGGTCCGGGGCCGCCCCGAGTCAGGAGAAACCTGATGCGTGCTGCACTCTGCAATGCCCTCTTCGCCGCGTTCGGCCACCGGATCTGCTGTGGCCGGATTCCGGAATGGACTGCCCACGTCGGTCAGCCGTGGGACACCTACGACGTTGCACCGTGGAATCTGTACAACGTGATCTGGCGGGGCCAGTACTGGGTCCGGTGCGGCATCACCGACTGAACTACCCGGACCCTCGCGTGCGGACGTAGGTTTCGTGCGAATCGCCACGAGCGCCCGACAGGCGCGGTTCCATGGGTGTGATCCCTCAGGTTTCGCCCGGCTGACGTCGGTTCGCTCGATCTGGAGGAGAACGTGGTGGATGCGGATGCCGGTGGTCCGCCGGAGGGGGCTCTGCTCAGGGGAGGGCGGTTCTTCACGCCGGTCGTGTTCTCGGACGACGGGCGCACCGTCACCCGGGAGGGGTGGGCGCAAGGGTTCGGCTCGGCGATCCGGTGGACGCGTGGGCCGACATCCAGGCCGACCCGGCACGGCGCAGGAAATACCAGCAGGCCCGCGGCAAGGGCGGGCTCGTGCGGGTGTCGTGGGCCGAGGCCACCGAGATGATCGCCGCGGCCCACGTGCACACGATCAAGACGTACGGGCCCGACCGCGTCGCCGGATTTTCGCCGATTCCTGCGATGTCGATGGTCTCGTTCGCAGCCGGGTCACGGTTCATCGAACTTCTCGGTGGTGTCATGCCCTCGTTCTACGACTGGTACGCCGATCTGCCGGTCGCCTCGCCGCAGGTCCTCGGCGACCAGACCGACGTCCCGAAGTCCGGGGGACTGGTGGGACGCGTCGTACCTGATGATGTGGGGTTCCAACGTGCCGGTCACCCGGACCCCCGACGCGTACTGGATGGCCGAGGTGCGGTACCGCGGCACGAACGTTCTGTCGGTCAGCCCCGACTGCACCGACAACACGAAGTTCGCCGACGAGTGGATGCCCTGCACCGCCGGTACAAACGACGCGATGGCGATGGCGATGGGGCACGTGATCCTGTCGGAATTCTTCGTCGACGTCCGGCAGTTCACGGACCTGCTGTTCCTCGTCCCGCTCGAGGAACGCGGCGGCCGCCTCGTGCCCGGAAAGAACGTCACCGCCGCCGATCTCGGTGAGTCGAGCGAGAACGCCGCATTCAAACCGGTGCTGGTGGACGGTGCAACGGGCGAGGCGGTGGTGCCGCACGGCTCCCTCGGATTCCGTTACGGCGACGAGGGAATGGGGAATGGAACCTGGACCGGGTGTCGAGCACGCTGGTCGCCGCGACCCCGGTGAGCGCCGGTGGGGTATCCGCCTCGTCGATTCACCGCGCGCGATCGCCGGTCAGCCGGCCGACGAACACCACGACGAGGAGCAGCCGGGCGGTCCGGAGCTGATTCGCCGATACGTGCAGGTCGCACCGAGGGGATAACGCGGTTCCCCGGAGCAGATGCTGACGGCCGGGTAAGTTCGACTCGTGGGTGACACGGCAGTCGACCCGGAGAAGGCGTACGAGGCCCTCTCCGATGGCGCGCGCCTCGCCCTCCTCGGCAACCCGGAGGGCATCATGCCGCCGCAGTTCATCGGGCAGGTCATGACCGTGTGCGGGCAGGCGTGTGTCGCCAGCATCACGGCGGGAGCCGATTCGTTGCCGCAGATGGCGATGCTCCAGGGTCCGGTCTCGGAGTACCTCGCCCGGTGCAGGAGCGCACTGGACGCGTGGTGGAACTCGCTGACGCCGCAACTGCGTGCGGTCATCAGGTGTCGTGAGGAGTTTCCCGAATCGATGGCGCCCGTGTTTCCCCAGCACAGTCCGTGGACCGCAGCCTCCACACCGGGGTCGCACCTGCTGGTCCGCGATTATCTGGAGTTGCAGGCCACGGGACGCGAGTTGATGTAGGGCGCCCGGACGAATCGGCCGCGCCGCCCCACCAGGTTTCCGGATCTGCCGTGACGATGTCGGTCCCCGCGCGCACACGCCGGGATGGAGCTTTCGCAGCCCTTCGAATGGCGTGGCCGATCGGTGGCATGGGACAGGTTCGGGGTGTGCAGGGTGAACTGCTCGCCGATCTCCTCGGTCGATGGACGAGGGCCGGGCCGCGTTCTACCGCAGATCGCCGGGGTCGACGAGCGGTACACCGACGAGATCCAGGGCCGGCACGCGTCGATCGACGTTCCGGTCACGGTCGTGTGGGGGAGGGACGACGCCTGGATCCCCGTCGACCACGCCGAGGAATTGGCCCGCCTGATCCCGGGCGCGGCGTTCGAGATCATCGACGACGCCGGGCATCGGATCCAGTTCGACGCGCCGGTCGCGCTGGCGACGGCCCCGCACAGGTGGCTCACGGCGCGGTCAACCCGTCGATGACGGCGGCGGTGCTGTCGGCGATGGCCTGGTTGTTTCCCTGCGCGTCCTCCTGATCGGTGAGGCTGTCGGTGAGGATGGTGAGCGCGATCGGGTCGCCCTCCGGACTCCACACGACGCCGGCATCGTTCGCGGTGCCGAAACCGCCGCCGCCGGTCTTGTCGGCGGCAGACCATCCGGGCGGCAGTCCGGCGCGCATGCGCTTGTCCGAGGTCTTGCTCGACCGCATCCAGTCGAGAAGTTGATCGCGGCTCGCCGCATCGAGGACGTCTCTCAGGAGCAGCGCCCGCACACCCTGTGCGAGTCCGTTCGGTGTCGTCGTGTCGCGCGGGTCGCCGCGGAATGCGGTGTTGAGTTCGGTTTCCCACCGATCCAATCGGGTGCTCTCGTCGCCGACGTCGCGGGCGAGGGCGGTGATCGCCTGCGGCCCGCCGACCTCGCGGAGGAGGTAGTTTCCGGCGGTGTTGTCGCTCTGCGTGAGTGCCGCTTCGGCGATCTGCCCCAGGGTCATCGGGGTCCCGACCGCTGCGGCGGTGACCGGCGAGTTCTCGACGAGGTCGCCGGGTTCGACGACAACCGTGTCGTCGAGTGAGATCGTTCCGTCCTCGACCTTGCGCAGAACCGCGGCGGACGCGTACGCCTTGAACGTCGAGCACATCGCGAACCGCTCCTCGCCCCGGTGGCTGTAGACCTCGCCGGTCGCGGTATTGACGGCCGCCACCCCGATCCGGGTGGAGTATCGCGCCTCCAGGGCGTCGATCTTCGCGTCGAGCGACTGAACATCGGGTGCCGTCGCCGCCGATGTCGTGGGAGGGGCTTGTTCCGCCGTGGCCGTGCACGCGCCGGCCAGCACGGGCAACGCCAGAGCCAGAGCGGAGAAGCCGCGACGGCCGATGCGCCTGCGTTTCGGGTGGTTTCGGTGTGTGAGCATGAACCCAATGTCGGGTGCCCCCGCTCATAGCGCAAAGACGCATGCGTCGTCGCGGCGAGTCGGGTGCGCTATCACCCCAGTTCAGGTCCCCGTTTTATGCACGGGAATTGGCCGCGTCGTCCGGCGAGGGCGGCCGGAACTGGTTGAATGATCGCCATGGATCTGCTCCGCCACCTGAGTTTCTTTGTCGCCGTGGCGGAAGAGGGGCACTTCGGTAACGCGGCACAGCGACTCGGGATGACCCAGCCACCGCTGTCGCAGGGTGTGCGGCGGCTCGAACAGCGACTCGGCACCGAATTGGTTCAGCGTGGTGCTCGCGGTGTCGGGCTCACCGACGCCGGACGCCAATTGCTTCCGCGTGCGCGGCTTCTCGTCGCCGACGCGGCGAGATTCGAGGACGAGGCGCAGCGCATCGCGGGTGGCCGAGATGCGCCGGTGCGCTGGGGTGTCCCGCACTCGGTGGCCGACGGGGTCGTGGTGCGGTGTGTTCGTGTGCTGCGAGACGCGGACGAGGCCCGCGACACCCGGGTGGTGACGACCACGGCGTCCACCACCGAACTCGTCGACGCCGTCCGGGCGGGCAGTCTCGATGTCGCTGTGGTCGAACATCCCGCCCTGCTGACCGGTCTCGACAGCGGACCGGTGCTGAAACTCCGGCGGTGGGTGGTGGTGCCGGACGACCATCCGGTGGCGACCACGAAGAAGGCGCAGGTGCGGATGCTGCGCGGGCTGACGCTGGCCACCGGCCCGCGGTCGGACAATCCGCCGGCACACGACCTGTTCGTCGACCTGTGGCGGGCCCGGGGTCTGGACCCCGACATCGTGGTCGCGCCGGGGCCGCGGGAACTCCTCACCCACGTTTCCGCCGGTGGGCATTTCGGCGTGACGGCGACGGCCCCCACGGTGATGCCGGGTGTGGCCTGGGTCGATCTGCTGCGTGACGAGCTCGCGCTGCGCCTGCGTGTCGTCTGGCGACCCGGCGCCGACGTCGCGGTGTCCGCCGCCGCCCTCGACCGGGTGTTGTTCAAGGCCGATCGATGACGCCGTCAGCGGAGAAGCGGATCCGCGACGTCTTCGCCGACGCCGGCTGCATCGGATGGTTGCACGCCCGCCGCGTCGGAACCCCGGACCAGGGCGCAGGTGACATCGCCGTCGGTGCGGACGATCTGGTGGTGCTGGCGTCGGTCTACAAACTTCCGCTGTTCGTATCCCTCTGCCGCGCTTTCGATTCCGGGGAGCTGTCGCCGACCGCGACCGTCCGGGTCACTCCGGCCGACTGCACCCCGGGGCCCACCGGGGTGTCGACGTTCCGTGACCCGGTCGTGCTGAGCTGGCGGGATCTCGCGCTGTCGATGATGACGGTGTCGGACAACGCGGCCGCGGACCTGGTTCTGGGGCGGGTAGGACTCGAGAGCGTCGAGCGGGTGCTGTCCGATCTCGGACTCACGAGCACCCGCGTCATCGGCGGCACCGCGGATGCGCACAGCAGTCTGGTGATCGACGCCCACGCGCACACCACCGCCGAAGCGTTCGCCGCACTCGCCGACAACGACGAGGCGTGGACCGTGTCCGCCTACGACCCGTCGTATGCGAGCGCGACCACGCCGCGGGACATGACCACGTTGCTCGATGCGATCTGGACGGGCAGGGCGGTGCCCGGGCCGCACGCCGCGTTCGTCCGGCAGGCGATGTCTGCGCAGGTGTGGCAGCACCGCATCCGCTCCGGGTTCCCGTACTCCGACGTGGACGTGGCCGGCAAGACCGGAACCATCGGCGCCATCCGCAACGAGGTCGCCGTCGTGACGTTTCCCGGTGAGGTCCCCGTCGCCGTCGCGGTGTTCACCCGGGCCGCCCGAGCGGATCCGGTCCTGCCCGTCGTCGATGCCGCGATCGGGCACGCCGCCCGGATCGCGGTGACCGAACTCCGCTCCGGGCGACTCGACTGAAGGCCCTCAGCCGGGATACCGACGGGGTGTGAACACCCTCGGCCCGTGCTCGTTCTCGACGACGGTCGTCATGGAAGAACCCACGATGAGCAGGCAGCGCATGTCGATCTCGGCCGGGTCGAGGTCGGCGAGCCGTACGACCCGCACCGACTCCTGCGCGCCGGCCACGTCGCGGCCGATGATCACCGGGGTGTCGGGGGAGCGGTGTTCGAGAACGAGGTCGCGCATCGCCGCGACCTGCCAGGTGCGCGACTTCGACGCGGGGTTGTACACGGCGAAGGCCATGTCGGCGCTCGCCACTGCCGAGATGCGCTGCGCCACCACGTCCCACGGCTTGAGCCGGTCCGACAGCGACAGGACGGCGTAGTCGTGCCCGAGGGGGGCGCCGACCCGGCTCGCGACGGCGTTCGCGGCCGTCATCCCGGGCAGGACCCGGACCGGAACGCCGCGCCACTGTTCTTCGGCCGCGACTTCGAGCACGGCGGCGGCCATAGCGAACACGCCCGGGTCACCGGACGACACGACGGCGACGCGGGCCCCGTTCTTCGCGAGGTCGAGCGCCATCGCGGCGCGTTCGGCCTCGACCCGGTTGTCGCTGGAGTGGCGCCGCTGGCCCGGACGTTCGGGGACCCGGTCGATGTACGGGCCGTAGCCGACGAGGTCGGTGGCCAGCGACAGTTCGTGCTGCACTTCCGGGGTCGTCCAGGCCTGATCGCCGGGGCCGAGCCCGACGACGACGAGTTCGCCCTGCGGCGGCGCGTCGCCGCGCCGGGCGTTCGACGGACTGGGCACGATGGCGATCGAGAAATAGGGGACGTCGCCGTCCGAGACGTCGTCGGCGGCGTCGATCTTCTGCCGGGTCGTGCTGGCCCGCTCGACGTACCAGGTCTCGTCGATGCGCCCGGAGTCCTTCAACGCCTGCCGGACGGCCGGGTAGGTACGCCCGAGTTTCAGGATCGCGGCGGCATCGGTCTCCCGCAGCCGGCGGGTCAGTTCGCCCTGCGGAAGGGTGCCGGGGAGGACGGTGAGGATTTCCTCGCCCTCGACGAGCGGCATCGCCAGTGCGGCCGAGGCGGCGCTGATCGACGTGACCCCGGGAATCACCTCCGCCTCGAAGCGCTGCGCCAGCCGCTTGTGCATGTGCATGTAGGAGCTGTAGAACAGCGGGTCACCCGCCGCGAGCAGCGCCACCGAACGGCCGGCCTCGAGATGCGCGGCGAGCCGCCGCGATGCTTCCTCGTAGAACTCGTCCATCGCCCCCTGGTATCCGCCCGGGTGGTCGACGGTCTCGGTGGTGACCGGATAGACGAGGTGCTCCTCGACCTGGCCGTCACGCAGGTACGGCGCCGCGACCGCGCGGGAGATGCTCTTGCCGTGCCGGGCACTGTGGAACGCCACCACGTCGGCCTCGGCGATCACCCTCGCAGCCTTGACGGTCACCAGTTCCGGGTCACCCGGTCCGATGCCGACGCCCCACAGTTTCCCGGTCACCCGCTGTTCGGAGCTCATTCGACCTCGCTCGCAATCGCGTTCAGGGCCGCGGCCGTGATGGCGCTGCCGCCGCGGCGGCCGCGGACCACCAGATAGTCGAGTCCACTGGAGTGCTCGATCAACGCTTCCTTCGATTCCGCCGCGCCGATGAAACCGACGGGACCGCCGACGATCGCGGCAGGTCGCGGTGCGCCGGATTCGATCATGTCGAGCAGGTAGAACAGGGCGGTCGGGGCGTTGCCGATCGCGACGACGGCCCCCTCCAGTTTGCTGCCCCACAATTCGAGCGCGGCCGCCGAGCGAGTGTTCCCGATCTGTTCCGCCAGCACCGGCACCCGCGGATCACGCAGTGTGCAGAGCACCTCGTTGTCCGCCGGGAGCCGCTTGCGAGTGACGCCGGCGGCCACCATCTGCGCGTCGCACAGGATCGGGGCGCCACCCGCCAGCGCCGCGCGGGCAGCCTTCACGGCACCGGGGGTGAACGCGATGTCGTCCACGAGATCGACCTGACCGCTCGCGTGGATCATGCGGACCACGGCCTGCGAGACGTCCTCGGGAAAGGCACTGAGATCCGCCTCGGCGCGGATCGTGGCGAAGGACTGGCGGTAGATCTCCGCGCCGTCTCGGATGTACTCGATCATCCGCTCACGATAGAGGCACCGCGTTCACGGCTCCTCCACCCGGTAACCCGTCTCGGTGGCGACGACGTCGGCGACCGCACCCTTGGGCCGCCCACAGCAGCGGTCGCAGCCCGACCAGTGCTGCCGCCCCGCCACCGGGAGTTCACCGCTCGCGACGGCGTCCCGTGCGTCGGAGCGGACATCGGCGAGCGCCTTCTCGCAACCGGGCTGCCCGGTACACGCACTGACGTTCAGCCAGGGGGAATCCTCGTCGAAGATCAGGCCCATCGGGGCGAGGACGCGCACCACCTGCTCGGCGGACCACTCGTCGAGGTCGCACAGCAGCACCGATTTCCATGGCGTGACGATCACCGGCTTCTCGACCGCGGCGAGAAACTCCGCCAGCCGGGCGTCGAGGATCCCGAACGCCAGACCGCCGCCGAGCGTCACGTCGCCGTCCGGTTGGTCCAGCCACCCGATGGGTGGCCGGTGCTCGTCGAAGCCGCTCACCGGTTCCACGGTCGGGGTGAGTGCGAGCGCCGCCAGCGTCCGGTCGACCCCGTCGGCGATCTCGGCCAGCCGCCAGTGCCGATCACGCAGTTCCAGGAAGACGCGGGCGGCGTCGAGCAGCACGGACACCGTCTCCGTCCTCGCGATCCGGGCGCCGCTGTCCCGGCCTGCGAGGACCAGGGCCACCTCCGTCTGGCTGACCGCATGGACGCCGAAGTCGCCGCCGAGCGCCGAAACGTCGCCGCGCCCGTCGTCGAGGGTGAACAGGGTGCGGCCGGGCAGTTCGGCCAGCACGGAGTTCGCGCACAACGTCCGGTCGAGGTCGTCGACCAGATCCCGCAGATCCGCGAGACCACCGATCCGACCGGTCAGCGGGGAGACGAGGATGTTGCGCACCCGCTCGTGCGTCTCCGACGGCAGGAGGCCTACCTCGGCGAGGCGCCGGGCGAACTCCCGTGGGTCACCGACCGCCCGCAGTTGTGCGTTGCCCCGGGAGGTCAGTTCGATCTCGCCGTTCCCGAGGTCGCGGGCCGACTCCGCGAGCGTCTGCAACTGGGTGGCGGTCAGCACACCTCCGGGGAGGCGGACCCGGGCGAGCGCACCGTCGGCGGCCTGGTGGACCTGCAGCGCGCCGGGGCACGCATCGGGGCGGGAACGGGAGTCGACCATGGTCCCAGGTTACGTGCGGGCCCAGGTAGCATCACCAGCACTTGCGACGGCAGGAGAGGAAACCGGTGAAAATCCGGTGCGGTCGCGCCACTGTGAGCTCGCCGAACCCGGTGGGCGAGCCAGACCCTCACCTGCCGTCCTCCGACCTACGGTTCCGCACAGAACCACTGCCACGGGGCGCGACACCCCCAGGAAGGCTCCTCACGTGATCCTGCTGCTCTCCACCTCCGACACCGACCTGCTCAGCGCACGCGCCAGCGGGGCGGACTACCGCTGGGCCAACCCGGCCCGGCTGCTGGTCGAGGAGGACCTGCCGGGACTGCTCGACGGCGCCGACCTGGTCGTGGTGCGTATCCTCGGCGGCCGCCGGGCCTGGGAGGAGGGCCTCGACGCGGTCCTGGCCAGCGGGCTGCCCGTGGTGGTCCTCGGCGGCGAGCATGCCCCGGACGCCGAGTTGATGGAATGCTCGACGGTCGCGGCCGGTGTCTCGGCGGAGGCGCACAACTATCTCGCCGAGGGCGGCGCCGACAACCTCGCCCAGCTGCACCACTTCCTGTCGGACACCGTGCTGCTGACCGGACACGGTTTCGAGGCGCCGGTCCAACTGCCGAGCTGGGGTGTCGCGCCGTTCGCCCCCGATGCCGGCGCGGACCGCCCCACGATCGCGGTTCTCTACTACCGCGCCCAGCACCTGGCCGGGAACACCCGCTACATCGAGGCGCTCTGCGACGCCGTCGACGCGGCGGGCGGCACACCGCTGCCGATCTTCTGTGCGTCGCTGCGCACCGCCGAACCGGAGTTGCTGACGACGCTGCGCCGCGCGGACGCGATGGTGGTCACCGTGCTCGCCGCCGGCGGCACCAAACCGGCGGGCGCCTCTGCCGGCGGCGACGACGAGGCATGGGACGTCACCGCGCTGGCCGCGCTGGACGTGCCGATCCTGCAGGGGCTGTGCCTGACCAGCAGCCGTGAGTCGTGGGAATCCAACGACGACGGATTGTCGCCGCTCGATGTCGCCACCCAGGTCGCGGTCCCCGAATTCGACGGCCGCCTGATCACGGTGCCGTTCTCGTTCAAGGAGATCGACGCCGACGGGCTGTCCACCTATGTGCCGGACGCCGAGCGCGCCTCCCGGGTGGCGGGCATCGCCGTCCGGCACGCCCGGCTCCGGCGCATCCCCGCTCCGGAGCGCCGGATAGCCCTGATGCTGTCGGCGTACCCGACGAAGCACGCGCGCATCGGCAACGCCGTCGGGCTCGACACCCCGGCCAGTGCCATCCGGTTGCTCACCGAGATGCGGGCCGCCGGATACGATCTGGGCCCCGCGGACGGGCCCGACGCCGTCCCCGGTCTCGTTGCCCGGGACGGCGACGCGCTGATCCACGCCCTCATCGCCGCAGGCGGCCAGGACCCGGACTGGCTGACCGACGAGCAACTCGAGGGGAACCCGATCCGGATCTCCGCCGCGCGTTACCGCGAGTGGTTCTCGGCGCTGCCCGCCGAACTGCGCGAGGGTGTCGAGGAGCACTGGGGCCCCGCCCCGGGCGAGCTGTACGTCGACCGGTCCCAGGACCCTGCCGGTGAAATCGTGATCGCCGCAATGCAGTTCGGCAATCTCGTGCTGATGGTGCAGCCGCCGCGCGGATTCGGGGAGAAGCCGGTCGCGATCTACCACGACCCCGACCTGCCGCCGAGCCACCACTACCTCGCCGCCTATCGGTGGATCGCGGCAGACGCCGCCGCCGGTGGTTTCGGCGCCGACGCCGTCGTCCACCTCGGCAAGCACGGCAACCTCGAATGGCTGCCGGGGAAGACGCTCGGCATGTCCGCGTCGTGCGGCACCGACGCCGCGCTCGGCGACCTGCCGCTGATCTACCCGTTCCTCGTCAACGACCCGGGGGAGGGCACGCAGGCCAAGCGCCGCGCCCACGCGACCCTCGTCGATCACCTGATCCCGCCGATGGCCCGCGCCGAGAGTTACGGCGACATCTCGCGGCTCGAGCAACTCCTCGACGAGCACTCGAACATCTCCGCGCTCGACCCGTCCAAGCTGCCGGCCATCCGCCAGCAGATCTGGACGTTGATGCGCGCCGCCAAGATGGACCATGACCTAGGGCTGGAGGAACGTCCCGAGGAGGACGTGTTCGACGACATGCTGTTGCACGTCGACGGCTGGCTGTGCGAGATCAAGGACGTCCAGATCCGGGACGGCCTCCACGTGCTCGGTGCGGCGCCCCGGGACGACGCCGAGGTCGAACTGGTGCTCGCCATGCTGCGCGCCCGGCAGATGTGGGGCGGCGAGCAGAACGTCCCCGGACTCCGCGAGGCGCTCGGGCTCAGCGAGGACGGCGACGAGTCCCGCACCCGCGTGGACGAGATCGAGCAGCAGGCGCATGCGCTGGTGCAGGGCATGCACGACGCCGACTGGAATCCGGACGCCGCCGACACCCTCACCGGCGACGCCACGGTCGCGAAGATCCTGCGCTTCGCGGCCACCGAGGTGGCGCCACGCCTGCGGGAGACGGACAACGAGATCGCTCAGGTGCTGCACGCGCTCGACGGCGGTTTCATCGCCGCCGGACCGAGCGGGTCGCCGCTGCGCGGGTTGATCAACGTGCTCCCGACGGGCCGGAACTTCTACTCCGTCGACCCGAAGGCCGTGCCGTCCCGGCTCGCCTGGGAGACCGGCCAGGCGATGGCCGAGTCGTTGCTGGACCGCTACAAGTCCGATCACGGGGAGTGGCCGCGGTCGGTGGGTCTGTCGGTGTGGGGCACGTCCGCGATGCGCACCTCCGGTGACGACATCGCCGAGGTGTTCGCGCTCCTCGGCGTCCGCCCGGTGTGGGACGAGGCGAGCCGGCGCGTGGTGAACCTCGAGGTGATCGACCTCGAGGAACTGGGCCGTCCGCGCATCGACGTCACGGTCCGGATCAGCGGCTTCTTCCGGGACGCGTTCCCGCACGTTCTGGCGCTGCTCGACGACGCCGTCCGGCTCGTCGCCGCATTGGACGAACCGGCCGAGAGCAACTTCGTGCGTGCCCATGCACAGGCGGATCTCGCCGAGCACGGCGACGAACGGCGCGCGACCACCCGCATCTTCGGGTCCAAGCCGGGCACCTACGGGGCCGGACTGCTGCAGCTGATCGATTCCAAGAGCTGGCGCGGCGACGCCGACCTCGCCGACGTGTACACCACGTGGGGTGGCTTCGCGTACGGTCGCGGCCTCGACGGCGCACCCGCTGCCGACGACATGCGGACGGCATACCGGCGAATCACCGTGGCGGCCAAGAACACCGACACCCGCGAACACGACATCGCCGACGCCGACGACTACTTCCAGTACCACGGCGGCATGGTCGCGACCGTGCGGGCGCTCACCGGGAAGTCGCCCGAGGCGTACATCGGCGACAGCACCCGGCCCGAGTCGGTGCGCACCCGGACCCTGTCGGAGGAGACGTCCCGCGTCTTCCGTGCCCGGGTCGTGAACCCGCGGTGGCTCGAGGCGATGCGCCGCCACGGCTACAAGGGTGCATTCGAGATGGCGGCGACCGTCGACTACCTGTTCGGATACGACGCCACCACCAATGTCGTCGCCGACTGGATGTACGAGAAACTCGCCGAGTCGTACGTGCTGGACGAGCAGAACCGCAAGTTCATGGAACAGTCCAATCCGTGGGCCCTGCACGGCATCGCCGAACGCCTCCTCGAGGCGGCCGAGCGCGACATGTGGGAGCACCCCGAGCAGCGGACCCTCGACGGACTGCGACAGGTCTACCTCGAAACCGAAGGCGAACTCGAAGGGGACTGACCGGCTTCGGTCTAGCATGGGCCGGGTGACCACAGAATTCGATCGGGTGTCGTCCGCGAAGTATGTCCTGCTCACCACGTTTCGGAAAGACGGCACCCCGGTGGCGACGCCGCTGTGGGCTGCCGCCGACGGTGACCGTCTGCTGATGTGGACGGTCACCGACTCCTACAAGGTCAAACGCATCCGCCGCAATCCGGAGGTGACGGTGGCCGCGTGCGATGCGCGCGGCAAGCCGAAGGGCCCCGAGGTTCCCGCCCGCGCCGTCATCCTCGACGCCGCGGACACCGATCACACGCGCGACGTGATCGCCCGCAAGTACGGCATCCTCGGCTGGCTCACGATGAAGGGCAGCCTGCTGCGCCGAGGGAAGACCGGCACCATCGGACTCGCCGTCACGGCCGACGACCGGTAGCGAGAGCGCGCGCGATCGGCGTGCGGGGACTGCGCGTCCCGCTGGTCAGGCCAGATCGCGGAGATGCTCGGCGATCATGCGCTGCGCGGTGTGCGGGGTGTCGGTGGCGCCGAGCAGCACGTGCATCGCAGCACCGTCGACGAGGGCGTGCAGGCGCATCGCCTCGGCGTCGACGTCGAGCCCGGGCGCGATCAGCCCCCGTTGCGCGAGATCGGTCAGGATCGCTGCGCACGCACCGCGGAGTTGCCGCTGGGCGTCGAGAGCGATTTCCTTCAGCATCGGGTGGGCGGGACTCTCGGCGACGAGGGCCAGGTTCACTTCCATTTCACAGCGCCGGCGATCGTCGAGGGGGAGTACCTCGTCCAGCACGGCCATGGCACGCTGCCAGGGGTCGGCGATCGTGGCGTGTGCCTGCGCCCGTTCGCGGACCCGCATCGCGACGAGTCGCATGGAGTAGGCGAGGAGTTCGGCCTTGCTGGCGAAGACGTGCCGCAGTGAGCCGCTCGAGATTCCGGCCTCGGCGGCCACGTCACGGACGGACACCGCACCGATGCCGTCGCGCTGGATCACCCGCCACAGCGCCTCGGCGATCTCCTGCTGCCTCTGGTTGTGGTCAATGAGCCGCGGCACCCCACCATGCTAACACGGTCGTGTTAGCATGAATTTTGTTGGTCGAAACACTGAACACCAACATCTGGATCTTCACCGACGTCGAGGGCCTGGCCTCGGCATGCTCACCGTCATGTTCGGCATCGGACTGGTGATCCGGCAACGTTCCGCCCAAGCGTCGCGGTCTGCGGTGGCCCGGCGGGTAACCCTGGCGCGCAGGACTTCTGATGCTGGACGGAGTGCTGCACTTCCTGTTGTTCACCGAGTTCGACGCTGACCGGATTCGCGCTCACGGGCCTGATCGTCGCGTTCATCCTGACTACGGGCGTTCGCGCACAACGAGTATGGCTGGTGTGTGCGGTGGCCGTGCATCTGGCGATGCCGGCCTTCGTTGCCGCGGCGGTATCCTCGGCGCCGGCGCGGGAAACGGGGCCGCTGTCCCCGAATCCTTACGCCGACGGCAGCTTCCGGGATCTCGTTGCCTTCCGCATCGACAACCTGGTGCTGTTCCGCCTCGGGGTGGTCTTCATCCTGCCGGGGCACGCATCCTCGAGTCGGGCCGCGGTGCCCTCCGACGCCGTCTGATGGTGGTGGGACTGGGGGTGGCGCTCCCGCTCGACTTCACCCTCGGACTCCTCGGTGGCGACGCCGGGCTGCTGTTGGGCAGGTATGGAACCGCGCCCGTGGTGGCTTTGGGGCTCCTGGCGGCGATCGCGCACCGCTACGCCGACGGGCGTGAACCCGGCGTGGCCGGCCGCGCACTGTCGAACGTCGGTCGGACCGCGCTCAGTTGCTATGTGCTGCAGAACATCCTGTGTTCGATCGTCTGCTACGGCTGGGGTTTCGGGCTGGCCGCCCGAGTGGATGGCGCCACCGTCGTCCCGGCCACCCTCGTCCTGCTCGGTGCCGTCTCGGCGACCCTGATCCTCGTGTCCCGCCTGTGGCTGCGGTGGTTCGATCGAAGACCACTCGAATGGGTCACGCACCGCGCCTACGAGCGCCTCGCCCGCGTCGACCGGGACCGCGTCACCGTGCCAGCAGTGTCGTCCATTCCCTGAACTCGAGCGCGTACTTCGGTGTCGGTGTCGTCACCGAGGGGCACGGCTGCCGCCGGGTGGCCAACTCCACCAACGACTTCGCCGCCCGCATCACACTGACGTGATGATGTCGGGACACGTCGAGCAACTCCTCGAATGCTTCCGTGTCGCCGTATCCGCGAGTGGCGATGAGAATGCCCTTTGCGGTGGCGAGAACTTCGCGGCCGTCGGGGTGGCGGTGCGGAATCGAATGTGCCGGCGGTGCTGCGGCCTCGAGTACGTCGTTCGACAAAGTGATCTCCTGGATTGTGGTGCTTCGCTGATTCGCGGGGGCGGTCATACCGCTGCCACCATCAGCGCCGTGGCGAGGACGACGATCAGCCCTCCCGCCGCGGCGACCAGAACGGAACCGGTGATGATGCCGATACCGGTCGCGCAGACGAGGCACACGAACGTCGTCAGTGCTACGTCGGCGAGACCGAATCGTCTCGTGACCCTGGTGGGGCTGTGAAGTGCCTCGCGGATGCGAGTGTCGGAGTGCATGAAACCTCCTGGTCGGACGTGCAAGGGCGGTACCCGGCGCATGCAGCGACAACGCGGCGACACGAAGGGTGGTGGCCCCGCTTTCTGGAGACCTGAATATGACATCCGTGGCGAAACGTCTCTGGAGTGAGAAATCTCATATGCGCGATGTCTGCAGCATTTATAACGGAAACTGCATGGACTGTCACCTAGACGAGCGTCCGCATAGAATTCCGGGTTTCAGAGCGCCTTGCTGACCGACGACATGTGAAAATCCGGAATGCGAAGCGGTGGCATCGCAGTACGGGTGAACCAGTCCTTCCACTCGCGCGGCAGAGTCCGCTCGGTGGCTCCGGCCTGGGTGACCCTGCGCAGCAGATCGAGAGGACTCTCGTTGAACCGGAAGTTGTTGACGGCAGCCGTGACCTTCCCGTTCTCGACGAGATAGACGCCGTCCCGCGTCAAACCGGTGAGCAGCAGTGTGGCGGGGTCGACCTCCCGGATGTACCAGAGGGTGGTCAGCAGCAGACCGCGTTCGGTCTCGGCCACGATCTGGTCCAGCGACACCGAACCCCCCGCGTCGAGGATCAGGTTGTCGCCGGGCACGGTCACCTCCGCGCCGAACTCCTTCGCCGCGGCCCGCGGGTACGCGAGGGCGTTGACGGTGCCGTCGCGCACCCAGTCGACCCGCCCTGCCTCCATGCCGTTGTCGAAGACGGACAGGGCTTCGGACGACGACCCGGTGACGACGAACGGCGCATACTCCAGGCCGAGCGCGGCCGGATCGGACGAGAGGGTCAGAGGGAGTGCGCTCAGCTTCTCGCCGACCCGGGTGCCGCCGGGCGCCGACAGCGCGGAATGCCCCTCTTCCGCGGCCCGCCCCTCCATGGTCCACATGAGGTAGATCATGAGGTCCGCGACCGCGGAGGGCGGCAGGATCGTCTCGTAGCGGCCCGCGGGCAACTCCACCCGGTTGCGGGCCCAATCGAGGCGGGTGGACAGATCCTGCAGCAACTTCACGCTCGCCACATCCGTGAAGTCCTTGGTGCTGGTACCCACCCAGGCGCTGGCGTCGCCGCGTTTCCCGTTGATCTCGACCGACCCGGTGGGCTGGGCGAATCGGCGCCGGATGCCGGTGGAGGTGCCCAGCCAGGTGGTGTGCAGCTGGTGATGGGCGAAACCGTAGAGCTGGTCGTCGCCGTCGAAGCCCATGCTCAGATCCTGGGCCAGCTGCTCGAACGCCCCGATCTCGGTGCGCTCGGCCGGGGTCTCCCAGTGCTCGTCGGTGCCGGAACCGGTGAGCAGGGGCATCGCGTCGGATGCGGGCGTGGCTGCGCGGGCGGCGATTTCGGCCGAACGCACCACGCCGTCGATGTCTGCGGCGTCGACACTCGCCGATGTGACGATGCCGACCTTCGCGTCCTCGCCGGCCCGGACGATCGAGATCACGGTCCAGCTGCGGGAGGTGGACACGCCGTTGGTGGTCATCGAGTTGCCCGCCCACCGCAGGGCGGCCTCGCTGGCGTCGGTGACGATCACGATCGTCTCGTCGACGGTGGCGCGGGCCAGGACCTGCTCGACGAGTTGCTGCGGTGCGATCATCGGCCGCCTTCCGTCCGGGTGTTCAGTACGTTCACGCCGCGGAAGAGCGCCGACGGGCAGCCGTGGCTGACGGCCGCGACCTGACCGGGTTGCGCCTTGCCGCAGTTGAATGCGCCGCCGAGCTGCCAGGTGGACCGGCCGCCGACAGCGTCCATCGAACCCCAGAAATCCGTGGTGGTCGCCTGATAGGCGACGTCGCGGAGTTGCCCGTCGAGTTTCCCGCCGCGGATGCGGTAGAACCGCTGACCGGTGAACTGAAAGTTGTAGCGCTGCATGTCGATCGACCAGGACTTGTCGCCGACCACGAATATGCCGTCTTCCACACCGGAGATCAGATCGTCCGTGCTGCGATCGGTGTCGGGATCGGGCTGCAGCGACACATTGGCCATCCGCTGGATCGGAACGTGGTGCGGCGAGTCGGCGTACGAGCAGCCGTTCGAACGGTCCAGCCCGAGTCGCGGCGCGAACGCCCGGTCGAGTTGGTAGCCGACGAGGAGCCCGTCGGCGACCAGGTCCCAGGACTGCGTTGCCACGCCTTCGTCGTCGTAGCCGACGGTCGCCAGCCCGTGCCGTTCGGTCCGGTCGGCGGTGACGTGCATGATCGGGGTCCCGTACCGGAGCGTGCCCAGCAGGTCGGGGGTGGCGAACGACGTCCCGGCATAGGCGGCCTCGTAGCCGATGGCACGGTCGTATTCGGTGGCGTGCCCGATGGACTCGTGGATCGTCAACCACAGGTTCGTGGGGTCGATCACCAGATCCGTGGGGCCGGCCACCACGGACGGGGCCTTCACCTTCTCGGCCAGCAGATGGGGGATCTCCGCGAGTTCGCCGGTCCAGTCCCACACGCCGTCACCGGCGACGTACTCCCACCCGCGCCCGACCGGGGGCGCGAGGGTGCGCATCGTCTCGAACACACCGGCAGACTGGTCGACGGTGGTGGCCTCGAGTTGCGGATGCAGCCGCACCCGCTGCTGCACGATGGACGATCCGGCGAGATCGGCGTAGAACGTCTGCTCCTTCACCTGCAGGCAGCCGGCGGTGACGTGGTCGACGCCGTCCGACGCGAGCATCCTGTGGGAGTATTCGCCGAGCAGCGAGATCTTGTCGGAGGCGGGAACTTCGAACGGATCGACGTCGTAGTCGGACACCCAGTGGACGTCGGTGTACACCGGTTCGCCGGCGAGTTCGACGTGTTCCCGGTTGAGTCCGCGCAGCGCACGGGCGACGGCCACCGCCTGCTCCGCGGTGGCGGCGGCCGTCGCGGGCGTCAGCTCGGCGTGCGAGGCGAAACCCCAGGTGCCGTCGACGACCACGCGCACCGCGAAGCCGAGTTCGTCGGTGTCGACCGCCGACTGCACCTCGCCGTCGCGCAGTCGCAGCGACTGGCTGGTCAGGCGGTGCACGCGCAGGTCCGCGTGCGACGCCCCGGCCGCCCGCGCCGCGGTGAGTGCCGCGTCCGCCAGCGAACGCAGAGGAAGGGCAAGGAATTCCGGATCAACCTGTCGTGGAGCCGTCACCTGGACCACCGTAGTCGGTCGCTCAGCCGAATTGCTGCCAACCCAACCGGATGACCATGGCGATCACCACCATCAGCAGGGTGATCCGGACGAAACCGGCGCCCCTGCTCAGGGCCATCCGCGAACCGGTGACCGCGCCGATCACGTTGCACACCGCCATACTCAGACCGAGCGCCCACAGCACGTGACCGGTGACGGCGAAGAACACCAGCGCACCCAGATTGGATCCGAGGTTGATCACCTTCGCCATCGCGGCGCTGCGGACGAATTCGGTACCGAGGAAGGTGGCGAAGCTGATGATGAGGAATGTGCCGGTGCCCGGCCCGAACAGCCCGTCGTAGAAGCCGAGGAGGCCTGCGGAGAGCAGGACGACCGCGACCACCTTCCGCCGAGTCGGCGGATCCTTCGCCAGCGTGGTTCCCAGCTGGGGCCGGATCGTCACGAACACGGCGACACCGACGAGCACCGCCATGATCAGTGGGATGAAGACGTCCTTGTCGATCCGCGACACCGTCGCGGCGCCGAGCGCGGATGTGATCGCCGCGAGCAGGCCGGCCGGAACCAGCAACCGCCAGTTCATCGGAATGCGGCGCGCGAACGTGACCACGGCGGCGGACGTGCCGGTGAACGCGGTGAGTTTGTTGGTGGCCAGCGCCGCCTGCGGCGTCAGTTGCGGGGCGACGAGGAACAGCGCGGGAATGAGGATCAGCCCACCGCCGCCGACTACGGCGTCGACCCACCCGGCGGCTGTCGCGGCGGTGAGAAGAAGCGCCCAGTCACCCACATTCATGGTGCTGACTCAACCACACCCACCGCGAGGTACTTACGCTGTGCACATGCGGAGGTTCAGTCTGTGGCTGCGAGGAAAGCCGACGGTTGCGGACTCGATGTTGGCGGCAATCCTGTTCGCCCTCGAGGTGTTCGCCTTCACCGCGGCCGGTGATCGCTCACCGTGGGTGCAACTCGTCCTTGGCTTCCTGTTGTGCCTGCCCATCGTGTGGCGCCGCACGTACCCGCGTGCCGCGGCCGGGGCGATTCTCGTGGTGTCGATCACGATCACCTTCGTCAGCTATTCGATCGACGACCTCCGGGCCGAGCATCCCGGACTGTTGGCCCTCGCGGTCGGGCTCTACACCCTCGTCGCCTACGTCGACCGGCGTGCGGCCGCCTTGTACGCGGTCGGTCTGGTGCTCGACTCCGCACTCGCCATCTGGCTGCTCGAGCAGGGGCCGCTCGAGGCCGGTCTGTATTCGGCGCTGATCTTCGCGCTGTCGTGGATCACGGCGGAGTTCCTCGGCGCCCGCCGGGCCTACGACGAGGAGGTGGCCGCACGGCTCGCCGTCGCCGACTACGACCGGGACCGGCGCGCCGAGGACGCGGTCGCGGCCGAGCGCACTCGGATCGCGCGAGAGCTGCACGACGTGGTCGCCCACGCCGTGAGCGTGATGATTGTGCAGGCCGACGGTGCGTCCTACGCGTTGAAGAACAACCCCGAGATCGCGAAGCAGGCGCTCACCAACATCGCGAGCACCGGACGGGAGGCACTGGCGGAACTGCGGCGCACCGTGTCGCTGCTGCGCACCGAACCTGCGACCGACGACATGCCCCAGCACGGGACGGCCGGTCTCGCCCGGCTGGTCGACATGATGCGGAGCGCGGGTCTGCCGGTGGAACTGGAGTTGACGGGGAAGCTGGACGACATCAGCCCCGCGGTCAGTCTGGGCGTCCACCGCCTGGTTCAGGAATCGCTGACCAATGTGCTGCGGCACGCCGGAGAGCGCCCGCGCGCGAAGGTGCGGGTCCGTCGCCGCGAGACGGATGTCCTCGTCGAAATCACCGACAACGGCAACTCCACCGGTCAGTTCTCGCTCGGGTCCGGCAACGGATTGCTGGGCATGCGCGAGCGGGTGGCCGTGCTGCACGGCACGCTCGAGGCGGGACGGCAGACCGACGGAAGCTGGCGGGTCACCGCCGAGTTGCCTCTCGAACTGGAGGAGTGAGCGGCTCGGTTACTCCGTCTCTCGTGGGGTCGGTTCCTCCTGCTGGTCGAGGACGCTGACGGTGACGCCGTAGGGGAGGAACCGCACGGAGCGGTGGGGATCGGTGTTGTGCTTGTGTGCGCGGAGCGCGTCGAGTTCGGTGGCATACACCTGTTCGACGCGAGCGACACCCTCGGCGTCGACCGTGTAGATCGCCCACACGCCGTCACCGGTGTCGCCGGTAGTCTCCGGCTTCGTACCGGGGCGCGGTGACCGGGCGAAGTCGGCGAAGACGCCCGTCCACGGAATCTGCGCATCCACCTGGTCGAGGAACCTGACGATGCGGTCCTTGACGCCCTGCAATTCCTCGCCGGCCTCCCGGATCACGCGGTCGAGATCGTCGGGGTCGAAGCCGAACGGCCTGTTGTCACCCATCACTGTCTCCTGACTTCGGCGGGACACCTCCAGTGTGGCCGCGGATGCCGCTCGGCGCCACGACGGCTGCCGACCCCCACCGGAAAATACCGCACACCACCTTCGCCGACGCTGTGGAGCGCACTCGGCAGGCGCTCCCCGAGCGGGGCTTCGGCGTGCTCACCGACATCGACATGATCGCGACGCTGAAAGCGAAACTCGGTGAAGACATGGAGGACTACCTCATCCTCGGCGCATGCAACCCGCCGCTCGCGCACCGTGCCGTCACCGTGGACCGGCAGATCGGCCTGCTGCTGCCCAGCAACGTGGTGGTCCGCGCCGACACCTCCGCGAACGACACGATCGTCGTCGACGCGATGAGCCCGCGACCGATGGTCGACGTGACCGGCGAACCGGCGTTGCAGGGCGTCGCCGACGAGGCCACCACCAAGCTCCGGGCCGCGATCGACTCCCTCGGTACGCAGTAGGGCCGATCGCCGGCATCTCACGCATTCGGCGCGGTGTAGACGCTGTCACCGCCCACATAGATCACCTGGTGATGACTCAGTGGGTGCCGTGCCGGCGTGCGGTGATTGCGCCGTGCGGTCTGTAACCGATCCCTGTTCGTGTATGTGTCTCGATCACGTCGAAGCCGGCTGCGACCAACTCGTGGGTGAGGTCAACCACCGGCCGTCGATAGGCGGTGGTCACGGCGTGGTCGAAAGTCTCCACGG
Source organism: Rhodococcus sp. 4CII (assembly GCF_014256275.1). NCBI lineage: Bacteria > Bacillati > Actinomycetota > Actinomycetes > Mycobacteriales > Nocardiaceae > Rhodococcus > Rhodococcus sp. 4CII. The sequence goes on from NZ_JACCFE010000002.1 coordinate 7,152,115, forward strand.
TTGCTCCGTCGAAGAAGCCCACCAACAACTCCGCCCGGTCGAATCACGCGCGCGAACTCGGCGAGCGGAATCCGGATGTCTCGCGGACCGTGGTGAATGAGCGAGTACCAGCACACCACCCAGCGATTCGGTCGAGCCCGATGCCTCGAAGCGGCCGACGTGGAAGGTGAGGTCTGGGTATCGCATGCGCGTTCGTTCGACGAACTCGGGAACCAGATCGATCCCGCTCACAGGGGGTCCGCGCGCGGCCAGGAAGTCGGTCCACTGCCCCGGACCACACCCCGCATCGAGCACGGGACCTGTCACGGTGGCGGCCCAGCTGCTCGACGGCATGGAGCCGAAGAGCTCCACGTACTCCCGGGATCTGGCCGAATACGACTCTCGGACGGTGTCGCCTGTCGGGGTGCTCGTGTTCTCCATGCCGTCGATGATCGTCGATGGGACATGCCCTTGGTTCCGATCTGCGAACCGCCCACTGGCATCACACCGGAATCGGCACCGGAGCAATGAGATTCGACCTGAACGGACGTGGACTGAGCTTTCCATCCACGGGACTTGACGTAGTGTGGCCCCCTCTCACTATATGGCAGAGACGGGGGCTTGCGGCAAGACCCCTGACGGGCTGCACAATCTTCGAACCAACAAACAACGGAAGGGTTGCCGTGACGAAACCTTTTGTAGTGCACGAGTCGGGTGCGCTCCTCCACGGCACCAAAGCGGACCTGTCGGTGGGGGATGTGCTGGTGCCCGGGCGCCCGTCGAATTATGCCGAAGGACGCCTCTCGAACCACGTCTATGTAACGCACACCCTGGACGCCGCGGCGTGGGGAGCCGAGTTGGCAACCGGCGACGGCCGGTGTCGCATCTACATCGTGGAACCGGAAGGCGCACTGGAGGACGACCCGAACGTGACCGACAAGAGGTTTCCCGGCAATCCGACCCGCTCCTACCGCACTCGGGAGCCCGTGAGGATAGTCGGCGAGATCACGGACTGGGAGGGGCATTCACCCGAACAGCTTCACGCCATGCGGGACAGCCTGGCGGACCTCGAGCACCGGGGAGTTGCCGTCATCTACGACTAGATCCGGGACGCGCCGATGTGAGTACGGTGACGGATTCTCACCCGTACCATCGTGCACGCCGTACGGTCGCGCGGGCCGCCCCTCGAAATCCCCACCGAGAGTATGCCTGTCATGGCATGTCCTCGAGACCGGTGGGTGAGACATCCACCCGAACATCCGGTCTTGCACATACAACCAATCGGTTGTATGTTCTGGTTGTGTCAGAAACGGAAGAGGACCGGGCCGATGCCCTGTTCCACGCGCTTTCCGATCGAACGAGGCGCGACATCATGCGTCGCGTGCTGGCCGGCGAGCACTCCGTCTCGGCGCTGGCAGCGAAATACGACATGAGTTTCGCTGCCGTGCAGAAGCACGTCGCCGTTCTCCAGAAGTCCGGCTTACTCGTCAAACGACGCAGCGGCCGTGAACAACTCGCCACGGGCGATGTGGAAGCAGTTCGCGCGGTGTCGTCCATGCTGGCCGAGCTGGAACAGGTCTGGCGTGGTCGGATTGCGCGCATCGACGAACTGATCGCAACGCCACCCCAATGAAAGGAATGAACGATGCCCGTTACCAACGTCAGCCATGACGCCGATGCACTGACCCTGACCATCACCGCCGAATTCGCCGCGCCTCGAGCGCGGATCTGGCAGATCTATGCCGATCCTCGTCAGCTCGAGAAGATCTGGGGTCCACCGACCTACCCGGCGACAGTGGTCGACCATGAATTCACCCCCGGCGGTCGGGTCACCTACTACATGACCGGACCGGAAGGCGACAAGCATGCGGGCTACTGGAACATCATCTCCATCGATGAGCCTGCCGGCTTCACCTTCACCGACGGATTCGCCGATGCGGATTTCACCCCGATCGAATCGATGCCCGTGTCCGCCAACGAGTTCTCCTTCCAGGACAAAGATGGCAGCACCATCGCCACTTATGTCAGCACCTATGCGACCGCCGAAGGTCTCCAGCAGGTGCTCGACATGGGCGTGGTGGAGGGTGCGTCGCAGGCGATCGGCCAGATCGACGATCTCATCAAGGGTTGACCTACCGGAGTGGCCTGACGACCTACTCGGCGTCGTCAGGTCACCGACGACATCGACGCCGCCCGGGTTGCGCTGGGCGACGTTCCGGGCTGGGCTCGGAACTGCGCCGGCGATGATTCTGCGGCCGCCTCGAGGTCGGTATGTATAGGAGGACAGTCTCAATCTCCCAGAACATCACCCTCGACGGTTCCATCGAGATGCACGGCGACTGGTTCGACCCCACGTACCGGGATTAGCGACGAGTTCAACCGGATTCAGAAGTACGTCGTATCCTCCACCATGGCCGACCCCCGGTGGCGGAACTCGACCGTGCTCACGGGCGACTGGATCGCCCGCGTGCGGGACCTGAAAGAATCTCTCTGCTCCGTTACGCCGTCTGAGCGGGTGCGCGCGGGCAACGATTACGAGCCTCACACCACGTCGCGCCGAGATCGTGGTCACGATCAGTGATTCCGGGCCGGCGGTAGGTCGCGTTGCACCAATCGCAACTTGGCGGCTGAAATGACGCCGGGGTAGTAGAAATAGCCCTCGGGAGACTGGATCAGGTCGTCCCCAAGCTAGCTGCGAACATCCGCATTGCGCCGCATATTCGGAGCATCCGGAGGTCCGGAGGCGTCCGTCGCACCCGTGCAGGTGCGGTGGGCTGGCCCGTCGGGAAGCCGCGGCGCCCTGGTCAGCCGGCGAGCGGAACGAGTGTGAAGTGGCCGACGCCGCGCGCGGCGGAGAACACGTCCCACGACATCGGCCCGCGGGGACCGTGTCCCTCCCCGTACCGGAGATCGAACGCCGGATTCACCGGCGCGAGGCGATAGTCGAAGAAGGCGTAGTTACCCCGCAGCAGCGTGCGTGCCGGTTCGTTCGCCTCGGCGAGCCGGGGCACCAACCGGTCCTCGACCACCAATCCGCGGTCGGAGAATTCGTCAACCATGACGCATTCGCAGAAATACGCGAGGGTGCCGATCTCGCCGGGCGATCTCACCGGCGCATCCCCGACCAGTGCGCCGACCGCGCGGCCGACCCGCTCGTAGTCGTGTGCGCTCGCCCAGTTGCCGAAGATGGGCGGCGCGTCCCAGGGAAGACCGCCCTCCACGTCGTAATACACGGCGCCTGCCCCCAGCATGAGCAGCAGGACGGCTGGTGCCCCGGCGGCTCCGCGGTCCGACGTGCCGCGTGCGGCGGTCCAGTAGAGACCGACCACGAGGGCCGCGAAGATCGCAAGCGTCGTCGCGGGCGCCACGTAATACCAGTGGTACGGCACGGTATCGAGGACGACGTAGGCGACGTAGTAGAGAACGCCGGACACCCCGAGCGCGAGCACCGGCCCCGGCACGGGGACCGGTCGCTGCCGTCCCCGGGCGTACGCGGCGAGGGCGAGCACGAGCAGCAGAACTGCGAGGGCGGCCGGACCGAACGACGCCACCGTCCGCCACGGGTTGGATTCGAAATACATGATCGGGCCGGTGAGGTAGTTGAAACCACCCACGTCGGAGGCCTGCCCCTGTTTGATCAGGAACGTATCGGGCAGAGCCGAACCGAGGACGACCCAGCTGAACACGTACCAGGGTCCGGCGACCGCGGCGAAGCCGGCCGCGGTGCGGCGCACCTGGGTGCGGATCGCCGGTGACAGGGCCGCGATGACGACGACGAACACGAGCAGGTCCAGACGCACCAGCACCGCCGTGCCGGCAGCCGCACCGAACCAGGCGTCCTTGCCTTCGAGTGCCAGCCACACCATCACGACGACGGCGGCCGGTATCAGCAGCACCTCGAGCCCGACCGCGGACAACACGAACGGATTGAACACCACCAGCGCACCGGCGAGCCACGCCCAACCGTGCCCGATGCCCAGGCGCTGGCATATCCGCGCCAGCACCCATCCCATCAGGCCGGTGACCGCCGCGTTGAGCATTCCGAGTGCGAGCAGGGGATCGCCCGGGCCCCACAGCCTGGTGAGGAATGTCAGTGCGCCGAGCGCGAGCACATTCAATGGGGACGTCGACGTGTTCGCGGTCAGCCCGTGGACGATCGCCCACTCCCCGTGGACCGCCAGGTTCCGGGCGGCCGACAAACTGATGTAGGCATCGTCGGTGAGGCTTCCGGAGACAATCCAGAACAGTACGGCCGCCACCGCCGCGCCGGCCGCGGCGAGGATCGCCGGCTTCCGGATCGAGTGCGGTCGCGGCGACGGCGTCAGCCGATCGATCGGCTCGTTCAGCAATCCTGTGGACACCGCGCACATCCTAGAGAGTGCGGGCGAGATCTCTGCTCGCAGCACCGAATTCTTCAGTGAACGAGGCATGCCGTCCGCGACGTCGGCACGCTGCGCGAGTACGGCCGGTGTGACCTTCGCTACTCGCTGAATTCGCCCATCGCGGGCGTCCATTCGCGGATGTTCACCTTCTGGACGAGATTCTCCTGGACGAACGGGTCTTGCGCGAACAGGCGTGCGACGGCGTCTTCGTCCTCGGCGTCGACGATGAACAGCGCACCGTGACCGTCGGCGAGCGGCCCGGTCGAACGCACGATCTTGCGGCGGACCAGTTCCGAGAGCCACCCGCGATGTTGTGTTCGGTGATCGTCCCGAAGCGACGAGGTTTCGGGGCTGTACGTGTACTCCACGACGAACAACGACATGGTTTCCCCGTTCAGCCGTGGTCGATGTACGACTCGAGTTGGTCGCGTTCGGTCTGCAGTTCGCCGATCCTGCTCTTCACCACGTCGCCGATGCTGACGATGCCGACCAACTGTCCGTCCACGATCACCGGCAGGTGCCGGATGCGGCGTTCGGTCATGGTCTCGGCGAGACTGTCCACGGTGTCGGTCGGGAGGCACGCGAACACCGACGTCGTCATGATGTCCGCGACCCGGCCGTTCAGGATGTCGGGGCCCCGTTCGTGGATGCGGCGCACCACATCGCGTTCGGTGACGATTCCGACGACGGCGTCGTTTTCCGTCACCACCAGGGCGCCGACGTTGTGCCTGGCGAGTTCGCCGATCAGCGTGCTGACCGACATCCCCGGCTCCACCGTCACCACGGCAGGACCTTTGTTCCGCAACACATCCGCGATTCGCATCTGGACACCCCGATCTGTGGGCACTCCAACTAGCCGCCATCTCGATCATAGGGGTGTGCACCGACGACGAGCAACGAATGCGCGAACGGGCGCACCGGTGGATCGAATTGGGCCGTACGACAACGCTACCGGTGCGAGTCGCCCTGCTCCCACGGCGGCAGGTCGTCGACGAACAGACCGACGATCCACGGCAGCGGAAGCGACACCCCGATGATCGCCACCGCTGCCCACGCGCTGCCGGTCAGTCCGTAGACCACCGCGGACAGCACGAACGCGAGTGTCCGGAGAGCCATCACGATCACGTACTTGCGCACCCGCACCCGCTGCTGTTCTTCTCGGGACACGGATGCCGTGGTGATACTGATCGGATGCTCGGCGGTGCCGTTCGGTGGGGTGGCCCACCGAGACTTCGGGCCGGCGACGGCCGACCGCAGCGCGTGGGAGAAGCTCACAGCACTGGACTACCCGGTCACCGCTGGACCGAACCGGATGAGGCCTGCGGTGTTAGGTTGGCGCTGTGCCGATCACCGTGCTACTCGTCGACGACCAGGAACTGATGCGCATGGGCCTCACCATGGTGCTCGACGCCCAGGACGACATCACCGTCGTCGGCGAGGCGAGCGACGGCGCGGCCGCTGTCGCCGCGGTCCGCACACTCCAACCGGACGTGGTGCTGATGGACGTCCGGATGCCGGTGGTGGACGGGGTGAGCGCGACCACACAGATCCTGGAGTCGGGTGTCGCGAGCCGGGTGCTGGTGATGACCACCTTCGACCTCGACGAGCATGCGATGGGCGCCCTGCGGGCGGGGGCCAGCGGTTTCCTGCTCAAGGACACCCCGTCGGAAGACCTCGTGTCGGCCATTCGCAGTGTGGCCGCGGGTGACGCCGTGGTGTCGCCGAAGGTGACACGGCGACTGCTGGCGCGGTTCCTCGACGACGGTCCGGCCCCGCGTCGCGATCCGGCGATCCTCGACGTGCTGACCGAGCGCGAGCGGGAGGTGCTGCAACTGGTGGCAACGGGGTTGTCGAACACGGAGATCGCCGCTCAGCTGTTCCTCTCGGAGTCGACCATCAAATCGCATGTGGGACGAATTCTCACCAAGTTGAACGTCCGAGACCGGGTGCAGGCAGTGGTGCTGGCCTACGAGACGGGCCTGGTGCGACCCGGCTCGTAGGCCGGCGGGTGGGGAAGCGGTCTACCGTCAAACGGTGAAGGTCCCGACCGTCGGGACCACCGTGCACGTGACGGCGTCGGGGTATCCGACCGTGCCGAACACGGTGGCGAGGACGGTGCCCTTGCCGGTGTCGACGATCTTCGACAGCAGCGGGGTGTTCAGGATCGGCAGCTTGTCGTCGAGCTTGACGATCCCGCCCTGGAACGTGGAGAGGTTGATCCAGGCCACGCTGAGGTCGGACGACTGCGGGATCGCCACATAGCCCGGGATGGCCTGGAATCGCAGCTGGTTGGCGGTGATCTGCGGGAAGAAGTTCGGTCCGCCCTGGGCGCTCGCCAGGGTGACCGTCGCGGGATTGTCGGCGACGCCGCACCCGAGTGTGGGGGACGGGTACATGAAGTCCTGCGGTGTGGTGAGTCCGACTTCGAGCACGTCCTTCGGAATGAAGACGCTGGCTCCGAGCAGGGCGTCCACCGCGGCGGAGGCGGCCGGGGAGACCTCGGTGGCCAGCGCCTGCAGTTCGGCGGCACCCTTCGCGAAGTCGGCGACCGGTGCCGCGGAGGCCGGTCCCGAGGTCAGCATGCCGAACGCTGCTGCGGACGCGAGAACGATTGCGGCTCGGCGGAAGACGGTGGAACGAGTCATATCGGCTCCTCGTTGTGCGCGGGATCGGAAGACCCCCATCGCAGTGAACTGCACCATGGCCAGAGTCTCAATGTCAACTTGAGGGTTAGATCGTGAGCGCTTCGATATCTGCAGGCGGGAGAAAAACGACGCCGTCGAACGTTGAAACGTTCAGACGGTTGATCCACAGACCCTCGATGAACCGGGCCGTCCGAAAGGGGGCGTCATGTACGCCGCACTGTTCCTGCTGTACGTAGTGGTGGAGATCGCCGCGCTCGTCGTCGTCGGTCATGCCATCGGCGTGCTGTGGACCGTGCTCCTGCTGCTCGGAGGCACACTGGTCGGAGTGCTGCTGATGCGTTCGCAGTGGCGTCGGGTGATGGACGGCCTCCGCCGTGCCGCGCGCGGGGACGGCTCGCCCGGAGCCGCGGTCGCCGACGGCGCGCTCGTCGCACTCGGGTCCGCCTTGATGTTCGTTCCGGGCCTGGTCACGTCGGTGCTCGGGCTGTTGTTCCTCACGCCCCCCACGCGCTGGATGCTTCGGCCCGTCGTGGTCCTCCTGGCAGGCAGGCGCGCCGCAACCGTCGCTGCCGGTGCCGAGGCGTTCGCACGCGCACCCCGCGGCGGTCGCGGCGAGGTCATCGAAGGCGAAGTAGTCGACGAGGTATTCGAGGGTGAAGTGATCGACGAGCGGCCCCGAACCCCGACCCGTGATCCCCACGTCCTGCCCTAACAGGCAGACTGGTTGCCCGTGACTACACAACTGCTGGTCGGCGGCCGAATCTACAGTTCCTTTGCTCCAGACGCCACGTCGATGGCAGTGACCGACGGTGTCGTGTCGTGGGTCGGCGACGACCGCGCGGCCCGCGCACTGCACCCCGACGCGGAGGTGACCGACCTCGGCGGTGCCTTCGTCAGCCCCGCATTCGTCGACACCCACGTGCATGTCACGGCTCTCGGCTTGAACATCGTGGGTCTCGACCTGGTCGGTGTCGGCTCGCTCCGCGAATGCCTGGACCGGCTCGCGTCGTTCGCCCGCACCCACGCCGACGCCGTCATCTGGGGGCACGGCTGGGACGAGTCGGTGTGGCCGGAAGAAACCGGTCCGACCACCGCGCAAGTCGACGAGGCCGCACCCGGGCGCACCGTGTATCTGTCCCGCATCGACGTCCACTCGGCCGTGTGCTCGACCGCGCTTCGCAGGTTGGTCGCGGATCTGAGCGACACCGCCGGATTCTCGTCGGACGGGCCACTGACGTTCGAGGCGCACCACGCCGCCCGAACCGTCGCACGGTCACTGCTGACGGCCCAGCAGCGGTCCGCCGCCCGCATCGCTGCCCTCGACACCATCGCCTCCCGCGGCATCGTCGCGGTGCACGAGTGCGGCGGACCCGACATCGCCGGGCTCGACGACTTCCGTGAACTCCTGTCCACCCCGCACGGCGTCGAGGTCCGCGGCTACTGGGGCCAAGCGGTGACCGACGCCGACGAGGCCCGGAAGGTGCTGGACGTCACCGGCGCCCACGCACTGGGCGGCGACCTGTTCATCGACGGATCCCTCGGGTCGCACACCGCGTGGCTCAGCGCACCCTATGCGGATCGGGACGGCGCCACCGGCAAGAGCTACCTCGGCGTCGACGAAATCGCCGCGCATGTCCGCGCCTGCACGATCGCCAAGATCCAGGCCGGGTTCCACGTCATCGGTGACGCCGCCGTCCGGGCCGCCGTCGACGCGTTCGGCGTCGTCGCCGACGAGCTGGGCGGTCCCGCGGTCGCGGCGGCCGGGCACCGGCTCGAACACGCCGAGATGATGACCGGCGAGGACGCCGCGCGGCTGGCGCAGTGGGGTGTGATCGCCAGCGTCCAGCCCGCGTTCGACGCGCTGTGGGGTGGGCCGGACGGCCTCTACGCGCAGCGCCTCGGAACCGAGCGCGCCCTGACCCTCAACCCGTTCGCCGGGGCCGCGTCCGCAGGGGTGTCGCTGGCCCTGAGCTCGGACGCGCCGGTCACCCCGGTCGAACCCTGGGCGATGCTCCGCGCGGCGGTCAACCACCGCACACCGGGCAGCGGCATCTCCCCGCGGGCGGCGTTCTCGGCCGCCACGCGCGGTGCGTGGCGCGCCGGCGGGGTCCGCGACGGTCTCGCCGGAACCCTCGACCCGGGCGCGCCGGCCTCCTACGCCGTGTGGGATGCGGGTGAACTCGTCGTCAGTGCTCCCAAGGACTCCGTGCAGCGGTGGTCGACCGACCCCCGGTCCCGGGTGCCGGCCCTGCCGCGTCTCGAGGACGATGCGCCCACACCGGTGCTGCTGCGTTCGGTGCACCGGGGGAGCGTCGTCCATGAGCGGTAACGCGATGACGCGCTGGACCACCGGCAAACGCGGGGTGCTGGTGCGCTCCGCCTTGTCGGTGGCCGCGGGATACCTCGTGTTCGCCGGGTTCCCGCCCCGGCCGCTCTGGTTCCTCGCGCCCGTCGGCATCGCCCTGCTGACGCTGGTCCTCACCGGCGGCGGTGGTGCGGCACCGCGACTGCGCGCGGGCTTCGGCTACGGCTACCTCGCGGGACTCGGCTTCCTCGTCCCACTGCTGCCGTGGATCGGGGTGTTCGTCGGAGCCCTCCCGTGGCTTGCGCTCGCGGCGGTCGAGTCGCTGTTCATCGGACTGTTCGGAATGCTCGCGGTGCTCGTGTCCCGGCTGCGCTGGGCACCGTTGTGGATCGCCGCGTGCTGGTCGCTCACCGAATGGCTCCGCTCCAGTGTGCCGTTCGGCGGTTTCCCGTGGGGTCGGCTCGCGTTCGGCCAATCGGAGGGCTGGTTCCTGCCGCTCGCCAGCATCGGCGGCTCCCCGCTGCTCAGTTTCGCGATCGCGTTGACCGGTGCCGGGATCGCGTCGGTCGCCGTGACGGTGCGGGCCCGGGCGGGCGGCGCCGAGAACTGGATGCGTCCCCTGGCCGGGGGACTGGTTGCCGCCCTCGCCGCGACGGTCGTCTCGCTCGCGCTGTGGCCGACGCTGCCGGGTACGGACTCGGGCGACCGGACCGTCACCGTCGCCGCCATCCAGGGCAGCGTCCCCAAACTCGGACTCGACTTCAACGACCAACGCAAACGCGTCCTCGACAACCACGTCAACCGCACCCTCCAACTGGCGGCCGACGTCGCGTCGGGCGCGGCGCCGCAACCCGACCTCGTGATCTGGCCGGAGAACGCCTCGGATATCGATCCGCTGCGCAATGCCGACGCCGCCGCCGACATCACGCGGGCGTCCGAGGCGATCGGTGCACCCATCCTGGTGGGGACGGTGCTCGTGAACTCCGACCGCACCACCACCAACTCGGTGATCGTGTGGGACGGCGAGGCGGGACCGCAGGAACGGCACGACAAGAAGATCATCCAGCCGTTCGGCGAGTACCTGCCGTATCGCGGGTTCTTCCGGCACTTCTCCTCGTACGCCGACCGGGCAGGCAACTTCGTTCCCGGCGACGGGGACGGTGTCGTCCACGCGAACGGCATCGCGGTGGGTGTCGCGACCTGCTACGAGGTGGCCTTCGACCGGGCGTTCGAGCAGTCGGTGGGCAGCGGCGCGGAACTGCTCGCCGTCCCCACCAACAACGCCACGTTCGGGGACACCGAGATGACGTACCAGCAGCTCGCGATGTCGAAGGTGCGGGCGGTGGAGCACGGACGAGCCGTCGTCGTGGCAGCGACCAGCGGTGTGAGCGCGATCATCGCCCCCGATGGATCCACGGTGCAGGAAACACCGCTTTTCGTGCCCGCTGCCCTGGTGTCGCAGGTGCCGCTGCGCACCGGTATTACGCTGGCAAGTCGGCTCGGCCCGATTCCGGAGGTGCTCCTCTGCCTCGGCGCCGTCGCTGCCGTCGCCTTCGCCGTGGTGCGACGACGACGAGAAGTTCGCACATCGATTCAGGGCAGTACCGAGAAGGCGCCGGCGGTTGCCGGCAGGGAGGATCCTCATGACATCGGAGACCGAATCCGGGCAGAGCGGGGCACCGAGCGCACGGACTCTGGTGATCATTCCGACGTATGACGAGCGGGAGAATCTCGGCCTGATCGTCGGACGCCTGCACGCGGCCCTTCCCGAGGCGCACGTTCTCGTCGTCGACGACGGCAGCCCCGACGGCACCGGCGATGTCGCGGACGCCCTCGCGTCGAACGACGAGGCCCGCCGCATCCACGTGATGCACCGCACGGAGAAGAACGGCCTCGGCGCCGCCTACATCGCCGGTTTCCGCTGGGGCCTGGACCGCGACTACTCCGTCCTCGTCGAGATGGACGCCGACGGCAGCCACGCGCCCGAGCAGTTGCATCGTCTCCTCGACCAGGTCGATGCGGGCGCCGACCTCGTCCTCGGTTCGCGGTACGTGCCGGGCGGCACGGTGGTGAACTGGCCGAAGCATCGCGAGTGGCTCTCGCGGGGCGGCAACATCTACTCGCGGTTGGCGCTGGGCGTGAAGATCAAGGACATCACCGGCGGTTACCGCGCATACCGCCGTGAGGTGCTCGAGAAGCTCGACCTCGGTGCGGTGGAGTCGCACGGGTATTGCTTCCAGGTCGACCTGGCCTGGCGGGCGATCCAGGAGGGCTTCATCGTGCGCGAGGTTCCCATCACGTTCACTGAGCGGGAGATCGGTGAATCGAAGATGAGCGGCGGCATCGTCCGCGAAGCGCTCCTCAAGGTCACTCAGTGGGGGTTGCGCAACCGCATCGCCAAGATCAGAGGTGTGGCGGGCCGATAGCACCCGGCACCAACCGCTGCCCCATTCCTTCCGCGGAAGGAGTGGGCAGTGCTGGGTAAGGTGCTTCGAAACATGGTGACCATGGGCAAAGACGCGGTCCGTCCACATTCTGGGACGCCCTGAAACGGTATGAACCGTACGTCCGATAGGAACCTGAAGCGTACTCCCGGGTAAGGTTCGGTAAATTCCCAGGTTCGCAGGTCACTATGAGTTTCTTGGGTGGCCGGTGGGTGCCCTGCCCACCGCCGGAGTGGGAAAGAGGACGAACAAGGTGGTCGAAGCTGTGCCGGGTGGTGACGTGACCGCCGCGAGTCGTATTCCGGACGGTGCATTCCCACTCTCCACCGCTCAGCGGGGGATGTGGTTCGCCCAGCAGCTCGATCCCGACGTGCCCGTCACCATCGCGCAGTGCGTGGAACTGGTGGGTGTCCTCGATGTGGCGTTGCTGTCGGAGTCGCTGATCACCGCCGGCCGCGAACTCGGCTCCGCCTTCCTCCGCCTCGTCGAGGTCGACGGAGTTCCCTATCAGCTGGTCGATCCGACCCTGGACGCGTCGGTCAGGTTCGTCGACCTGCAGCACGAGCCCGATCCGAGGGCGGCGGCCAAGGAGTGGATGCGGCAGGAGTACACCACTCCGCTCGACGTGTGCCGCGATCGGCTCGTCACCTCGGCGGTCCTGTGCACCGGGCCGGATCGTCATTACTGGTACAGCCGTGTCCACCACGTCGCGCTCGACGGCATGGGATCGATGACGCTCATCGACCGGACCACCCGGCTGTACACCGCGGCCGTCGAAGGGCGTGCCGCCGCCCCGTCCACGGCGGCCGCACTCACCGACGTCGCCCGGGTCGACGACGACTACCGGATCTCGCCGCGCTACCGCACCGACCAGGAGTACTGGTCCGCTCGGGTGTCCACGATCGGTGAACCGCACAGCCTCGTCGACCGCTCCGCACCCGCGCGGGCACGAAGCCGGACAACGGGCGGGCAGATCCCCGGCGCCCTCGTCGACCACCTCGAGGCCGCCACGGACAGGCACGATTCGTCGACGGCGTTCGAAATCGTCGCTGCGTTCGCCGCGTACCTGTCCCGGATGACCGGACGCGAAGAGGTCGCGGTCAGCCTGCCCGTCACCGCCCGCACCACCGCGCTGCTCCGCCGCTCCGGCGGCATGGTCTCCAATGTCGTCCCGCTGCGCCTGCACGTCCGCCCGGACATGACCAACGCCGAGCTGGTGGCGGCGGTCCGGCTAGAGGTCACCGCGGCGCTCCGCCACCAGCGCTACCCGCACATCGACATCCGGCGGGACGCGGCCACCGACCACCAGGGCTTCTACGGCCCCCTGATCAACGTCATGCTGTTCCACGACGAGATCACCCTCGGCGGCATCGTCGGCAGGCTCGAACTGCTGTCCACCGGACCGATCACCGACCTCGCGGTCAACGTCTATCACGGGGTTGCCGGCACCAGCCTCAACCTGGACCTCGAGGCCAACCCGGACCTGTACTCCGAAGACACCCTCCGCGCCCATCACACTCGCTTCACCCGGTTCCTCGGAGCGTTCCTCACCTCCGACACCGATGAACCTCGACGGGTCGGCGACCTCGGCATCCTCGACGACGACGAGAGCCGCACCCTCGTTCCCGCTACCGGCCGCGCCGGATTCGCACCGGTCACTCTGCCCGACCTGCTCGCGGGTGCCGTTCTCGGCAACCCTGACGGGGAGGCGCTCGTCGCACCCGGGCACGGCATCTCCGCCGACACCCTGAGTTACCGCGACCTGGACGAAACGTCGAACCGGATGGCGCGGTTACTGATCGACCTCCAGGTCGGCCCGGAGGTCATGGTGGCGGTGGCGTTGCCGCGGTCGCGCGAGTCGGTGTCGAGTGTGTGGGCGGTGGCGAAGGCGGGGGCGGCGTTCGTCCCGGTCGATCCGAGCTATCCGGCCGACCGCATCGCGTTCATGCTGGAGGATTGTGGTGCGCCTATCGGCATCACCACCGCCGCGCTGCGGGACGGGTTGCCGGAGTGCACGCACTGGATCGTCCTGGACGACGACGAGTTTCGGGCGGCCGCGGCCTCGTACCCGTCGGATGCCGTCACGGACGCCGATCGGACGCGGCCGTTGTCGGTCGACCATCCGGCGTATGTGATTTACACCTCAGGGTCGACGGGCAGGCCAAAGGGTGTGGCGGTCACGCATCGGGGTGTGGTGAATCTGGCGGCGGACGAGCGGGACCGTCTGGCGGTGTCGTCGGGTTCGCGGGTGTTGCATTTCGCGTCGCCGAGTTTCGATGCGTCGGTGTTCGAGCTGGTGATGGCGGTGTGTGCGGGTGCGACTCTGGTGGTGGCGCCGACCACGATTTACGGTGGCACCGAATTGGCGGAACTGATTGCCGAGCAGCGGGTGACGCATGCGTTCTGCACGCCGGCGGCACTGGCGTCACTCGATCACCGCGGTCTGGACCATCTGAAAACGGTGGTGGTTGCGGGTGACGTGTGTCCGCCGGAGTTGGTGGCGCGGTGGGCGCCGGGCCGGATCATGGTCAATGCGTACGGTCCGAGTGAGACGACGATCATGTCGTCCGCCACTGGACCGCTGGGACCCGGGCAGCCGGTGACCATCGGGTCACCGACCGTGGGTGTCGACCTCGTCGTCCTCGACCACCGGTTGCGTCCGGTCCCGGCCGGGGTGCGGGGCGAACTCTACGTCCTCGGGTCCAGCTTGGCTCGCGGGTATGTGCATTGGGCCGGGCTGACGGCGGAGCGGTTCGTGGCGAGTCCGTTCGGCACCGGCGAGCGGATGTACCGCACGGGTGACGTGGTCCGCTGGGTGACCGCCCCGGACGGGCCTCCGGTTCTGGAGTTTCTCGGCCGCAGTGATTTTCAGGTGAAGATCCGGGGGTTCCGGATCGAATTGGGCGAGATCGACGCCGCGCTGGCTGCGCATCCGGTGGTGGAGTTCGCGCACACGGTCGGATTCGACGACGGCACCGGCAGCCGGCTGGTGTCGTATGTGCTTCCCGCGCCCGGGGCGAACGTGGACACGCGTGTGCTGGCGGAGTTCGTGGGGGAGCGGTTGCCGGGGTACATGGTGCCGTCGTCGATCATGGTGTTGGATTCGCTGCCGCTGACCCCGGCGGGCAAACTCGACCGCAACGCCCTGCCCGCACCGGTATTCGCCGCACGCTCGGCCGACATCGTGCGCCCGCGAACGGTCACCGAGGAGATCCTCCTCGGGATCTTCCGCGACGTCCTCGGTCTCCCCGAACTGAGCGTCGACACCAGTTTCTTCGAACTCGGCGGCAACTCGCTGATGGCCACCCAGGTCGTGTCCCGAGTGAACGCCGCCCTCGGTGTGCGGATCGGGGTCCGGGACCTGTTCCAGTCGCCGTCGGTGTCGCACCTGGCGGTCGCGGCGTCGAACGCCGGCCCGCAGGCCGACTCGCGGCCGGTGCTGGAAGCGCGGGAACGCCCCGCCCGCGTGCCCCTCTCCGTTGCGCAGCAACGGATGTGGTTCCTCAACCAGTTCGACACGGCCTCGGCCGCCTACAACCTGCCGATTGCCCTGCGGCTCACCGGCGCTCTCGACCGGGAAGCCCTGCGAGCGGCGCTCGGCGATGTCCAGGAACGGCACGAGGCGCTGCGCACCGTCTTCCCCGACACCCCTGACGGACCTCACCAGCTGATCATGCCCGCCGTGAGCGTGCTGGCCGACACGGACCCGCTCGACGTCGACGCCCAGTCGCTCACCGCCGCCGTGACGGCCCTCGGTGGTGCCGGGTTCGACCTCACCACCGACACGCCGCTGCGCGCCGGGCTGTTCCGAGAGGCGTCCGACCGGCACGTTCTCGTCCTCGTGGTTCATCACATCGCCGCCGACGGCTGGTCCATGACGCCGCTGGCCGCCGACGTGATGGTCGCGTACGCGGCGCGCGTCGCCGGTCACGCGCCCACCTGGGCGCCCCTCCCGGTGCAGTACGCCGACTACACCCTCTGGCAGCGTGAACTACTGGGTTCGGAAGACGACCCGGACAGCCTGTCCGCGCGGCAGATCGCCCACTGGCAGTCGGCGCTCGCCGGAGTGCCCCAGATGCTCGAGCTGCCCACCGACAGGCCGCGGCCCGCCGAGATGTCGCATCGGGGCGGTCGCGTCGAATTCACGATCCCGGCCGAGGTCCACGGGCGTCTCGTCGATCTGGCACAGAGCACCGGCACCACGCTGTTCATGGTCACCCACACAGCCCTCGTGGTGCTGTTCCATCGCCTCGGCGCAGGAACGGACATCGTCATCGGCACCCCGGTCGCCGGACGCGGCGAGGAGGCGCTCGACGACCTGGTGGGCATGTTCGTCAACACTCTGGTGCTTCGTGCGACCGCCGAGCCGGGCGACACGTTCGAGGAGATTCTCGACCGTGTCCGCGACGCCGACCTTGCCGCGTTCTCCCACGCAGACGTCCCGTTCGAGCGACTCGTGGAGGTGCTCAGCCCCGACCGGTCCGCCGCGCGTCATCCGCTGTTCCAGGTCATGCTCTCGTTCCAGAACACCGCGCCGACCTCCGTCGCACTGCCGGGCCTCGAGGTCGCGGCGGCAGAAATCGATGTCCATGTTGCGAAATTCGACCTCCAGTTGACCGTCACCGAACGGTTCGGTGACGCGGGGACGCCGGGTGGTCTCGCGGCCGGCTTCGACTACGCCACCGATCTGTTCGACGAGTCGACCATCGCGTCGATGGCCGAGCGATTCGTGAACCTGTTGCGCTCGGTCGCGGCATCCTCCGCGACGGCAGTCGGTGATCTTCCCCTTCTCCACGCCGTCGAACGTGACCGTCTCCTCGGCACGTGGAACGACACCGAGCACCGCGTGCCTGCGATGTGTCTGCCCGAGCTGTTCGACGCGCAGGTTGCCCGCACACCGGATGCGGTGGCTGTGGTATTCGGAGACGTCACGCTGTCGTATTCCCAACTCGATTGCCGCGCAAACAGTCTGGCGCGGCATCTGATCGACCGAGGGGTGGGGCCCGAATCGCGTGTCGGGCTGGCGATGCGGCGCTCACCGGACCTGCTGGTGGGCATGTACGCAATCGTCAAGGCCGGCGGTGCCTACGTGCCGGTCGATCCCGATCACCCGACCGACCGGATCGGGTATGTGCTCGACTCCGCACAACCAGTCTGCGTGCTCACGACCTCCGCCGACCGCGGCGCACTGCCCGCGGGTTCGTCATTCGTCGAGATCGATCGGATCGCGCTGGATTCCTGTTCCGGCGAACCCGTCACCGACTCCGACCGACTGGCACCGCTCCGCCCGGACAACCCCGCATACGTCATCTACACCTCGGGCTCCACCGGGCGGCCCAAGGGGGTGTCGGTGCCGCACCGCGGGATCGTCAATCAGCTCCTGTGGATGCAGTCGGAATACGCGCTCACCGAGCGAGACGTGCTACTGCAGAAGACCGCAACCACATTCGACGTATCACTGTGGGGTTACTTCTGGCCGCTGCACACGGGCGCCACGATGGTGCTGGCCACCCCGGACGGTCACCGCGACCCCGAGTACCTCGCCCGGGTCATCGACGAGCACGGTGTCACGGTCACGGACTTCGTGCCCTCGATGCTCGACGCCTTCGTCGCGTCCGTGCCCACCACCTCGTGCGCCACCCTGCGGCACGTCTTCGTGATCGGGGAGGCGCTGCCGCCGGAGACCGTCACGCGGTTCCGGGCGCTGTCCGATGCCGGACTGCACAACCTGTACGGGACGTGCCGGGTGCATCACGTGTCGGTACTGTGGCCTCGCACGTCCGGTGCGACCTGGGCACGTCCTCGCTGATGGAGCCCGGAGTGCACGCCGGATCGGACCGCGCGCGTGGGCTGCCAGGAGTGGCGACCACAACCTGTACGGGCCCACCGAGGCTGCAGTCTCGGTCACGTACTGGGACACCGCGACCACGGTCACCGGCACGGTACCGATCGGCGTGCCCGAGTGGAACACCCAGGTTTACGTTCTCGATTCGCGCCTGCACCCGGTGCCCCCCGGCGTTGCCGGTGAGCTCTATCTGGCGGGCGAGCAGCTGGCCCGGGGATACCTCGGCCGCGTCGATCTCACCTCGGACCGGTTCGTGGCCAATCCGTTCACTGCCGGCCTGCGCATGTACCGCACCGGCGACCTCGTGCGATGGACGTCGGCGGGTGCACTCGAATACATCGGGCGCACCGACTTCCAGGTCAAGTTCCGAGGTCAGCGCATCGAACTCGGCGAGATCGAATTCGTCCTGCGGGCACACCCGTCGGTCACCAGCGCTGCCGTGCAGGTCCATTCCGATCCCGGCACCGGCGATCACCTCGTCGCGTACGTCGTGCCCGAGCCGGGACACGACCTCGATACCACGCGACTTCGAGAGTGCACGGCCGCGTCCCTGCCGGCATACATGATTCCGGCAGCGCTGATGGTCGTCGACGAATTCCCGCTCAATACCAGTGGAAAGCTCGATCGCAAGGCGCTGCCCGCACCCGAATTCGGCGGTTCCGCCACGGAGTACGTGGCCCCGCGCACATCCGTCGAGGCCAACCTCGCGGAGATCTTCGCCGAGGTTCTCGGTCTCGACCGTATCGGCCTCCGGGACAACTTCTTCGACGTCGGCGGTAACTCGCTCGTCGCCACGCGGGTCACCTCGCGTATTCGGGCCGAGCTGGGTGCGCCGCTCGCCCTGCGTGACCTGTTCGATGCCCCCACCGTCGGGGCCCTCGCGGAGCGTATCGAGGGAACAGTGCCGACGGCACCACGTGCCCCACTGGTCGCCGTCACGCGTGCCGGACGAATTCCGCTGTCCCCGGCGCAACGTCGCATGTGGTTCCTCAACCAGTTCGATACTGCATCCGCGGCCTACAACATGCCCTTCGCCCTGCGGCTGTCCGGCATTCTCGACGGCGACGGACTGCGTTCGGCGATCCGCGACGTCCTCGACCGGCACGAGTCCCTGCGTACCCTGTACCCGGACTCGACGGACGGCCCGCATCAGGTGATCGTCGGCGCCGACGAGGTGTCCCTCGATCTCGACGTGCAGCCGATTGCCGAGGCGGAGCTGCCGGCGCGACTCGTGGCGCTCGCCACCGAGGGCTTCGACGTCACATCCGCGGTGCCGCTGCGCGCGGCATTGCTGCGACTGTCCGCCGACGAACACGTGCTGGCCGTGGTGGTGCACCACATCTCCGCCGACGGATCGTCGATGGCCCCGCTCGCACGTGACATCCTGCTCGCCTACACGGCGCGTACGGCTGGGCGGGCACCGTCGTGGGCGCCGTTGGACGTGCAGTACGCGGACTACAGCTACTGGCAGGCGGAGTTCCTCGGCGACGAGACCGACGGCCGGTCGCAGGCTGCCGAGCAGATCGAATTCTGGTCCGCGGCGCTCGACGGCATCCCCGACCTGCTGGAGTTGCCTGCTGATCGACCCCGCCCAGCCGTCCCGACGAATTCGGGTGCGACGGTATCGTTCTCGGTCGACCAAGCCACGGCGAAAGCCGTCGCCGACCTCGCGGCCCGCTCCGCTGCCACGCCGTTCATGGTGTGGCACGCCGCGCTGTCGGTTCTGCTCTCGCGACTGTCGAACGCGGTGGACGTCACCGTGGGCACGCCCGTCGCCGGCCGTGGCGAACCCTCCCTGCAGGACCTCGTCGGCATGTTCGTCAACACCCTCACCCTGCGCGCGCGCGTATCCGGTGACCTGTCATTCGCCGACTTGCTCGCACAGGTGCGGGAGTTCGACCTCGCCGCGTTCGCGCACGCCGATCTGCCGTTCGAGCGTCTCGTGGAGGTACTCGAACCCGCCCGGTCCACAGCCCGTCCCCCTCTGTTCCAGGTGGGTCTGTCATACGAGAACTTCGAACCGGGAGTGCTGGAACTGCCGGGTCTGACGGTGAGCGCCGTCGAGATGAATCCGGAGATCGCGAAATTCGATCTGGACGTGACCCTCACCGAGATCCGAGACGAGCGCGGCACCGTGTCCGGTCTCACCGGTGCGTTCACGTACGCGGTCGATCTGTTCGACCGTGACACGGTGGAGTCGTTCGCGGACCGTTTCGCGCGGATCGTGGCGGCGGCGCTGGCCGATCCGGGCACGGCGGTGGGCGACCTGCCGGTGCTGGATCAACGGGAACTGGTTCGCGTACTGCGCGAATGGAACGCCACGGACGTGGGGTTGAGCGAGCGGCCCTACCTCGCCCGCTACGACGAGCAGGCTGCACGGACACCTGATGCGGTGGCGGTGGTGTACCGCGACGTGTCTTTGACGTACCGGGAATTCAACTCGCGGGTCAACCGGTTGGCCCGCACACTCATCGCCGAAGGCGCCGGAACCGAAACCACCGTCGCGGTCGCAGCCCGCCGGTCGATCGAGTTTCTGATCGCCCTGCACGCTGTGCTGCGGAGTGGCGCGGCGTACGTGCCACTCGACGTCGACCTTCCGGCGGAGCGAGCGGCCCACGTCATCGAGGCCTCCGACCCGGTTCTCGTCCTGACCGCAGTTCGAGGCGAGTTCGAGGCAGACTCCGGAGTCCGGGTGCTCCCGATGGACGGTCTCGAACTCGACCGGTTCGACGATGCCCCGGTGACGGACCGCGACCGGCTGCGGCCACTCGCGGCCGACAACCTCGCCTACGTCATCTTCACCTCGGGTTCGACCGGCCGACCCAAGGGAGTGGCCGTCTCGCACGCCGGTCTCGGAAGCCACTTCGAGTTCCTGATGTCTCTCGGCGCGCTGGACGAGACCGATCGGGTTGTCGTCAAGACACCACAGTCGTTCGACGCATCCCTCTGGGAATTGTTGTGGCCCCTGGCTGTGGGAGCACGCGTCGTGATCGCGGAACCGGACGGACACAAGGATCCCGACTACCTCGCGGAACTGGTCGACACCGAGCAGATCACGGCGATACATTTCGTCCCGTCGATGCTCGCCGTCTTCACCGACGTGATCGTGCCGTCCCGGTTCTCCTCGCTGCGTACCGTGTTCGTCGGCGGCGAGGCACTGTCCGTCAATGTGGCGCGGCGGTTCGCGGCCGTCTCCGACGCTGCCGTCCTCAACGCGTACGGTCCCGCGGAGGTCGCGCCCGCCTCCACCACCTCATGGGTGGACACCTCGAACTCGGGCATCGTCACCGTGGGTACACCGGTGTGGAACACCCGAGCCTACGTGTTGGACCAGCGGCTCCACCCCAGTCCTGCCGGAGTGACCGGCGAGTTGTACCTGGCCGGCACCCAGGTGTCTCGCGGATACGCGGGACGCCCCGACCTCACTGCCGATCGGTTCGTGGCCAACCCCTTCGACGCGCCAGGCACTCGGATGTACCGGACCGGTGACCGTCTTCGCTGGAATAGCCGGGGCGAATTGGAATACCTCGGCCGCAACGATTTTCAGGTCAAGCTGCGCGGACTGCGGATCGAGCTCGGTGAGATCGAGGCGGTACTCGAGTCGGCCGACCCGGTTGCCCAGGCGGTCGTGACCGTGTACTCCGGAGCGGCGAGCGAACAATTGGTGGCCTACCTCGTCACACGTACGGGCGCGACAGTCGACACACAGGCTCTGACGGCGTATGCCGAGAGTCGGCTGCCCGAATACATGATTCCGGACGGGTTCGTCACGCTCGACGCCTTCCCGCTCAACGCGAGCGGCAAACTGGATCGAGCGGCATTGCCTGCTCCGGCCGTCGGCGACGTCGCGGTCGCCCGAGTGGAGCCACGTACTCCGATGGAGGAAACACTCGCGGCCTTGTTCCGGGAGGCGCTCGGCGTCGACGACCTGGGGGTGAACGACTCGTTCTTCGCTCTCGGCGGCGACAGCATCGTATCGATCCAGCTGGTGTCGCGAGCCAAGGCCGCGGGGATCGTGTTCACCCCACGGGACGTGTTCGAGCGCAAGAGCATTGCCGCGCTCGCCGAAGTGGCTACCGCCGCGTCGGCGGACCGGCTCGCGCTCGCCGAACTGGCGGGTGGCGGCGTGGGGAACGTCGAGCTGACCCCGGTTGTCCGATCACTGTTAGACCGGTCGGGTCCGGTGGGCCGGTATTCGCAGTCCGTGCTACTCACGCTGCCGACCGGGATCGAACGATCGGACATCGTCGCGACGGTTCAGGCAGTGCTCGACAGGCACGACGCGCTGCGGTCCCGACTGGTCCGCGACGGTGCGGACGTACGTCACTCGGTGTTGCCCGCCGGTGCCGTCGACGCCGATCGACTGGTCACGACGGTGCCGGTGGACCCCGACCTCGACGACGCAGCCTTCGATGCGCTGATCGACCGCGAACTCTCCGCCGCGGCCGACCGGTTCGACTTCGAGACCCCGGTGCTCACGCAGTTCGTCTGGTTGGATCGTGGTGCGACCCGGCCCGGGCGGCTCCTCGTGGTTGCTCATCACCTGGTCGTCGACGGCGTCTCCTGGCGGATCATCGTGCCGGACCTCGTTGCGGCGGGAGGTGCCGTCGCAGCCGGTCACGCTCCGAACCTGCCGGAGGTCGGTACGTCGTTGCGGCGGTGGTCGCACGGGTTGTCCGAGGCTGCCCGCCAGCCGTCCACCCTCGCGCAGTTCGACTACTGGCGAAGCGTCGTCGACGCTCCGGACCCGCTCCTCGGCGACAGGGCTCTCGATCCGGTGCGGGACCGGACCTCGACCACGCAGGAGCTGCACGTCGAGCTGTCCACCGAGATCACGGGCACGCTGCTGGCCCGCGTGCCGGAGGCCTTCCGGTGCTCGGTCGGTGATTCGCTGCTTGCCGGTTTCGCGGTGGCCCTCACCGAGTGGCGCCGTGCGCGCGGGGTGCACGCCGCCTCTGCGTACATCACCCTCGAGGGTCACGGCCGCGAGGAGTCGGTCGTGCCGGGCGCCGATCTGTCTCGTACCGTGGGCTGGTTCACCAGCGTGTATCCGGTGCGTCTCACGCTGGACGGGGTGGACACCCAGAACGCACTCGTCGGCGGCGCCTCGGCCGGCGCCGCGATCAAGGCGGTGAAAGAGCAACTCCTCGCGGTCCCCGACCGGGGCGTCGGGTACGGACTGCTGCGATACCTCAATCCCGCGACAGCCACCGTTCTCGCGGGCTTCGACCCGCCCCAGGTCGTCTTCAACTACCTCGGAAAGACCGGGATGGGCGATCTGTCCCCGGAGATGCGTGAGCTCGGCTGGGTGCCGGATCTTGCGTCGTCGCGCGTCTTCTCGGGTGACACCGATCAGGACATGAGTGCTTCCGCAGCGATCGAGATCAATGTCGGAGTGACGGATACCGATGCTGGACCTCAACTCGGTGCTTCAGTGCGGTTCGCCGGTAAACTGCTCGCAGCCGACGAGGTTCGCGAACTCGTCGATCTGTGGCAGCAGGCGCTTGCCTCACAGATCGAGCACGTCGTCGCCGGGTCCGGTGGGGGACTGACCCCGTCGGACATCGGTACGGTGGCGCTCAGCCAGTCTCAGATCGAGGTCTGGGAGCGGGCGTACCCGACCCTCGAGGATGTGTGGGCGCTGTCGCCGCTGCAGGCCGGTTTCCACTTCCATTCGCTGTTGGCCGCCGAGCACAGTGTCGATGTCTACCATTCTCAGCTGCGGATGACCCTGCTCGGTGACGTGTCGGCGGATCGGATGCGGGCCGCCGCCGCTGCGCTCCTGGAGCGGTATTCCAACCTGCGGGTGGTGTTCGTACAGGACGGCGACGTCACGGCGCAGATCCCCCTGCGCGGGGTGGAGGTCCCACTGACCGTGGTCGACCTGTCGGGCCGTGAGAGTGTTTCCGCGGAAGGGGAACTCGAGGCGCTGGTCGCAGACAACCGGACCGCACCGTTCGACCTGTCCGACGCGCCGCTGCTGCGTCTGCTGCTCGTGCGCACGGGCGCCGAGCGGCACGAGTTGGCGATGACCAACCACCACATCCTCCTCGACGGATGGTCCATCCCCCTGATCGTCCAGGACCTGCTGGTGCTTTACGCGACCGCGGGCGATCAGTCCGCGCTACCGGCGGTCCGGCCGTACCGGGAATACCTCGACTGGCTGGCACGCCGAGACCCCTCCGCCTCGCGGGCCGCGTGGGCGCACGCCTTGGAAGGGCTCGACGAGCCGACTCTGCTCGCGCCCGCCCGCACCGGCGGCACCGTGACGGTGGACCCGGAGGAAGTTCCGATCCACTTTTCCGAGGCGGACACCGCCGAGCTGCTGTCGGCCGCCCGACAGCACGGCGTCACGCCGA
Organism: Rhodococcus sp. 4CII; assembly: GCF_014256275.1. NCBI lineage: Bacteria > Bacillati > Actinomycetota > Actinomycetes > Mycobacteriales > Nocardiaceae > Rhodococcus > Rhodococcus sp. 4CII. The sequence continues at coordinate 7,176,074 of NZ_JACCFE010000002.1, forward strand.
ACACGGTGATCCAGACTGCCTGGGCTCTGCTGCTCAGGCGACTCACCGGACAGGACGACGTCGTATTCGGCGCCACCGTCTCGGGCCGCCCCCCGCACATCCCCGGGATCGAATCGATGGTCGGGCTCTTCATCAACACCGTCCCGGTCCGGGTACGAATCGACGCCGACGAGTCGGTGGCCGGGTTGCTGGCCCGGGTGCAGGGGCAGCAGGCCGATTTGCTCGATCACCACTATCTCGGCCTGACGGAAATCCAGGCCGAGGCGGGGGTCGGGGTGCTGTTCGACACGCTCACCGTCTTCGAGTCGTACCCAGTGGATCAGGCGGCGCTGCAGGCGCAGACCGATATCGTCGGGATGCGCGTGGACTCGGTCGAGGTGCACAGTGTCACCCACTACCCATTGAGCCTGATGGCCCAGGTCGATGACACCCTGCGGCTCGGGGTGGCCTACCTGCCGGACACCTTCGAGCGCGACGAAGCGAAGCTGATTGCGGCGCGGCTCGATTCGGTCATCCGTGCGTTGATCGCAGAGCCCTCCGCCGCGGTAGCCGAGGTCACCGGATTCATACCGGGCGAGTACGCGCGCGTGATGCACGACTGGAACGCCACCGACCACCACGTGCCGGAGTCGACGCTGCTGACGTCGTTCGAGGCGCAGGCGGCGCGTACACCCGATGCTGTTGCTGTCGATTTCGACGGTCACGTGCTGACGTACGCAGCCCTCGACGCGCGCGCGAACCAGCTGGCCCGGCATCTGATCACACTGGGTGTGGCACCCGAAACCCGAGTGGCCGTGGCGATGCGGCGGTCGCTGGAACTGGTCGTCGGAATCTACGCCGTACTCAAGGCCGGTGGTGCATACGTGCCGGTCGATCCCGATCACCCGGCGGAGCGAACGAGTTACGTGCTCGCGTCGGCACAGCCGGTGTGCGTGCTGACCACCTCGGCCGACCGACCGGACCTGCCGAACGGGATCCCCGTGTCGGACCTCGACACTCTCGACCTTTCGGGTGTCTCCGCGGTGCCGTTGACCGACGCAGAACGTATCGAACCGTTGCGGCCTGCACACCCTGCGTACGTCATCTACACGTCCGGGTCCACCGGCAAGCCCAAGGGAGTCGCGGTACCGCATGCGGCCATCGTGAATCAACTGTTCTGGATGCAGTCGGAGTACGCACTCACCGATCGGGATGTGTGGTTGCAGAAGACCGCAACCACGTTCGACGTGTCGTTGTGGGGCTACTTCTGGCCCCTGCAGGTGGGTGCCACCATGGTGCTGGCCACTCCGGACGGGCATCGAGAGCCCGCCTATCTGACTCGGGTCATCGACGAGCGTTCGGTGACGGTCACCGATTTCGTGCCGTCCATGCTCGACGTGTTCGTCGCGGCCGCCGCCGTGGGGTCGTGCCGTTCGCTGCGGCACGTGTTCGTCATCGGCGAAGCGCTGCCGCCCGCGACTGTCCTGCGTTTCCGGGAACTCTTCGCGGCCGGACTGCACAACCTGTACGGGCCCACCGAGGCCGCGGTGTCGGTGACGTACTGGAAGACCGGTGAAGCCGACACCACGGACGTGCCGATCGGTGTGCCTGAATGGAACACACAGGTCTACGTGCTCGATTCCCGGCTGCACCCCGTTCCCGTCGGTGTTCCGGGTGAGCTCTACCTCGGCGGTGCTCAGCTCGCACGTGGATACCTCGGCCGCGTCGACCTCACCTCCGATCGATTCGTCGCGAACCCGTTCGGACGCACGGGTGAGCGCATGTACCGCACCGGCGACCTCGTGCGATGGACGTCGGCGGGATCGCTCGTCTACATCGGACGTACCGACTTCCAGGTGAAGTTCCGTGGTCAGCGCATCGAACTCGGCGAGATCGAGACAGTGCTCCGGTCGCACCCGGCGGTCACGGGTGCCGTCGTGTCGGTGTACTCCGATACCACCGTCGGCGATCATCTGGTCGCGTACGTCGTCGGTACACCCGGAGGCGAGCTGGACGTTGTGGAGCTACGCCGACAGGCTTCCGAATCCCTGCCGTCGTACATGGTGCCGTCCGCGGTCACAGTGCTCGACGAGTTCCCGCTGAACACCAGCGGAAAGCTCGATCGCAAAGAGTTGCCCGCTCCTGAATTCCGCGTTGCCACCGAGTACATCGCACCGCGAAATGCGGCCGAGCGCACGGTCGCTGCAGTGTTCGCAGACGTGCTCGGCTCGGGCCGGGTCGGTGCGCACGACAACTTCTTCGACCTCGGCGGCAACTCCCTCTCCGTCACACGGGTGGCGGCGCGGCTCGGTGAGTTCTCGGGCACCGGAATCTCTGTGCGCGATGTGTTCACCGCGCCCACGGTCGCGGAGTTGGCGCTTCGCCTCGCCGAGCCCACGGCCGCAGGAGGCGCGCGCCCGGTGCTGTCCGCGGTGCAGCGGCCGGCCCGGATACCGCTGTCACCGGCGCAGCAGCGGATGTGGTTCATCAACCAGTTCGACCCGGCCTCGCCCGCCTACAACCTGCCGCTCGCGGTCCGCATGTCCGGTGCTCTCGATGTCGCAGCGCTGTCGCAGGCACTCGACGACGTAGTCGGACGTCACGAGTCGCTTCGTACCGTTTTCCCCGACACGGACGGCGGACCCGCTCAGGTCGTCGTGTCCGCGGCGGATCTCTCGATGCCCCTCGAGGTCGTGGAGGTCCCGGAGGGCGAGCTCGATTCCCGGATGATCGCATTCGCCTCGCGCGGGTTCGACTTGTCCGAGGACCTGCCGGTGCGGGCCACGCTGTTCCGTACCGGTTCCGGCGAACATGTCCTGGCGATCACGCTGCATCACATCGCCGCCGACGGTTGGTCGTTCGGACCTCTCGGCGGGGATGTCATGACCGCGTACGCGGCCCGAGCAGAGTCCCGGAGTCCGGAGTGGATTCCGCTCGAGGTCCAGTATGCCGACTACAGTCTGTGGCACAGGGCGGTCCTCGGCAGCGAGGACGAGCCCGAGTCCCTCGCCCGACGCCAACTCGAGTACTGGACGCGGACGCTCGACGGTCTCCCGGACGAGCTGAAACTCCCCTTCGACCGCCCACGCCGGACCGAGCAGTCCTACGCCGGGGGATCCGTGGGCTTCACCATCGACCCCGAGATCCACAGCGGCATAGAGCGGTTGGCGCGTGAACACGGAGCCACGGTCTTCATGGTGGCGCACGCTGCCTTCGCGCTCCTGTTGGCCCGCTTGTCCGCGTCGGACGATATCGCCGTCGGCGCGCCGATCGCCGGACGTGGCGAACGCGCTCTCGACAACCTGGTCGGAATGTTCGTCAACACGCTCGTGCTCCGCACGCGGGTCGAGAGCGCCGAGACGTTCGCGGAGTTGCTGACGCGGGTACGCGACGGCGACATCGGAGCCTTCGGCCACGCGGACCTCCCCTTCGAGCGGCTCGTCGACGTTCTCGAACCCACGCGGACGTCCGCGCATCACCCGGTCATCCAGACTGCGCTGTCGATGCAGCCGACGGCACTCGACGACATCGAGCTCCCCGGACTCCGGGTGCGTGTGGAGGCCGTCGACGCGCGCGTCGCGAAATTCGACCTGCAGCTGACATTGGGCGAGACCATCGACCCCGCGGGCGTTCCGTCGGGTATTCGTGCCGAGTTCACCTACGCCGCAGACTTGTTCGACGACGTTACCGTGCGCCGGTACGCGGCGCAGCTCGTGAGAATCCTCGAAACAGTGATCGCAGACCCCACCACTGTGGTCGGCGATGTGAATCTCCTCGACGACGCCGAGAGGGCCCGCCTGGCACCGGTTCGCGGGGCCCCGTGTCGACCTGCTCGACTGCTGCCCGAAGTTCTGGCCGAGTCGGCGGCCGACCCGTCCGCGACTGCGCTGGTCTTCGGCGGCCGTTCGATGACCTACGGAGAACTGGACCGGCGATCCAACCTCTGGGCGCGCGAATTGATCGAGGCCGGAGCCGGCCCCGAGACGTTCGTGGCCGTCGCGCTGGCCCGCTCGATCGAGTCGGTGCTCGCCGTCTGGGCCGTTGCCAAGACAGGTGCCGCGTTCGTGCCGGTGGACCCGAGCTACCCGGCCGAGCGGATCGCACACATGCTCGGCGATTCGGGGGCCGCGCTCGGCCTCACGACGATCGAGTTCCGAGGCGGATTGCCCGACTCGGCGCGGTGGCTCGTGATGGACGATCCCGACCACACTGCGCTGGTGGAGTCCCATTCCTCGGCGGCGGTGACAGCGGCCGATCGCCTCGGACGGATGCACGCGGACCAACTCGCCTACCTGATCTACACGTCCGGATCCACCGGACTGCCCAAGGGCGTCGCCGTCACACACTCGGGACTCGCGAACCTCCTGACCGAGCTGGCCGACGAGTACGAACTCACCGCCGACGCCCGGACCCTGCACTTCGCATCACCCAGTTTCGACGCCTCCGTGTTCGAGTATCTGATGGCCTTCTGCGCGGGCGCGACGATGGTGATCGTTCCCCACTCGGTGTACGGCGGTACGGAGCTCGCCGAACTCCTGGGCGAGCAGGGAGTCACGCACGCCTTCATCACACCGGCGGCGTTGGCGTCCGTCGACCCCACGGGACTCGATGAACTCGCCGTCATCGTCGTCGGAGGAGAGGCCTGGGGTGCCGATCTCGCCGAGCGTTGGGTACCGGGGCGGGCACTGTTCAACGGATACGGGCCGACCGAGTCCTCGATGATGGTGACGCAGAGTGGACCGCTGATGCTCGGCGAGCGGATGACCATCGGCCGCCCTGTGCGCGGTGTCGAGGCTTTCGTGCTCGATGCGCGGCTGCATCCCGTGCCCCCCGGTGTGCCGGGCGAGCTGTACGTGTCGGGGCCCGCACTTGCTCGCGGCTACCACCAGCGCCTCGGTCTCACCGCGGAGCGTTTCGTCGCGAACCCCCACGGCGCACCCGGTCGGCGGATGTACCGCACCGGCGACCTCGTCCGATGGGTCGAGTCCCGCACCGGGACATACGTCATCGAATACGTCGGGCGCAGCGACTTCCAGGTGAAGATTCGCGGATTCCGTGTGGAACTCGGTGAGATCGACTCCGCGTTCCGAGCGCATTCTGCGGTCGGATTCGCCGCGACCGTCGCGCACGTCACCGAATCCGGCGTCGCAGCACTGGTCACCTATGTCTGTGCTGCGTCGGGCAACGAGGTCGACGTCGACGACCTGACCGCCTTCGTCGGCGGGGCGTTGCCGGCGCACATGGTCCCCGGTTCGATCATGGTCCTCGACTCGATCCCGCTGACACCGGCGGGCAAGCTCGACCGCCGCGCCCTCCCCGAGCCCGTGTTCGCGAGCCAGACCCGATTCACCGCACCCGATACGGCGGACGAGCTCGCCGTCGCCGCAGCGTTCGCGGATGTGCTGGGCGAATCACGTATCGGCGTGGACGACAACTTCTTCGCTCTCGGTGGCAACTCGTTGTCCGCCACCCAGGTCGTCTCCCGGGTCGGTTCGGCGTTCGGCACCCGCGTCTCCGTTCGCACACTGTTCGACAACCCCACTGTGCGTCAACTCGTGTCCGCAGTGGCCACGTCGGGGCCGGACGCGTCCTCGGGGCGGCCCGCGCTGACGCGGCGCGAGCGTCCCGGACGGATCCCGTTGTCGCTGGCGCAGCAGCGGATCTGGTTCCTCAACCAGTTCGATCCTTCGTCGTCTGCGTACAACATCCCACTCGCACTGCGGATGTCGGGCCGGATCGACGTCCCGGCCTTGCGTGCAGCGCTCGGTGACGTTCTCGAACGTCACGAGACGTTGCGGACCGTGTATCCGGGTTCGGCGGACGGTGCGCATCAGGAGATCCTGCCGTCCGCCGCGGCAGAATTCGATCTCACACCGATCCGAACCGCGCCGGACCAGCTAATGCTCCGGATCGCCGAGTACGCAGCCGCCGGTTTCGATGTGACCCGGGAGATCCCGTTCCGAATCCACCTGTTCCGGGAGAACCGATCCGAACATGTGCTGCTGCTCGTCGCGCACCACATCGCTGCAGACGGATGGTCGTTCGGTCCGCTCGCCGCCGACGTGATGGCCGCATATGCATCCCGAGTGGAAGGACTGGCGCCGTCCTGGGAGCCGCTGCCCGTCCAGTACGCCGACTACAGTGTGTGGCAGCGGGAACTCCTCGGCGCCGAGGACGATCCGGACAGTCTGTCGGCCAAGCAGATCGAGCGTTGGCGTGCGGCTCTGGACGGTGCGCCCGAGGCAATCGATCTGCCGACGGACCACCCTCGTCCCGCGGTAGCGTCGCACCGCGGCGAACGTGTGGAATTCGTGATCGATGCCGACACCCACCGGGGGCTGGTCGAGCGCGCCCAGAAGGGCGGCACCACGCTGTTCATGGTCGTTCATGCTGCGTTCGCAACGCTCTTGCACAGGCTCAGCGGCAGTACGGACATCGTGATCGGCACACCCGTCGCCGGCCGCGGCGACGAGGGCCTCGACCCGCTCGTCGGAATGTTCGTGAACACCCTCGCCTTGCGCACACGGATTCACCCCGGCGAGAGTGTCGACGCTCTCCTGGAGCAGGTGCGCGATGTCGATCTCACGGCGTTCCAGGACACAGAGGTTCCCTTCGACCGGCTCGTCGAGATCCTGCGTCCCACCCGGTCGTCCGATCGGCACCCGCTGTTCCAGGTCATGTTCGCCTTCCAGAACCTGCGACCGGTGACGCTGGAACTGCCGCAGTTGGTGGTGGAGGCCGTCGACTTCGATCCCCACATCGCGAAGTTCGATCTGGATCTGGCGCTCGCCGAGATCGTGGACGACGCCGGACACCACCACGGGATCTCCGGTGCCTTCACATTCGCATCGGAACTCTTCGAACGCGCCACTGTCGCGGGATTCGCGGACCGATTCCTGCGGATCCTCGAGGCGGTCGCTTCCGCCGACGACATCGCCGTCGGCGATATCGCCATCCTGGGTGCCGCCGAGCAACAGTCCCTCGCGCCGGTGTGGGGCGGGCCGCTCCTCGCGGACGCCACCCTGCCCGAGCTGCTCGTCGGGACGGCGGAACGGTATCCGGACTCCACTGCGCTCGTCTTCGACGGTGTCTCGATCGACTACCGTGAGCTGGACCGGCGATCGACGCAGCTGGCACGTGCGCTCGTCGGGATGGGCGTCGGCCCGGAAACCTACGTCGCAGTGGCCTTGCCGCGCTCCGTCGAATCGGTGCTGTGCGTGTGGGCCGCTGCCAAGACCGGTGCGGCCTATGTTCCGATCGACCCCGCGCATCCGGTGGACCGCATCGCGCACATTCTGCGGGATTCGGGAGTCGTCGTCGGTGTCACCCGCGCCGAGTTCGCCGAACGCCTCCCGGGTGTGACCGACTGGCTCGTACTCGACGACCCGGAGGTGCTCCGCGAATTGTCCTCGGCGAGCACGGAGCCGATGGAGGACGCGGACCGCACCTCCGCACTGCACGTCGATCATCCTGCGTATCTCATCTACACGTCGGGTTCGACGGGACTGCCCAAGGGCGTGGTGGTATCCCACCGCGGCCTCGCGAATCTCGCCGGCTCGTATACCGCCGCGGTGCGGACCACCGAGAAGTCCCGGGTCGCGCACCTCGCGTCCCCGACGTTCGACCTGTCCGTCCTCGAATTGCTCCTGGCCCACACTGCCGGGGCCGCGCTGGTGGTCTGTCCGCCCGGTGTGTACGGCGGTGTAGAGCTGCACGAGGTGCTGCAGTCCGAGCGCGTCACGCACATGACCATCACGAATGCCGCCCTGGCGTCGGTCGACCCGGAGGGACTGGACGACCTACGCTCGATCGTCGTCGGTGGCGACGCCTGCCCACCGGAGACAGTGGCGCGATGGGCCGACCGGATCGAACTCGTCAACGGGTACGGTCCCACCGAAGTGACGGTGGGCGCCACGTTCAGCTCGGTGCTCGGCCCGGGCAGAGACATCACCATCGGCGGGCCGCTGCCCGGGGTCGCCGCCGTGGTTCTCGATTCGAGGCTGCGGCCCGTGCCGGTCGGTGTCGTGGGAGAGCTGTATCTGCTGGGACCGGCGCTGGCGCGCGGGTACCACGAGCGTGCCGCGCTCACGGCACACCGCTTCGTGGCCAGTCCGTTCGAGGCCGCCGGTGCCCGGATGTACCGCACCGGTGACATAGTGCGCTGGCGCGCAGTGCATTCCGGTGTGACCGGCAGCATGACTGACGGAACTCTTCCCGGACACGCGATCGAATACCTCGGCCGCTCCGACCATCAGATCAAGGTTCGCGGCCTTCGTATCGAACTCGGCGAGATCGATGCCGCCCTCAACGCACATCCGGACGTCGAATTCGCTGCCACCCTGGGGTACGAGTCCCCCTCGGAAACACGACTGGCATCGCACGTGCTCGTCGGTGCGGGCGCCGACCGTGATCCGGCAGCTCTGCTCGCGTTCCTGCGTCAGGCACTGCCGGGGTACATGGTTCCGTCGGCGCTCGTGTTCCTGGACACCATCCCGCTGACCCCGAACGGCAAACTCGACCGGGGCGCCCTGTCCGCGCCCGACTTCGGCGCGGCAGCCAAGGAGATCGCGTACCGGGCGCCGCGGAACGCACTCGAGCGGTCGATCGCGGACGCGTTTGCCGAAGTGCTGGGCGGTACGGACATCGGCCTCGACACCGACTTCTTCGATGCAGGCGGTAACTCGCTCTCCGCGACGCGGGTGACCGCCCGGGTGGGCGCCCTGCTCGGCATCCGGGTCACGGTGCGTGACGTCTTCGAAGCCCCGACCGTCCTCGCGCTGGCAGATTCGCTGGCGCCGCGAATGTCCGAGGCCGGCGACGGCGCTTCCGCCGGGCCGGACCTGGTGCCGCAGCCGCGTCCCGACCGGATCCCGCTGTCACTCGCACAGCAACGGATGTGGTTTCTCAACCAGTTCGACACCTCGTCGGCGACGTACAACCTGCCCGCGGCCGTCCGGCTGACCGGATCGCTCGACCGTGCGGCGCTGACGTCGGCGATCGACGATCTGATCACCCGGCACGAATCGTTGCGGACCGTCTTCCCGGATTCCCGCGGCGGGCCGCACCAGGTGATCCTCGAACCCGGCGAGTTCAGTCCCGACACCGCGCGGGTCCGGGTGAACGAAGCCGCCCTGCACGCCGACCTCCGGGAGTTCCTCCTGGCCGGGTTCGACGTGTCCCAGGCCGTGCCGCTGCGGGTCAAGGTGTACTCGCTCGGCGATACCGAGCACGTCCTCGCCCTCGTCGTCCACCACATCTCGGCCGACGGCGCCTCGATGGAACCGCTGATCCGGGACCTGATGATCGCCTACGCCGGCCGCGCCGCGGGCCGGGCACCCACCTGGGCGCCGCTGCCGGTGCAGTACGCCGACTACGCGCTGTGGCAGCGGCAGGTGCTCGGCGACGAATCCGATCCGGGCAGCCTCGCCGCCGCGCAACTGCAGTACTGGACGCGGGCGCTCGCCGGCGTCCCGGATCAGCTGTCCCTGCCGGGTGACCGGGTCAGGCCCGCCGTCCCGTCCCATCAGGGTGCGGCCACGCGGTTCAGCCTCGACGCGGGCACGCACCGGGCCCTGACCGAACTCGCGCGGGCGCACGGCGCCAGTCTCTTCATGGTCGCCCACGCCGCACTCGCCGTGCTCCTGGGCCGCCTCGGCACCACCGCCGACATCACCGTCGGCACAGCCGTCGGCGGCCGCGGCCGGGTGGAACTCGACGACATCATCGGGATGTTCGTCAACACGCTCGTCCTGCGCACGACGGTGGACCCCGGAAGACCGTTCGCGGCGCTGCTCGAACAGGCCCGGGACGTGGACCTCGAGGCGTTCGCCCACGCGGACCTGCCGTTCGAGCGGCTGGTCGAGGTCCTGAGCCCCGTCCGCTCCACGTCGCACCATCCGCTGTTCCAGGTGGCGCTCGGCGTGGAGGCGGTGACGGCCGACCGACTCGAACTGGACGGGCTGTCGGTGGAACCACTGGACGTTCCGGCGAGCATCGCCAAGTTCGACCTGCACTTCACGCTCACCGAGCGGCTCGGCGGGGCCGGCGAGGCAGCCGGCATCGACGCCGAACTCGTCTACGCGACCGACATTTTCGACGAAGACACCGCGGCCGAGTATGCGATACGCCTGCACCGGATCTTCGAGGCCGTGGTCGCCGACCCGCACCGGCCGGTCGGCGACATCCCCGTCCTGAGCGACGAGGAGTACGCCGCCCTCACCCCGGTGCGCGGCGCCGACGCACGGCCGGTGCAGCTGCTGCCGGAGATCCTCGCCGACGCGGTTGCCGCCGCACCCGAGGGGCCTGCGGTCGTCTTCGAGGGCGAGGTCCTGTCGTACCGGGACCTCGACGAACAGTCGAACCAGCTCGCCCGGTTGCTCGTCGACCGGGGGGTGGGACCCGAAACCCGGGTCGCGCTGGCGTTGCCTCGGTCGTTCGAATCCGTGGTGGCCGTGTGGGCGGTGGCGAAATCCGGTGCTGCCTTCGTCCCCGTCGACCCCGGGTATCCCGCCGACCGCATCCTGCACATGGTGCAGGACTCCGGGGCGATGGTCGGGCTCACCGTGTCCGCGCAACGGGAACTCCTCCCGGACTCGGTCCGATGGATGCTGCTCGACGACCCGGCACTCGAGGTGCGCTGCACCCACGAATCCCGGTTGCCGTTCACCGACCGCGACCGCATGCGGCCGATCCTGTCCGATCAGGTGGCGTACGTCATCTACACCTCCGGATCCACCGGCAGGCCCAAGGGGGTCGCGGTCACACATCGTGGCCTGACGAACCTGGTGACCGACGAACGTGAGCTCCTCGGGGTCACGTCCGGTTCGCGGACACTGCATTTCGCGTCCCCGAGCTTCGACGCCTCCGTGTTCGAGATGCTGATGGCGCTCGGCGCGGGAGCGACGATGGTGATCGCCCCGCCCACCATCTACGGGGGATCGGAACTCGCGGAACTGCTCGCCGCCGAACGCGTCACCCACGCGTTCTCGACACCGGCGGCGCTGGCGTCGGTCGACCATCACGGGCTCGACGACCTGGCCGTCGTCGTGGTCGCCGGTGACGTGTGCCCACCGGAACTGGTCGCCCGCTGGGCGCCCGGACGCCGCATGGTCAACGCGTACGGTCCCAGCGAGGCGACGATCATGTCGTCCATCACCGAACCGCTCCGGGCCGGTGAACCCGTCACCATCGGCGGCCCGAGCCGCGGAGTGCGGGCACTCGTGCTGGACCAGCGACTGCGTCCGGTGCCGGTGGGTGTGCCGGGCGAACTGTACGTCGGGGGACCGAGTCTCGCCCGCGGATACCTGGGCAGGCCGGGACTGACCGCCGAACGTTTCGTCGCCGACCCGTACGGGGAGCCCGGCGACCTGCTGTACCGCACCGGCGACCTCGTGCGGTGGCGGGAGAACCGCGTGCTCGATTTCGTCGGCCGCACCGACCACCAGGTGAAGATCCGCGGGTTCCGGATCGAACTCGGTGAGATCGACGCGGCGCTCACCGCGCACCCGCAGATCGAGTACGCCACCACGATCGGTTACGAGCACCCGAACGGGGAGACGTCCCTCGTCGCGTACGTGCTGCCGTTCACCGGCGAGAACGTGGACCGGGTAGAGGTCGCGAATTTCGTCGGCCGCACCCTGCCCGCCTACATGGTTCCCACATCGGTCACCCTCCTCGACGTGCTGCCCCTCACCCCGGCGGGCAAGCTCGACCGGACGGCGCTGCCCGATCCGGTCTTCGCGGCGGCAGCGCGGGTCTTCGAGGCGCCTCGGAACCCGATGGAGCTGATCGTCGCCGGCATCTTCTCGGACATCCTCGCGCTGCCCGAAATCGGCATCCACGACAGCTTCTTCGACCTCGGCGGAAACTCGCTGCTCGCCACGCAGGTGGTGTCCCGGATCAACGCCGCCGTCGACGTCCACGTCGGCGTGCGCCAGGTGTTCGAATCGCCGACCGTCGCCGCACTCGCGGCCCGGGTCACCGAAACCACCACCCACGGGGTGCACCGCCCGGCGTTGTCGGCGCGGCCCCGGCCCGACCACATTCCGCTGTCGCCGGCGCAGCAGCGCATGTGGTTCATCAACCAGTTCGACACCGCATCACCCGCCTACAACCTTCCCGTCGCGCTCCGGCTGTCGGGTGCGGTGGACGTGCGCGCCATGCAGATCGCCATCGCCGACCTCGTCGGCAGGCACGAGGCGCTGCGGACCGTCTACCCCGATTCCGCTGACGGGCCGCACCAGGTGATCGTGCCTGCCGGTGACGCGGTGCCCGACCTGGCCCCGGTCCCGGCGCACCCCGACGACATCCTCGAACGGGTGACGGCGCTCGTGACGACCGGCTTCGACGTCACCGCGGACGTGCCGCTGCGCGCGTGGATGTACCGGGTCGGTGCCGAAGACTACGTCCTCGTGATGGTCGCCCACCACATCTCCGGTGACGGCTGGTCACTCGCCCCGCTGGCGCGGGACGTCATGCTCGCCTACACCGCCCGCGCCGAGGGACACGTTCCCCGGTGGACACCGTTGCCGGTGCAGTACGCCGACTACGCCCTCTGGCAGCGCGACCTGCTCGGCGACGAGGCCGACCCCGATTCGGTGGCCACCGCCCAGATCGCGTACTGGACCCGCACCCTGGACGGCCTGCCGGATCGGCTCGCGCTGCCGGCCGACCGGCCGCGGCCCGCGGTCGCGTCCCACCGCGGCGGGCACGTGCCGTTCACCGTCGACGCCGACACCCACAGGGCTCTGCTGGCACTCGCGCGCAGCCGGAACGCGTCGCTGTTCATGGTGATGCACACCGCGCTCGCGGTGCTGCTCGCACGACTGAGCAACGAATCCGACATCGCCGTCGGCGCCCCCATCGCGGGCCGCGGCGAGGAGTCCCTCGACGAACTCGTCGGCATGTTCGTCAACACGCTGGTCCTGCGGACCCACGTCGATCTCGCGAGTTCGTTCGTGGACGGCCTGACCGTCGCCCGGTCGACCGACCTGAACGCGTTCGCGCACTCCGACATTCCGTTCGAGCGGCTCGTCGACGTGCTGAACCCGGTGCGTTCCCGAGCGCATCACCCGCTGTTCCAGGTGGCGTTCTCGTTCCAGAACCTCGCCGCCACCACCCTCGCGCTGCCGGGGCTGCACGTCGAGGGGCTCGACGTGCCGAACTCGATCTCCAACTTCGATCTGCATCTGACGCTGTCGGAGAAACACGACGTCGACGGAACCCCGGACGTGATCGAGGCCCAGTTCACCTACGCCACCGATCTCTTCGACGAATCGACCGTGCGCACGTTCGCGGAACGCTTCGTCCGCATCCTCGAATCGATCGTGCGGAATCCGGACGTCGCGGTCGGTGCGATCGACCTTCTCGACGACAGCGAGCGGCACGCCGTCCTCCACGGGTTCAACGACACAGCCGTCGACCTGCCGCCGACGACGCTCGCCGAACTGTTCTCCGCCCAGGCGGCGCGCACCCCCGATGCGGTGGCGGTCTCGTTCGACGGTCTCGAACTGACCTACACGGAGTTCGACCGCCGCGTCGATGCGCTCGCGCACCGGCTGATCGATCTCGGGGTGGGTCCGGAATCCGTGGTGGGACTGGCGATGAACCGGTCGATCGAACTGCTGGTGGGGATGTATGCGGTGCTGCGGGCCGGCGGCGCGTACCTGCCGATCGACCTCGCCCATCCGGCGGAACGCCTCGCCTACGTCCTCGACGCGGCGCGACCGGTGTGCGTCCTGACGACGTCCGCGGACGGCTTCGCCGCCGAGGACGTCCGGGTGATCGACATCGACACCCTCGATCTCACCGGCCGCCCGCATGGGCCGGTGACCGACGCGCACCGGCTCGCGTCGCTGCGGCCGGAGAACACGGCGTACCTGATCTTCACGTCCGGTTCCACCGGCAGGCCCAAGGGTGTCGCGGTGTCGCACGCCGCCGTCGCGAACCAATTGCGCTGGAAACAACACGAATACCCGCTCGACACGACGGATACCGTGGTGCAGAAGACGCCGGCGACGTTCGATCTGTCGGTGTGGGAACTGTTCTGGCCGCTCACCGCCGGAGCCCGCCTCGTCATCGCCCGCCCGGACGGCCACCGCGACCCGGCCTACCTGGCCGACCTCATGCGTGAGCAGCGCGTCACGACAGCACATTTCGTGCCGTCGCTGCTGGACGCCTTCCTGGCGACCCCGGGCGCGGGCGAGCAGCCGGCACTGCGCCGGGTGTTGTGCATCGGCGAGGCGCTGCCCGCAGACACCGCCGCCCGCTTCGGCCGGCTGTTCGGCGGGGTCGCGCTACACAACCTGTACGGGCCCACCGAGGCCGCCGTGTCGGTGACCGCCTGGACCCACACCGGCACCGAGACCGACAGCATTCCGATCGGCAGCCCCGAATGGAACACGCAGGTGTTCGTGCTGGACGCCCGGCTGAACCCGGTTCCGGTCGGGGTGGCGGGCGAGCTGTACCTGGCCGGCGACCAACTGGCCCGCGGCTATGTCGGTCGCACCGACCTGACCGCCGAGCGCTTCGTCGCCCACCCCTTCGGTCCGCCCGGCGCGCGGTTGTACCGCACCGGCGACGTGGTCCGCTGGAGCGTCCGGGACGGGAAGGGCGCCCTCGACTACCTCGGACGCTCCGACTTCCAGGTGAAGGTCCGGGGCTTCCGCATCGAACTCGGCGAGATCGAGTCCGCACTCGTGGCCAGCCGGGGTGTGGGACAGGCCGTGGTCGTCGCCCACCAGGATCCGCACACCGGGACCGCCCTGATCGGGTACGTCGTCCCCGACGACGGCGCCGCGGTCGACCCCGCCGCGGTGCTCGCCGAGGTCGGCGGCACCGTGCCCAGCTACATGGTTCCCGCTGCCCTCGTCGTGCTCGAGGCATTGCCGCTGACCGCCAACGGCAAACTGGACCGCAAGGCCCTGCCCGCCCCCGACTTCGTCTCGGCGACAGGAGAATACCGTGATCCGGCGACAGCCACCGAGGAGGCCGTCGCCGGGGTGTTCGCCGACGTGCTCGGCGTCGAACAGGTCGGGGCCGACGCGAATTTCTTCGACCTGGGCGGCAACTCCCTCGTCGCCACCCGGGTGGTCGCCCGGTTGTCGGAGCAGCTCGGCCGCCGGGTAGAGATCCGTTCGCTGTTCGAGGCCCCCGCCGTCTTCGCACTGGCCGCACTGCTGGATTCGCGGGACGCGACGGCCGCCGCGCGGCCGGCACTCGCACCGGCGGTGCGCCCCGACCACATTCCGCTGTCGTCGGCGCAGCACCGCATGTGGTTCCTCAACAGGTTCGACCCGGACTCCGCCGTGCACAACATCCCGGTTGCGGTGCGGCTGTCGGGCGACCTGGACGTCGACGCACTCGAGTGCGCGCTCACCGACGTCGTCGGCAGGCACGAGTCGCTGCGCACGGTGTACCCGGACTCGTCCGACGGCCCGCACCAAGTGATCCTGCCCGTAGGCCGGGGCGGTGCCGACCTGTCGGTGGTGCCGACCGACGAGGCGACGCTCCCCGCCCTGATCGCCGGACTCGTGACCGCCGGTTTCGACGTCACCACGGACGTTCCGGTGCGGGCGCGGATCTACCGGTTGTCGGCGACCGAACACGTGCTGGTTCTGGTGGTGCACCACATCTCCGGCGACGGCTGGTCGATGGCGCCGATGGTCCGTGACGTGATGACGGCGTACGCGGCACGCGCAGCGGGCACCGCCCCGGGCTGGGCGCCGCTGCCGGTGCAATACGCCGACTACGCGCTGTGGCAGCGGGAACTGCTCGGAGACGAGACCGATCCCGAATCCATGGCGGCACGGCAACTCGGGTTCTGGACACGCACTCTCACGGGCATGCCGGGTCAGCTGGACCTGCCGGCCGACCGGCCGCGCCCCGCGGTCGCATCGTATCGAGGGGGCACCGTCGATTTCACCGTGCCGACCGACCTGCACGGCCGCCTGCTCGGTGCGGCGCGGGACGCGAACGCCTCCCTGTTCATGGTCGTGCACTCGGCGCTGGCGGTACTGCTGAGCCGACTCGCCGGAACCGGTGACATCGCCGTCGGCACCCCGGTCGCGGGACGCGGTGAACGCGCCCTCGACGACCTGATCGGCATGTTCGTCAACACGCTGGTGCTGCGACAGCAGGTCGACGGCGGCCGGAGTTTCGCCGAACTCCTCGCCGACGTGCGGGAGACCGATCTGGCCGCCTTCTCCCATGCGGACGTGCCGTTCGAGCGTCTGGTGGAGGTGATCAACCCGGAACGGTCCACCGGGCGGCACCCGCTGTTCCAGGTGATGCTCGCGTTCCAGAACCTGGACCAGACCACCCTGGAACTGGGCGACCTGTCGGTGAGCGGCGTCGACTTCGACGTCGACATCGCCAAATTCGATCTGCAACTGACCCTGATGGAGCAGTTCGACTCCGACGGCCGACCGGACGGGATCGCGGCCCGCCTCACGTATGCCTCCGATCTGTACGACGAGCCGTCCATGCACGTGTTCGGCCAACGGTTCCTGCAGGTTCTTCGGGCGGCCACCGACGGCCCGGACACCGCGGTCGGCGACATCGACGTCCTCGGCAGCGGCGAGCGGAAGCAGATCGCCGGCACCAACGCCACGTTGCACGACGTACTGTCCGGCACCCTGGCCTCGCTGTTCGACATGAGGGTCGGCGCGGATCCCGACCGGATCGCAGTGGTGTTCGACACGGACGAGCTGACCTACACCGAATTCGACGACCGCGTCAACAGGCTGGCGCGTCGCCTGATAGAGCAGGGCGTCGGTCCCGAGTCGGTAGTGGCGGTGGCGATGCGCCGGTCGGTCGACCTGCTGGTGGCGATCTATGCGGTCGTGAAGGCGGGCGGCGCCTACCTGCCGGTCGACCCCGATCATCCGGTCGACCGCACCGCCTACGTGCTCGACACCGCGCGACCGGTGTGCGTGCTGGTCAGCGGCAACACGCGCCCCGGCGCGGGCACCCTCCCCGTTATCGACGTCGCCTCCGAGGATCTGTCCGGCTACGACGGCACGCCCGTCACCGACATGGACCGGCTGTGGCCGTTGACCGCCGCGAACACGGCGTACGTTCTCTTCACATCCGGTTCGACGGGGAGGCCGAAGGGTGTCGCGGTCAGCCACGGTGCGATCGTGAACCGTTTGTTGTGGATGCAGCACGAATACGCGTTGACCAGCGAGGACGTGGTGTTGCAGAAGACGCCGGTGACGTTCGACGTTTCGGTGTGGGAGCTGTTCTGGCCGCTGCAGGTCGGGGCCACGTTGGTGGTCGCCGCGCCGGACGGCCACCGCGATCCGCGGTACCTGGCGGGGCTGGTGCAGGAACGTCACGTGACGACCATGCATTTCGTGCCGTCGATGTTGTCGGTGTTCGTGTCGGAACCGGCTGTGGCGGTGTGTGATTCGTTGCGGTTGGTGTTCTGTTCGGGGGAGGTGCTGACGCCGGAGCAGGTGTCGCGGTTCCGGGCGGTCAGTGGTGCTGGTTTGCATAATTTGTACGGTCCGACGGAGGCTGCGGTCGACGTCACGTACTGGGAGACGGGTCCGGCGGACACGCATACGGTGCCGATCGGGCGTCCGGTGTGGAATACGCAGTTGCATGTGCTCGATGGGCGGTTGCATCCGGTGCCGGTCGGGGTGGCAGGGGAGTTGTACCTCGCGGGCGAACAGTTGGCGCGCGGCTATCTGGGTCGGGCGGATCTGTCGGCGGATCGGTTCGTGGCGAATCCGTTTGCCGCGGGTGGGCGGATGTACCGGACGGGGGATCTGGTGCGGCGTCGTGGCGATGGGGCTCTGGAGTATGTGGGGCGTACTGATTTCCAGGTGAAGTTGCGGGGACAGCGGATCGAGTTGGGGGAGATCGAGGCGGCGCTGGAGGCGCATGCGGGGGTGTCGCAGGCGGTGGTGGTGGTGCACCGCGACGAGCGCGGCGAAGAGGCCCTGGTGGCGTATCTGGTGGGACGCCGCCCGGCCGACTGGTCCGATGTGCGGGCGCACCTGTCGGCCCGCGTTCCGTCGTACATGATTCCGGCGCACGTGGTGCACCTCGATGCCCTGCCGCTGTCGGTGAACGGCAAACTCGACCGCACGGCGCTGCCCGCGCCCGTCCGGTCCGCGGCCGCCGACTACCAGGCCCCGCGAACGGCGGCCGAGCGTGCCGTGGTCACGGTGTTCGAAAACGTCCTCGGTGTCGTCGGCGTCGGAGTCGACGACAGCTTCTTCGACCTCGGCGGCAACTCACTGATCGCCACCCGGGTCGCGTCAGCGCTCGGCGCCGAACTCGGCACCGACTTCCCGCTGCAGTGGATGTTCGCCGACCCGACTCCGCGGTCGCTGGGGCAACGCATCCAGCAGGGGGCACCCGACGGTGCGCGGGATGCGAATGGGTCGCTCGACGTGCTTCTCCCGATCCGCACCAGAGGGACCGCCGAACCGCTGTTCTGCGTGCATCCGTTCATCGGGCTGGCCTGGAGTTACGCCGGTTTGAGCCGCGAGCTGACCCAAGACCGGCCGGTGTACGGTCTGCAGTCGCCCGCCCTCACCGAGGACGGTCCGAGTCTCGAGACGATCGCCGACTTCGCGGCCCGCTACGTGCGGGAGATCCGTTCCATCCAGCCGCACGGCCCGTACCACCTGCTGGGCTGGTCGCTGGGCGGCGTCATCGCCCACGAGATGGCGGTGCAGTTGCAGGGTGCCGGCGAAGAGGTCCGCCTACTCGGTCTGCTCGACAGTTACGTCGGACTCGACCGGAACGTGGAGAACACCGCGACCACCGCGGATCTCCTCGGCGGTGCGGGCCTCGACCTCCCCGACCCGGGGGTTCTCGACGAACTCGCCCCGGGCGGACGGTTCGACGCCGAGCGGGCAGCGGCGTTGCTGCGCGTCGTGGGAGGCCCACTGGCCGCCCTGACCGCGCCGCAACTCGACCGGATCTACGGCAACGCGCTCCGCGCCCCGGATCTGATCGACGCCCACCGACCGCGGGAGTTCGACGGCGACCTGGTCTTCTTCACCGCCGCCCTCGACGACGGATTCCACGTGGACCCGGTCACCTGTTGGGGCCGGTTCGTGCGCGGGACCGTCGTCGAATACCCGGTCGACGCAACGCACTGGACGATGACGACACCGGACGCGCTCGCCGTGATCGCGCCGCATCTCGAGACGGCGGGCCGTCGTCCGCGGCATGCCGCCCCCGACGCCGATCCCGACGACAGCGAGAACCGGCCGCATTCGGTGCGGTGACCGACTCCTCCAGCGCTCGACAGACCGGAAGGTTTGGTTCGGGTCCTGTCAGGGGAATACCACGTCCAGGGAGCGGTTGTAGTGAAAATGGGCGGTTGATCACCCGGAATGTCGCGGACGTCCTACCGGGCGAGGGTTCAGGGTGCCGATTTCATACCCCAGGTGTGAAATTTGGTGGAAGAGAAGACCAAACCCTTGACTCCGCCGTACCGAATAGTAGATTGAGAGCGGTCATGTGACCTACCTCTCATACGGTACGGAAGCCCGGGAGGTCGGTCATACGTGGTTTCTTCGACTGCGTGTTCGGGGCGTGACGCTCGGTGCTTGGTGTGCAGTGCTTGGTGTGCTCGGAATGTAACGCTCCCGCGTTCAGCAGATCGGAGTACGTGTATGAGTCCTGTCGAGACGGTGACCACCCCGGAGATCGACGGAGTGGCGAGCGGCGCAGGCCTGCCCCGGATGCGGCGAACGCCGCCCCGGCAGAGCCGAGACGGCGTTCGTACGGTCCGGTGGCCTGTGTCAGGCTCCGCGGCGCTTCGCCTTCAGCAGGTCGAGGCGCTCCTTCAGCAGTTCTTCCAGTTCCTCCTTGGAACGACGCTCCAGAAGCATGTCCCAGTGGGTGCGCGGCGGCTTGACCTTCTTGGCCTCGGGCGCGGTGCCCTCGACCAGGGTTCCCTCCAGGCCGTTGCGGCACAGCCACGTGCCCGGGATCTCGGCGTCGTCGGCGAACGGGATGTCGAAGATCTCACCGTTGTCGCACCGGTACTTGGCCATCCGCCGGGGCGCGAGGTCGTGGTCACGGTCGGTCTCGTAGCTCACCGCTCCGAGTCGACTCCCTCGAAGTACGCGATCTGCCATGGTTGTGTCCTCTCCTCGATCGTCTCCGCGCGAGCACGCCTGGACCAGCACCAAGCGTTCACACTCATCTACAACGCCACGGCCTCCCGATTGGTTCCCGCACGCCGCGCAGATGCAACCTCGACATCTTACCGGGCGGGCGTCGAGGCGCCGCGCAGTAAGGTGGTCGACCATGACCGGCGCTTCCCGCAGACCCGATTCCTGTGTGTGGTGCGGGCGGGAAGTGGCGGAGTCGGGGATGGGGCGGCGCCGCCGATACTGCCGCCAGTCCTGCCGGCAACGCGCCTACGAGCAGCGCAACCAGGTCAAGGGCACGAGCATCCCCGCCGACGCGGTGGTCCTCACCTCGGAGGAGGCGTCCGCCATGGTCGACCGAATCTTCCAGGTTCGATGTGCCGCCGAGGACGTGGCGACAGCCGTTGCCGAAGGTGCGGCGGCCCATGAGGTGGAGTCCCTGTGCGCAGACCTCGTGCAACTCGCACGTGAGGCCGAACGCTTCCGCTGAGCCTCGCACCGAGGCGGGGAAGCGGAGGACGCACACTGCTCGACCGGTCCGGACCGGGCCGCCGACGCGTATCGACGGCGATTCCGAAACGAACATCACGAATCGACGCACGCCGAGCCCACACGTACAGCACGATCAGTACAGCGTGGGAGACCGGCGTCGGTTGGTCCGTCTCACGCGCAAGACTTGCGCATCCAAGGTCTTCTACCCGCTGGGGGAACGAGATGACGAGTGTGAATTCGCCGCAGCCGAATGACGGCGCCGACGGCGTGAGCGTTCCCGAAGGGGCCTTCCCGCTCTCCTCGGTGCAACGGAGCATGTGGTTCGCGCAGCAGTTGAGCCCGACGGTTCCCAAGTTCATCGCGCAGTACGTCGAGTTGCGTGGCGACATCGACCTGGACCTGTTGAGCGAAGCGGCGGTGCGGGCCGGGCAGGAATTCCAGTCGCCGTTCCTGCGACTGCTCGATGTCGACGGGGAGCCGTACCAGGCTGTCGATTTCACGATCGACCCGTCGATCGGGTTCCTCGACTTCCGTGACGAACCGGAACCGATGGCGGCGGCGCAGGCATGGATCGACGAGGACTACGCGACACCGCTCCGGTTGACCCGCGACCGTCTCGTCGAGATGACCGTCCTGCAGGTCGGTGAGCAGCATTACTTGTGGTACACCAGGATTCATCACGTCGCGCTCGACGGGTACAGCGGCATGACCATGGTGAATCGGATCGCGGCGCTGTACACGGCGGCGATCGAGGGCACCGAACCGGCTCCCAATCGCGCGCTGGATCTGCGCGAGCTGTACGAACTGGACCAGCGGTACCGGGCGTCGAGCCGCTTCGAGAACGACCGGAAGTACTGGGCCGACCGCATTGTCGGTATCGAGCACGGATCGACGCTGGCCACCCACGACGCGCCCGCCGCGGCGCAGAGCCGGCTCGAGAGCGCGAAGATCTCGGATGACGCCCTGGCCTTCCTCGGCGAGTCGGACCAGCGGGTCGGCGCCACATCCGCCGCCGTCCTCGTCGCCGGGTTCGCCTGCTACCTGTCCCGGATGACGGGTAAGCGGGACGTGCTCGTCAACCTGCCGGTGTCGGCGCGCACCACCGCGCCGTTGCAGCGGTCCGGAGGCATGCTCGTCAACGTGGCCCCGCTGCGCATCACGGTCCGCCGCGAGGACACCGTGGCCGAACTCGTGCAGCGGGTCCAGCTGGAACTGATGGGCGCGCTCCGCCACCAACGCTGCAGCCTCGAGGATATCCGCCGCGACGCCGGACTCGCCGGCACCGCGGAGGGCCTCGCCGGCCCGATGGTGAACGTGATGCTGTTCCACCAGGCGTTCACCCTCGGCGCCGTCACCGGCGAGTACCACATCGTCACGTCCGGTCCGGTCGACGATCTGCTGGTCAACATCTATCAGGGTGGTGAGGGCCAGACCCTGCTCGATTTCCGCGGCAACCCGAACCGGTACGGGTCGGAGGAGTTGCGCGCCCACCACCGCCGGTTCGTGGAGCTGATCGAGGAGTTCGTCACCGCGGACCCGCAGACGCGGACCGCGGACATCCACCCCGAAAGCGCTCGCCTCGGCGCCCGGTTCCTCGAGCGCCAGTCCCAGCTGGACTTCTGGACCCGGGAACTCGCGGGCCTGCCGGAGGTGACGGCGCTGCCGCTGGACCGGCCGCGTCCCGCCGAGCGGAGCAGCACCGGCGAAGTCGTCGGGTTCGCCGTCGACGCGCAGGTGCAACGCCGCGCGGCATTGCTGGCGGAGGATGCAGGCACCGGGATCTTCACCACCCTGCACGCCGCGCTGGCCATCCTGCTGGGCCGACTGGGTGACACCGACGACGTCGTGATCGGGACCCCGATCGTCGGGCGCGACCCGATCGACTCCGACGACCCGGACGCCGGCGCATTCTTCAACAAGGCGGTCCTGCGGTCGCAGGTGGAGGGCGCGTCCACGTTCACCGATCACCTGAGCCGGGTCCGGGACGCCGACCGGGCCGCGTTCGCGCGGGCGGCGCTGCCGTTCGACGATCTCGTCGCCGCCCTCGTCACCGAACCCGATCCGTCGCACGGACCGCTGTTCCAGGTGATGCTCGAATTCACCGACGGCGGGCACCCGCACGATTCGTCCGGGAACATCACGGTCAGCCCGATCCAGCGCGAACACCGCGCCCTGGGGCTCGATCTCGTGTTCACCCTCACCGAATCGGAGACGGGCGGCATCAACGGCCGACTGCGATTTGCCACGGACGTCTGGGACCGTGGCAGCGCCGAAGCGCTCGCCGCCCGGTTCGTTCGCATCCTGCAGTCGGTGACGGCGGATCCCGGCGCACCGATCGGGGACATCGACCTCCTCGAGCAGTCCGAGTACGCGGCGCTCGCGCCCGTCCGGGACGAACCCCCGGTGGAGGCGCGCACCCTTCCCGACCTGCTCCGCCGGGCCGTCGAGGCGGGTGGCGACGGAGACGCCCTCGTCTTCGAGGGCCGCACCCTGACCTATCCGGAACTCGACGCGGAATCGGACCGTCTCGCCCGCCTGCTGATCGGCCACGGCGTGGGGCCGGGTTCGGTTGTGGCGCTGGCGATCGCCCGTTCGATCGAGTCGGTGCTGGCAACGTGGGCGGTCGCGAAATCCGGTGCCGCGTTCGTGCCGGTCGATCCGAACTACCCGGCCGACCGCATCGAGCACATGCTCACCGACTCCGGCTCCGTCATCGGTCTCACCGTCGAGGCGCACCGCGCGTCGCTGCCGAACACCGCCCCGTGGCTCGTGATGGACGACGGATCGTTCCGGCGGGATCTGGCGAAGCACACGCCCGGCGCCCTGACCGACGCCGACCGTCTCCGGCCGCTGCGGACCGAGGATCCGGCGTACCTGATCTACACGTCCGGTTCGACCGGCACCCCCAAGGGAGTCGTCGTCACCCACGTCGGTCTCGCGAATTTCGCCGAGGACGAACGGCAGCGGTTCGACGTCACCGCAGGGTCGCGCACCCTGCACTTCTCGTCACCCAGTTTCGACGCGTCCATCCTGGAACTGCTTCTCGCGGTGGGGGCCGGGGCCACGATGGTTGTGGCACCGTCGACCGTGTACGGCGGCACCGAACTCGCGGACCTGTTGCGTCGCGAACGGGTGACGCACGCGTTCGTCACCCCGGCCGCCCTGGCGTCCGTCGATCCCACCGGACTCGACCACGTCCGGTGCGTCGTCACCGGCGGCGAGAGCTGTCCTCCTGCGCTGGTGGAACAATGGGCGCCTGGTCGTGTCATGTTCAATGCGTACGGTCCGACGGAGGCCACGGTCGTCGCGAGCGTCGCCGGACCGTTGACGGTCGGCGAACCGGTGACGATCGGCCGTCCGTCCCGCGGTTGCGCTCTGCTGGTGCTCGATTCGCGGTTGCACCCTGTCCCGGTCGGGGTTCCGGGCGAGCTGTACATCACCGGCGACGGTGTGGCACGCGGGTACCACAACCGGTCCATTCCGACGGCCGAGCGATTCGTCGCAGACCCCCACGGCGAGCCCGGCGAGCGGATGTACCGGACCGGCGACCTGGCCCGGTGGAACGCCGCCGGCCAGCTGGAATACCTGGGCCGCACCGACTTCCAGGTGAAGATCCGCGGTTTCCGCATCGAACTCGGTGAGATCGACGCCGTCGTCCGCTCGCATCCGAGTGTGGCCTTCGCGACCACGGTCGGGCGGACCGCTCCGTCCGGCGACACGGCCCTGGTGACGTACGTGCTGCCGGAGAACGGGGCGCAGATCGCCGTCGGCGACATCCTCGAGCACGCGGCGGCCGCGCTGCCCGCGCACATGGTGCCCGCCCGGGTCATGGTGCTCCTCGAGGTCCCGTTGACCCCCGCGGGCAAGCTCGACCGGAAAGCGTTGCCGGAGCCGCAGTTCGAGGCCACGTCCACCGTCTACCGGGCGCCGGTCACCCCGACCGAGATGCAGATCTCGGAGGTGTTCGCGACCCTCCTGGGCGTCGACCGCATCGGCGTCGACGACAGCTTCTTCGACCTGGGCGGCGACTCCCTGGTCGCGACCCGTGTGGTGTCCCGGGTCAACACTGCCCTGAGCACGGAGATCGGGGTGCTGGATCTGTTCGAAGCGCCCAGTGTCGCGTTGCTCAGCGCCCGCGTGGACGCCCTCGGGCCCCGCGTCTCCGCCCGCCCCGTCCTCGCCCCGCGGGCCGGCTCCGGCCCGGTGCAGGTGTCCCTGGCCCAGCAGCGCATGTGGTTCATCAACCAGCTCGACACCGCGTCGCCCGCCTACAACATTCCCGTCGCCATCCGATTGCGCGGCACGCTGGACGTGGACGCGTTGCGGACCGCGGTCGGTGACGTCCTCACCCGGCACGAGTCGCTGCGGACGGTGTTCCCCAACACCCCCAACGGTCCCATCCAGGTGGTTCTGCCCGTCGCCGAGGTGAGCCCTCGACTCGACGCGATCGAGGTCGCCGAGAACGACCTCGAGTTCCGCCTGATCGGCGACGCCGCCGCCGGCTTCGACGTCACCGTCGAGCCGCCGATCCGGTCGGAGCTGTACCGGACCGCGACCGACGATCACGTGCTCGTGTTCGTGGTTCACCACATCGCCGCCGACGGTCTGTCGATGACCCCGCTGACCCGGGACGTGATGGTGGCCTATCACGCCCGCGCCGCCGGCGACGCCCCGCAGTGGGCTCCACTCGAGGTGCAGTACGCCGATTTCGCGGTGTGGCAGCGTGAACTACTCGGTTCCGCCGACGATCCCACCAGCCTTCTCACCCGGCAGCTGGCGTTCTGGACGCGCACCCTCGACGGCGCGCCGGAGGTCATGGACCTGCCGACCGACCGTCCCCGCCCGGCCCGGCAGTCGATGATCGGCGCCACCGCCGACTTCACGATCCCGGCCCGCATCCACGCCGCGCTGCTCGAGATCGCCGGCGCCCACGACGCCAGCCTGTTCATGGTGGTGCACGCGGCGCTCGCGGTCCTGCTGTCCCGGTCGAGCGGATCGTCCGACGTGTCGATCGGCTCGCCGGTCTCCGGTCGCGGCGAACGGCAACTCGACGACGTCGTCGGAATGTTCGTCAACACGGTGGTGCTGCGCACGACGGTCGACCCGGACCGCAGCTTCCCCGAGATCCTCTCGCACACCCGCTCCGTCGATCTCGAGGCGTTCAGCAACACCGATCTGCCGTACGAGCGGCTCGTCGACGAACTGAAACCGACTCGCTCCGAGGCACATTCGCCGCTGTTCCAGGTGATGCTCGTGCTGCAGGGGTTCGCGAACACGCGGCTCGAACTGCCCGGGCTGGACGTGGAGGTCGAGGCGCTCGAGACCGGGGCCGCGAAGTTCGATCTGCAGGTCATCCTCACCGAGCACACCGAGGACTCCGGTGCCCCGGGCGCCATCGACATCCAGTTCTCCTATGCCTCCGAGTTGTTCGACCCGCCGACGATGACGGCCCTGGCCGAACGGTTCGTCACCCTGCTGGAGACCATCACCGCCCGGTCGAACGTGAAGGTCGGCGACATCGACCTGATCGGCGCGGCCGAGACCCAGCGGATGCTCGAGCAGTGGATCGACACCGACGTCGCCGTTCCCGCGTCGGCGACCCTCGTCGACCTGTTCGAGGCGCAGGTGGCGCGGACGCCCGATGCCGTGGCCATCGTGTTCGCGGAGGAAGAACTGCTGTACGCGGAATTCGATGCCCGCGCCAACCGGCTGGCACGCGAACTCCTCGCCCGGGGAGTCGGGCCCGAATCCCGGGTCGCCGTGGCCCTGCGGCGTTCGCTCGAATTGATGATCGCCATCTATGCGGTGGAGAAGACCGGGGCGGCGTACGTTCCGCTCGACCCCGACCATCCGGCTTCGCGGATCGCGTACGTGATCGAGAGCGCCGAACCCACGTGCGTTCTCACCGCCTCCCGCGATCGGTGCGAGGGGGTCGACGGCTCCGCCGCCCCGGTGATCGAGATCGACACCCTCAACCTGTCGCGGCGCGCGAGCACCCCGATCACCGACGCCGAGCGGGGTGGTCGGATCCACCCCGATTCGACCGCGTACGTGATCTACACGTCGGGATCGACGGGCAGGCCGAAGGGTGTCGCCGTCAGCCACCGGGCGATCGCGAACCGGTTGCTGTGGATGCAGGACACGTACCGGTTGGACCACACGGACGTGGTGCTGCAGAAGACGCCTGTCACGTTCGACGTCTCGGTGTGGGAACTGTTCTGGCCCCTCGAGGTTGGGGCGCGGCTCGTCCTCGCCGCACCGGACGGTCACCGCGACCCCACCTACCTGTCCCACATCATCGCCGATCACCAGGTCACCACCATGCACTTCGTGCCGTCGATGCTGGCGGTGTTCACGGCCGGCGCCGAACCCGACCTGTGCGGTTCGCTGCGCCAGGTGTTCTGCAGTGGTGAGGCCCTCCCGCCCGCCACCGCCGACAGTTTCCGGGAATTCGGTTCCGCGGCACTGCACAACCTGTACGGGCCGACGGAGGCCGCAGTCGACGTCACGTACTGGGAGTGCACCGAAGGCGACCGGGCCTCGGTCCCGATCGGCGCCCCCGTGTGGAACACCCAGGTCTACGTCCTCGACTCCCGCCTACACCCGGTGCCGGTCGGAGTGCACGGCGAGCTGTACCTCGCCGGCGTGCAGTTGGCCCGCGGCTACGTCGGCCGCAGCGACCTGACGTCGGACCGGTTCGTGGCCAACCCGTTCGGGGCTCCGGGACAGCGGATGTACCGCACCGGCGACGTCGTCCGGTGGCGCGCAGACGGCAACATCGAATACATCGGCCGCCGCGACTTCCAGGTCAAGCTCCGCGGCCAGCGCATCGAACTCGGCGAGGTCGAGGCGGCGGTGCTGGCGCACCCGTCGGTGGCACAGGCGGTCGTGACCGTGCACCGCAGCGAGGCCACCGGCGAAAGCCTTGTCGGGTACGTGATCCCCGTGGCCGGCGCTGACATCGACACCGCCGTCGTGCGCGACGCGGCGGCGGAGGCGTTGCCCGCGTACATGGTGCCGACCCGCATCATCGTGCTGGACCGGTTCCCGCTCGGCGCCACCGGAAAGCTGGACCGGGGCGCTCTGCCCGAGCCGGAGTTCCTCAGCCCGTCCGCGGAATTCGTGACCCCGCGCAACCCGATCGAGGAGATTCTCGCCTCGATCTTCGCAGATCTGCTCGATGCACCCCGAATCGGCGTGTACGACAGCTTCTTCGACCTCGGCGGCAACTCGCTGGTGGCGACCCGGCTGGTGGCGCGGGTCAACGCCGCGCTGGGCAGCCGGATCGGTGTCCGCGAGATCTTCGACGCCCCGACAGTCGCCACCCTGGCCTCCCGGATCGAATCCGAGGCCGTCCACAACGCGGAACGTCCGCCCCTGGTCGCCGGGGTCCGCCCCGACCGTCTGCCGGTGTCGCTGGCGCAGAAGCGGATGTGGTTCATCAACCAGTTCGACCTCGATTCCCCGGCTTACAACATCGCGCTCGCGGTGCGCTTGACCGGAGACCTCGACGAGGACGCGATGCAGGACGCCGTCGCCGACGTGATGGATCGGCACGAGTCGCTACGCACCCGGTTCCCGATGGTGGAGGGCGAACCGCTCCAGGTCATTCTGCCGACCGAAGACGTGGTACCGGACCTCTCGCCGGTCGAGACGACGGAAGAGGAACTGCCCGAGCACATCTCGCGTCTCGCGGGCGCCGGATTCGACGTCACCGTGTCGGTGCCGGTGCGCGCCGCGTTGTTCCGCACCGATCCCGGCGAGCACGTGCTCGTCATCGTCGTCCATCACATCAGCGCGGACGGCTTCTCCATGGCCCCGCTCGCCCGGGACGTGATGACCGCCTACGCGGCCCGCACCGGGGGACAGGCCCCGGACTGGACGGCGCTGCCCGTGCAGTACGCCGATTTCGCCCTGTGGCAGCACCGGGTGCTCGGCAACGCCGACGACCCCGACAGCCTGCTCGCCGCGCAACTCGACTACTGGACGCGCACCCTCGCCGGGCTTCCGGAACTCCTGGCGCTGCCCACGGACCATCCCCGCCCGACGCAGCAGTCGATGCGCGGAGGGATCCATTCGTTCAGCATCGCCCCGCAGGTTCACAGCCGGCTGATCACGACTGCCCGCGAACACAATTCGAGCGTGTTCATGGCCGTGCACGCCGCGCTGGCCGTGCTGCTGGCCCGGCTCGGCGACACCGACGACGTCGCGGTGGGCACACCCATCGCCGGCCGCGGCGACGCCGCACTCGACGACATGGTCGGCATGTTCGTCAACACCCTGGTGCTGCGCACCCCGGTCGAACCGTCCGGCACATTCACCGAACTGCTGTCCACGGTCCGCGACACCGACCTGAACGCCTTCCACCATGCCGATCTGCCGTTCGAGCGGCTGGTCGACGCGATCTCACCCGAACGTGCGACGTCGCATTCGCCGCTGTTCCAGGTGGTGCTCGAATTCCGCAACAACGAGCGTCCGCGGCTGGAGCTGCCCGGGCTGACCGTGACCGGCCTCGACCTGGCCACGGACATCTCGAACTTCGACCTGCAGCTCACCCTCACCGAGGAATTCGGGGTGTCGGGGGAGCCCGCCGGCATCTCCGCGGCCTTCACCTACGCGGCGAGTCTGTTCGACGCGTCCACGATCGCCGGATTCGCCGACTACCTGCAGCGGATCTTCGACGCGGTGACGTCCGAGCCGGGAATGGCGGTCGGCGACATCGACCTGATGGTGGCGTCGGAACGCGCGGCGCTCACCCCGGTGATGGACGGGCCGGACGCGGAACCGCGGACGCTGCCCGAACTGCTCGCGGCCGCAGCGTCCGTCGATCCCAAGGCGGCGGCCCTGTCGTACGAGGGCCGGGAAGTGACGTACCGGGAACTCGACGAGCGGTCGAACCGTCTCGCCCGGCTGCTGATCGGGCGCGGTATCGGCCCGGAGTCGGTGGTCGCGCTGGCGATGGCACGCTCGCCCGAGTCGGTGCTGTCCTTGTGGGCGGTGGCCAAGACCGGTGCCGCGTTCGTCCCGGTCGACCCGAACTATCCGACCGATCGGATCGTCCACATGCTCAGCGACTCCGGCGCCGCCCTCGCGCTCACCGTCGCCGAATTCCGTCCCACGCTGCCGGAATGCACGTCCTACGTGGTGGTCGACGCACCCGGTTTCGACGAGGAGGTGAGCACCCACTCCGCCGCCGTCGTCACCGACGCAGACCGCACCCATCCGCTCGCACTGGAGAACCCGGCCTACCTGATCTACACGTCCGGGTCCACCGGCACACCGAAGGGCGTCGTCGTCACGCACCGCGGCCTCGCGAACTTCGCCACCGACGAACGCGTGCGGTTCGGGGTCACCCCGCGATCACGCACGCTGCACTTCTCGTCGCCGAGTTTCGACGCGTCGATCCTCGAACTGCTGCTCGCGGTCGGGTCCGGCGCGACCATGGTGATCGCCCCGGCGTCCGTCATCGGCGGCACCGAACTCGCCGACGTGCTGCGCGAGGGCCGGGTCACGCACGCCTTCATCACCCCGGCCGCGATGGCGTCCGTGGACCCGGCGGGCCTCGACCTGCTCGAGTGCGTCGCCACCGGCGGCGACGTGTGCCCTCCGGAACTGGTGGCGCAGTGGGTGACCGGCGGCAGGCGCATGTTCAACGCCTACGGCCCCACCGAGGCGACCGTGGTGTCGAGCGTGACGGGACCGATGGTGCCCGGCGAGGGAGTCACCATCGGCCGCCCACCGATGGGAACCGGGGAGATGGTGCTCGATTCACGCCTGCATCCGGTGCCGAGCGGGGTGACCGGCGAACTCTACGTCACCGGTTCGGGCCTGGCCCGGGGCTACAAGGACCGGGCCGGCACGACGGCGGAGCGGTTCGTCGCCAACCCGTACGGCGGCCTCGGCGCGCGCATGTACCGGACCGGTGACCTGGCCCGGTGGAACGGCGCCGGCCAGCTCGAGTATCTGGGCCGCAGCGACTTCCAGGTGAAGATCCGCGGCTTCCGCATCGAGCTCGGCGAGATCGAGACGGCCCTCACGCGGTACCCGGGCGTCGCCCGGTCGGTGGTGTCGGCCCATCAGGGCAGCACCGGCGCCAACCGCCTCGTCGGCTACCTCGTTCCCACGGCAGGTGCAGAACTGGATCCGGAAGCCGTTCTCGATTTCGTCGGCGGATTTCTCGCCCCGTACATGGTGCCGTCCGCACTGATCGTCCTCGACGAATTGCCGCTGACCCCGGCGGGCAAGCTGGACCGCCGCGCGCTGCCCGAGCCCGATTTCGGGGCCCGGGTGTCGACCGGCCGTGCCCCGGTCTCGGAGATGGAAGCGGTGCTGGCCGGACTGTTCGCGGAGGTCCTCGGCCTGGAATCCGCCGGGGTGGAGGACTCGTTCTTCGCGCTCGGCGGCGACAGCATCATGTCGATCCAGTTGGTGGCCCGAGCGAAGGCCGCCGGGGTGGTGCTCACTCCGCGGGACGTGTTCGAGGCCAAGACCGTTGCCGGTCTCGCCGCGGTCGCATCCTGGGTGGGCGCCTCGGACATCGTGGTGCTCGACGAACTGCCCGGCGGCGGGGTCGGCGATATGCCGACCACGCCGATCACGAAGTGGTTGCTTGAGCGCGGCGGCGAGTTCAACCGGATGTCGCAGTCGGCGCTGCTGACTGCGCCGCCGAACCTCCGCGACCTCGAACCCCTCATCGGCACGTTCCAGGCCGTCCTCGACCGGCACGACATGCTCCGCGCGCAGTTGATGGTCTCCGCGGAGGAATCGCATCTCGCGGTCCGGCCGATCGGATCCGTCGAGGCGTACGACCTGATCCGCCGGGTCGCGGTGTCCGCGGCCCCGGGAACCCCTGCGTTCGCGGCCGCCGTCATCGCGGACCTCGACGCCGCGCTGGACCGGCTCGATCCCGCCGCCGGTGTGATGGTGCAGGTGGTGTGGTTCGACGCAGGGGAGGCCGGCGGCCGCCTGCTGGTGGTGGCGCACCACCTCGTCGTCGACGGCGTGTCGTGGCGCATCCTCGTGCCCGACCTCGCAACCGCGTGGGCGCAGATCTCCGCGGGCCAGGAACCGGTTCTCGACCGGGTCGGCACGTCCATGCGCCGGTGGGCGCACGGACTGGTCGACGAGGCGGCGAACCGGGCGGGCGAACTCGACCTGTGGCAACGCATCCTCGACTGCGAGGACCCGCTGGTCGGCAGCCGCCCGCTCGACCCCGACGTCGACGTGAACGCCACGGTCGGCCGCGTCACCGTGCAGCTCCCCGCCGAGGTGAGCGAGGCCGTGCTCACGGCCCTGCCGGAGTCGATCCACGGCAGCGTGAACGACGGACTGCTCACCGCACTGGCGATGGCCGTCACCCAGTGGCGACGCACCCGCGGCCACACCCTGCACGGCAGGCCCGTCGACGGGACACTGGTCAGCCTCGAGGGCCACGGCCGTGAGGACCAGGTCGTGCCCGGCGCCGATCTGGGCCGCACGGTCGGCTGGTTCACGGCGATGTTCCCGGTGCGCCTCGATCTGTCCGGCATCGACCTCGGCGATGCCTTCGACGGCGGCAAGGCCGCCGGCTCCGCGATCAAGGCGATCAAGGAACAGTTGCTCGCGATCCCGGACCACGGCATGGGGTACGGCATGCTGCGCTACCTCAACGAGGACACGGCTCCGCTGCTCGCGGCCCGTTCGCTGCCGCAGATCAGTTTCAACTACCTCGGGCGCTTCGCCGCCGACCTGTCGGAGGCGGCGACCCGGGCGGGGTGGACGCCGACCGGCGAGGTCGACATGGACCGCGCGCAGGACCTCGACACCCCGGTGACGTCGGCCATCGACGTCAACGCCGTCACCACCGAGGTGGAGGACCGGCCCCAGCTCCGGGCCACCTGGGCCTACGCGGCCGGAGTCCTCACCGTCGCCGAGGTCCGGGAACTCGCGGAACTGTGGGTGCAGGCACTGACCGCGCTCACGACGTATGCGGCCCGGCCCGACGCCGGCGGCGTGACCCCGTCCGACCTCGAACTGGTCAGCCTCGACCAGGACGCCATCGACCGCATCGAGTCGCGCTTCCCGGCGCTGGCCGACATCTGGTCGCTGTCGCCGCTGCAGTCGGGACTGCTCTTCCACGCTTTGCTGGCGGACGAGTCGATCGACTCGTACACCGTGCAGATGACGCTCGAACTGAGCGGCGCCGTCGCGTCCCGACTGCGGGTTGCCGGACAGGCTCTCCTCGACCGGCATGCGAACCTGCGAACGTCGTTCGTCTACGACGAGGGCGGCACCCCGGTCCAGGCGGTCCACAGGTACGCGGAACTGCCGTGGACGGAGATCGACCTGACCGACCTCGACGAGGAGGCCCGTGAGGCGGAGATCACGCAACTGGTCGACGCGGACCGGCTCCGCGGATTCGACATGGCCACCCCACCGCTGCTGCGGTTCATGCTGATCCACGTCGGCGCGGACGAGCAGCGCCTGATCGTCACGAATCACCACATCCTGCTCGACGGCTGGTCGATGCCGCTGCTCATCCGCGACCTCCTGACCCTGTACGCCACGGAGGGTGACGCCACGGCGCTGCCGCGGGTGCACCCGTACCGCGATTACCTCGCCTGGATGTCGCATCGCAGCACCGAGGACTCCCTCGGGGTCTGGCAGCGAGCCCTCGCCGGGGTGGAGGAGCCGACGCTGCTCGCGCCGGCCGACGCCTCGGTCACGAGCGACTCGCAGTCGAGTGAACTGCTCGTCGAACTCGACGTCGACCGCACCGATCAGCTGAGCGTGATCGCACGCGAACACGGCCTGACCCTCAGCACTCTGATCCGCACCGCGTGGGGAATCGTGCTGGGCGGCATGGTCGGCCGGTCCGACGTGGTGTTCGGCGGGACGGTCTCGGGCCGGCCGCCGCAGATCGCGGGCATCGAGTCGATGGTGGGTCTGTTCATCAACACCCTGCCCGTTCGGGTCACCCTCGATCCGCGAGAGACGCTGGGGGAGTTGCTCGAACGAGTGCAGGGTGAGCAGGCGGCGTTGCTCGATCACCACTATGTCGGCCTCACCGACATCCAATCGGTGGCGGGCGCGGGCGCGGGCTTCGACACGCTGACCGTCTTCGAGTCCTACCCCGTCGATCGGGAGGGACTGACGGAGCAGACCGACATCGCCGGCATGCACATCCTCGACGTACACGACAGCGCCAATGCCGCGCACTACCCCCTCGCGCTGATCGCCTCGGCGCACGAGCATCTGCAACTGAAGCTCGAGTACTTCCCGGAGCTGTTCGACCGGGCGGCCGTCGAGCGCATCGGCGACCGGATGGTCCGTGCGCTGATCGCGCTCGCCGAACGGCCCGGGATGCGGCTCGCGCAACTGCGGCTGCTCACCGACGAGGAGGAGACCGAACTGGTCCCGGTGCGGGGCAGGCCCGGTCGCTCCGAGCGGACACTGCCGCAGATGTTCACCGAGACCGCCGCCGCGGCGGGCGACGCGACCGCTCTCGTGTTCGGCGACCGGCGGATGTCCTACCGGGAACTCGACGAACGCTCCAACCAGCTCGCGCGCCTGCTCATCGGTCGCGGAGTCGGGCCGGAAGACATTGTGGTGCTGGGTATTTCCCGGTCCATCGAATCGGTGCTCGCGGTCTGGTCGATCACCAAGACGGGCGCCGCGTTCGTTCCGGTCGACCCGAACTATCCGCGCGAGCGCGTCGAGCACATGCTCACGGATTCCGGCGCCACGTTCGGTGTGCGGGTCGGCGCCGATCGCGACCGACTGCCCGCGACGGTCACCTGGCTGACCCTCGACGACGCTGAGACCGACTCGGCCGCGCGGGAGTTGCCGGCCGTGCCGGTCACTGACGACGAGCGCATCGTTCCCCTGCGATTCGCCCACCCGGCGTACGTCATCTACACGTCCGGGTCCACCGGCACCCCGAAGGGCGTGGTGGTCAGCCACCGCGGCCTCGACAACTTCGCGCAGGAGCAGCGCGCCCGCTACGCCACGGGACCGTCGTCGCGGACCATGCACTTCTCGTCGCCGAGTTTCGACGCCTCGATCCTCGACTACCTGCTGCCGTTCGCCGTCGGCGCGACAATGGTGATCGTGCCGCCGACCGTGTACGGCGGTGAGGAACTCGCGGACGTGATCCGCAGCGAGGGCGTCACCCACGGATTCATCACCCCGGCGGCGCTGGCCTCCGTCGACCCTGAGGGTCTCGAGGTCTTCCAGAACGTGGTGGCCGGCGGCGAGGCCGTTCCACCGGAACTCGTGACCCGGTGGGCGCCGGGCCGCAAGTTGTTCAACGGGTACGGCCCCACCGAGACCACGATCATGGCCAACATCAGCGACCCCCTCGAGGTGGGGGAGACGGTCACCATCGGTGCCCCGGTCCGCGGCGTCGCCGAGGTGATTCTCGACGCCCGGCTCCAACCGGTGTCCGTCGGAGTCGCCGGCGAGCTGTACATCACCGGTGAGGGCCTGGCCCGCGGATACCACGCCCGCCTCGGCCTGACCAGCGAGCGTTTCGTCGCCAACCCGTACGGCGCGCCCGGTGACCGGATGTACCGCACCGGCGACCTGGCACGGTGGCGGTCCGATCACACGGTCGAATACCTCGGCCGCACCGACTTCCAGGTGAAGATCCGCGGGTTCCGCATCGAACTCGGCGACATCGACAGCGCGCTCGCCGGACACCCGGCCGTCGCGTTCGCCGTCACGCTCGGCCGCCCCGGGCCCGCCGGCGACACGGTCCTCGTGTCGTATGTGCTGCCGGAGGCGGGTTCGGTGCTCGAACCACCGGAGCTCAAGGAGTGGACCGGGAACCTGCTGCCCGCGCACATGGTGCCGTCCAGCATCATGATCCTCGACGACATCCCGCTCACCCCGGTCGGCAAGCTCGACCGGGCGGCACTGCCCGAACCGCAGTTCCTGCCCACGACCGACGACTTCCGGCCGCCGTCGACGGTGCTCGAACACACCATCGCCGACGTCGTCACCACGGTCCTCGGCATCGAACGCGTCGGCGTCGACGACAACTTCTTCGACATCGGCGGCAACTCGCTCATCGCGACCCGGGTGGCCGCGCGCCTGACCGCGGAACTGGACACCGACATCGGCGTTCGCACCCTGTTCGAGGCGCCGACGATCCACCTCCTGGCGCGCCTGATCGAGTCGACGGCGTTCGCCCCGGCCCACGACGGCGACCACGCGCGGATCCCGCTCGGCCCGATGCCGCGGCCCGACCACGTCCCGGTGTCGCTGGCGCAGAAGCGGATGTGGTTCCTCAACCAGTTCGACACCTCCTCCGCGGCCTACAACATTCCCCTGGCCGTGCGGCTCACCGGACACCTGGACGTCGAATCGCTGCGCGCGGCGGTGACGGACGTGTTCGTCCGCCACGAATCGCTGCGGACGGTGTTCCCGTCCCACGACGGGGAACCGACCCAGGTTGTGCTCTCGCCCGGGCAATGGACACCGAACCTCGAGATCACCGAGGTGTCCGAGGACGAACTGCGCGAACACATCGCCGGTCTCGCGACCGCCGGTTTCGACGTGACGGCCGACGTACCGATGCGATCGGCGCTGTTCGCCCTCGCCCCCGACGACCACGTGCTGGTCATCGTGGTCCACCACATCTGCGCCGACGGCTTCTCGCTCACCCCGCTCGCCCGCGACGTCATGACGGCGTACGCCGCCCGCATCGCGGGCAGTGCGCCGCAGTGGAACCCGCTGTCGGTGCAGTACGCCGATTACACGCTGTGGCAGCTCGAAACGCTGGGCAGCGAGAGCGACGGCGAATCGCTGATCTCCCAGCAGCTCCGGTACTGGACGGATCAGCTCGCCGACCTGCCGGAACTGCTGCAGTTGCCGGCGGACCGGGCGCGGCCCGTCCAGCAGTCGTTCCGCGGCGCGCAGGTCGATTTCACCGTTCCCGCGGACGTGCACCGGGCACTGTCGGCGCTGGCGCGTAAGCACAACTCCACCATGTTCATGGCCGTGCACGCCGCCCTGTCGGTGCTGCTGTCGGCGTTGACGTCCACCGAGGACATCGCGGTCGGCACCCCGATCGCCGGCCGCGGCGACGCCGCCCTCGACGACATGGTCGGCATGTTCGTCAACACCCTGGTGCTGCGGAGCGCCGTCGACCCCGCGGAGGGTTTCGGCGCCCTGATCGATCAGGTGCGGGCCACGGACCTCGCCGCGTTCCACCACTCGGACCTGCCGTTCGAGCGGCTCGTCGACGTCCTTGCGCCGGAGCGTTCCACCGCGCACTCGCCGCTGTTCCAGGTGATGCTCGAATTCCGGAACAACGAGACCCCACGGCTGGAGCTTCCGGAACTCACCGCGGCCGCCGTCGATTTCGACCTCGAGGTCGCCAAGTTCGATCTGCAGCTCAGCGTCGAGGAAGGGTTCGACGCGGACGGGGTGGCGTCGGGCATCACCGCGTCGTTCATCTTCGCCACCGATCTGTTCGACGCAGGCACCGTCCGTACATTCGCCGACCGGTTCCTGCGGATCCTCACCGCCGTCACCGCCGACCCGCAGACCCCGGTCGGCGACATCGTGATCACCGACGCCGCGGAGCGGTCGGCGATGGCGATCGAATGGAACACCGCCGGAGTCGAGGCAGGCACCGACACCCTCGCGGACAGGTTCGCGCAGAGCGTGGCCCGGTTCCCGGAGGCCACCGCGGTGACGTCGGAGGACGTGGCGCTGACCTACGCCGAACTCGACGCCCGCTCGAACCGGCTGGCCCGCCTGCTCATCTCCCAGGGAGTGGGCCCGGAAACGCTGGTGGCCGTGGCACTCCCACGCACCTGCGACCTGATCATCGCCCTGCTCGCGGTGATCAAGACCGGCGGCGGCTACCTGCCCGTCGACATCACGTACCCGGCGGACCGGCTGGCGTTCGTGTTCGAGGACGCGGCACCGAACTGCGTCATCACCACGACCGGGGACGTCTCCGCCCTGCCGGATTCGGAAACCCCGGCGGTGCTCCTCGACGACCCCGAGACCACAGCGGACCTGGCGCAGCAGTCGCCCGCGGCGATCTCCGACGCCGACCGGATGGCCCCGCTCGATGCCGCGTCGGTGGCCTACGTCATCTACACCTCCGGCTCCACGGGCCGCCCCAAGGGGGTGGTCGTCTCGCATCGGAACGTGCTGACGCTGTTCGCGAACACCCAGCCGCTCTACGGGTTCGACGAGAACGACGTGTGGACGATGTTTCACTCGTACGCATTCGACTTCTCCGTGTGGGAGCTGTGGGGACCCCTGCTGTTCGGCGGGCGACTCGTCGTCGTCGACTTCTACACGGCGCGGTCGCCGGAGATGTTCCACGAATTGCTCCGCAACGAGCAGGTCACCGTCCTCAACCAGACCCCGACGGCGTTCTACCAGCTCGCCGAGACCGACCGCATCGTCTCGGAGATCGACGTGAACGCCGCGGCCCTGGCGCTGCGGTACGTGATCTTCGGTGGTGAGGCGCTCGACCTCGGTCAGCTCGGCCGGTGGTATTCGCGGCACGACGACACCGCGCCGACCCTCGTGAACATGTACGGCATCACCGAGACCACGGTCCACGTCAGCTACCTCGCCCTGGACCGCGCCTTCGCCGAGTCCGCGTCGGCCAGCGTGATCGGCCGCGGAATCGCCGGCCTGCACGTGCACGTCCTCGACCGCCGTCTGCACCCGGTTCCCCCGGGCACGATCGGGGAGATGTACGTCTCGGGTGACCAGGTGACCCGCGGCTATCTCGGCCGGGCCGCGCTCAGTTCCACCCGGTTCGTGGCCGATCCGCTCCGGCCGGGCGCCCGGATGTACCGCACCGGCGACCTCGCGCGGTGGAACACCGACGGTCAGCTGGAGTACCTGGGCCGCAGCGACTTCCAGGTGAAGATCCGCGGTTTCCGCATCGAACTCGGTGAGATCGAATCGGCGTTGCTCCGGTACCGGGGCATCGCCCAGGCCGTCGTCCTCACCCGCGACGACGGGCACGGCGGGCACCGGCTGATCGGGTACGTGGTTCCGGAATCCGGTGCCACCGTCGAGGTGTCCTCCGCCCTCGAATTCGTGGGCACCCAGCTCACCTCGTACATGGTGCCCGCGACCCTCGTGGTGCTGGACGCGCTGCCGCTGACGAGCAACGGCAAACTCGACCGGCGCGCGCTGCCGGAGCCCGACTTCGGGGCCCGGGTCTCGGCAGGTCGGGCCCCGGCCACGGAGATGGAAACCGTCCTGGCCGGACTGTTCGCGGAGGTCCTCGGACTCGACTCCGTCGGTGTGGAGGATTCGTTCTTCGCGCTCGGCGGCGACAGCATCATGTCGATCCAGTTGGTGGCCCGGGCGAAAGCAGCCGGGGTGGTCCTCACCCCGCGGGACGTGTTCGAGGCCAAGACCGTCGCCTCCCTCGCCGAGGTGGCATCGTGGGCGGGCGCCGCCGACGTGGTGGTGCTCGACGAATTGCCCGGCGGCGGGATCGGTGAGATGCCGACCACCCCGATCACCGCGTGGCTGCTCGAACGCGGCGGCGACTTCCGCCGCTACACCCAGACCGCGCTGCTCTCCCTGCCCCCAGCGGCCGACGAGGACCTGCTGAAGCGCACGATCGCGGCCGTCGTGGATCACCACGACATGCTGCGGGCGCGCCTGCTCGGCGCCGCACTGCAGTGGCGGATCGAGGTGCAGGCCCCGGGAGCGGTCGACGTGGACGACGTGCTGCACCGGGTCGAGGTCCCGTCGGTGGTGGGGTCCGCGTTCGCGGAGATCGCCACGCGCGAACTCGATTCGGCCGCAGGACGACTGGACCCCGAGGCCGGCGTGATGGTGCAGATGGTGTGGTTCGACGCCGGCGCCGAGGGCGGCCGGTTGCTCGTCGTGGCCCATCACCTGGTGGTCGACGGTGTGTCGTGGCGGATCCTCGTCCCCGACCTGGCGACCGCCTGGGCGCAGGTCTCCGCCGGTCAGGAACCGGCGCTGGAGCCGGTTGGCACGTCGATGCGGCGCTGGTCGCACGGACTTGTCGACGCGACCCGCGACCGCGGCAGTGAGATCGAATTGTGGCGGCGGGTGCTCGAGGCCGACGACCCGCTGATCGGATCGCGGCCCCTCGACACCGAGATCGACGTGGCGGGGACCGTCGAGAAGGTCACCGTCGAGGTCCCCGCCGACGTCACCGAGTCGCTGCTGACCCGTGTCCCCGAGGCGTTCCACGGCGGCGTCAACGACGGCCTGCTCACAGCGCTGGCGTTGGCGCTGGCGCAGTGGCGGCGCGGTCACGGCGACTTCACCCGCGAGTCGCTGGTCAGCCTCGAGGGTCACGGCCGCGAGGACCAGGTGCTGCCGGGTGCCGATCTGGGTCGCACCGTCGGCTGGTTCACGGCCATGTTCCCGGTGCGCCTGGACCTGACCGGCGTCGACCTCGACGACGCGTTCGCCGGGGGCGCGGCCGCCGGTGCCGCGATCAAGGCGATCAAGGAACAACTGCTCGCCATCCCCGACCACGGCATCGGCTACGGCATGCTCCGCTACCTGGACCCCGACAGCGCCGATCAACTGCGCGCGCTGGCGAAGCCGCAGGTCACCTTCAACTACCTGGGCCGGTTGGGCGGCGCGACGTCCACCGACGTCCACGGTCACGCCTGGGTTCCGGTGACGGACACCAAACTCGACGACATTCCCGCTTCCGACATCCCGGTGGCGTCGGCGCTCGACATCAACGCCGTCACCGGGACCGGACCCGATGGCAACCGGCTGCGGGCCACGTGGGCGTTCCCGACCGGGGTCCTCACCCCGTCCGAGGTGCGCACCCTCGCCGACCTGTGGGTGCAGGCGCTCACCGCGCTGACCACCCACGTCGCGCGGCCCGACGCCGGCGGCGTCACCCCGTCCGACCTGGACCTGGTCACGCTCGACCAGGACGCGATCGATCGGCTCGAGGCCCGGTTCCCGGCGCTGTCGGACATCTGGTCGCTCTCCCCGCTGCAGTCGGGGCTGCTGTTCCACGCCCAGTTCTCCGACGCCACGGTCGACCCGTATCTGGTGCAGCTGGCGCTGAAGCTGCGTGGGGACGTGAACCCGGACCGGCTGCGCCGGGCCGGGCAGGCACTGCTGGACCGGCACCCCAACCTGCGGGCCGCCTTCGTCCACGACAGTGCCGGCGCCTCCGCCCAGATCATCCAGCAGCACGTCGCGCTGCCGTGGTCGGAGTTCGACCTGTCGGCGCTCGACGCCGACGCGACCGCCCGCGAGTACGACGCCATCATGGCGCGGGACCGGTCGGTGAAATTCGACATGGCGAGCGCGCCGCTGCTACGCCTCGCCCTGATCCGGCTCACCGAGCAGGACTACCGGCTGGTCCTGACAAA
The DNA here is from genome assembly GCF_014256275.1 of Rhodococcus sp. 4CII. Lineage (NCBI taxonomy): Bacteria > Bacillati > Actinomycetota > Actinomycetes > Mycobacteriales > Nocardiaceae > Rhodococcus > Rhodococcus sp. 4CII. The sequence goes on from NZ_JACCFE010000002.1 coordinate 7,217,016, forward strand.
CCACCACATCCTGCTCGACGGCTGGTCGACTCCGCTCGTGATCCGCGACCTGCTGACGCTCTACGCCACGGACGCCGACGCCGGCCTGCTGCCCCGGGTGCACTCCTACCGCGACTACTTGTCATGGATGAAGCGGCACGACACCACCGACTCCCTCGATGCCTGGCGCACCGCGCTCGACGGCGCCGAGGAGCCGACCCTGCTGGCCCCGCTGGAGCGGGGCGAGGCGCACTCCGTCGTCGCGGAGGAAACCGCGTTCACCCTGTCGGAGGAGCAGACCACCCGCCTGCGGGACCTCAGCCGGGAACGGGGCCTCACCCTCAACACCGTCGTCCAGACGGCGTGGGGAATCGTGCTGGGGGGCCTGGTCGGCCGGTCCGACGTGGTGTTCGGTGGGACGGTCTCGGGCCGACCGCCGCAGATCGCGGGGATCGAGTCGATGGTGGGTCTGTTCATCAACACCCTGCCGGTGCGTGTGGTCCTCGACCCGTGGGAGACGCTGGGGGAGTTGCTCGAACGAGTGCAGGGTGAGCAGGCGGCGTTGCTCGATCATCACTACGTCGGTCTCACCGACATCCAGTCGGCGGTCGGCGGCGGTGCCACATTCGACACGCTCACCGTGTTCGAGTCGTACCCGGTCGACGAGGCGGGACTGACGGAGCAGACGGACATCGCCGGCATGTTCGTCACCGGGATCGACGGCAAGGACTCCGCGCACTACCCCCTCGCCGTCGTCGCGTCCGGTGACGCGCGGTTGAACTTCAAGTTCGAATACCTTCCCGAGGTGTTCGAGGTGAGCGAGATCGACGAGATCGCGAATCGGCTGCAGCGGGTGCTCGACGCGCTCGCGGACCGGCCCGAGATTCCGCTGGCTCACATGCAACTGCTCACCGAGGCCGAACTCGCCGAGTTCGCCCCGGTGCGCGGCCGCCCCGGGTTCTCCGTCCGCACGCTGCCGCAGATCTTCGAGGACGCCGCGGCGCTGGACCCCAACCGCACGGCGCTGACGTTCGAGGGCCGCAACGTGTCCTACCGGGAACTCAACGAGCGGTCCAACCAGCTGGCACGGGTTCTCATCTCCCGAGGCGCCGGTCCGGAGACGTTCGTCGCGCTCGGCATCCCGCGATCGATCGAGTCGGTTCTCGCCGTGTGGGCGGTGGCGAAGACGGGCGCCGCGTTCGTTCCCGTGGACCCGAACTACCCGATGGACCGCATCGAGCACATGCTCACCGATTCGGGGGCCACGATCGGGCTCACCATGGCCGCGTACGAGAAGGCGCTGCCCGACTCGGTGCCGTGGCTGCAACTCGACTCACCCAAGTTCGAGAAGGCGTGCCAGGCGAAACCGGCTCTGCCGGTAGCCGATTCGGATCGACGGTCGCCGATCAGCCTCGACAACGCCGCCTACATCGTCTACACGTCGGGGTCGACGGGCAAGCCGAAGGGCGTCGTCGTCACCCACGAGGGCCTCGACAACTTCGCCGAGGACCAGCGGCAGCGGTTCGCCGCCGCGCAGACGTCGCGCACCCTGCACTTCTCGACACCCAGCTTCGACGGGTCGGTGTTCGAATATCTGCAGGCGTTCGGGGTCGGCGCCACCATGGTGATCGCGCCGCCCACCGTGTACGGCGGGGCGGAACTGGCGGAACTGATCAGGTCGGAGCACGTCACCCACGCGTTCGTGACCACCGCTGCGCTGTCCACGGTGGACCCGGCGGGGCTCGACGAGTTCCAGCACGTCGTGTTCGGCGGCGAGGCGTGCCCGCCGGAACTGGTCACCCGCTGGGCGCCCGGCCGGCAACTGTCGAACGCATACGGCCCCACCGAGACCACGGTGATGGCGAACATCAGCGACCCGATGACGGTGGGAGATCCCATCACCCTCGGCGGTCCGATCCGCGGCGTCGGTGAACTCGTCCTCGATTCACGGCTCCAGCCGGTGCCCGTCGGCGTTCCCGGGGAGCTGTACATCACCGGCGCGGGTCTCGCCCGCGGCTACCACCGGCGTCCGGAACTGAGCAGTCAGCGGTTCGTAGCCAACCCGTTCGGGGAGGCGGGGGAGCGGATGTACCGCACCGGTGACATCGTCCGGTGGCGCGCCGATCACACCGTCGAATACGTGGGCCGCAGCGACTTCCAGGTGAAGATCCGCGGGTTCCGCATCGAACTCGGCGAGATCGACAACGAGATCGCCGCGTTCCCCGGGGTCAGCTTCGCGGCAACCCTCGGTGTTCCCGGCCCGTCCGGCGACACGGTCCTGGTGACCTACCTGCTGCCCAATACGGCCGACGGCGTCGATGCCGGCGAGTTGACCGCGCACCTGTCGACCCGGCTGCCAGCGCACATGGTGCCGACGAGCATCATGTTCCTCGACGAGATCCCGTTGACGCCGGTGGGCAAACTGGACCGGTCGGCGCTGCCCGCACCCGAGTTCCACGTCACCACCACGGAGTTCCAGCCGCCGACCAACGAGCTCGAACGCACGATCGTGGACATCTTCACCGACGTCCTCGGTCTCGAACGGATCGGCATCGACGACAACTTCTTCGATCTCGGCGGTAACTCGCTGGTCGCCACCCGTGTCACGGCACGGTTGCGGGACGCGCTCGACACCGACATCGGTGTGCGCGCCCTGTTCGAGGCTCCCGACGTCCGGTCGCTGGCGGAGCGGGTCGGCGACAGCGTGAGCGGCGGCGCCCGCCCGGCGCTCGCACCGGTCGAGCGCCCCGAGGTGATTCCACTGTCGCTGGCGCAGAAACGGATGTGGTTCCTCAACCAGTTCGACACGTCCTCACCCGCCTACAACATCCCGTTGGCCGTCCGGTTGACCGGAACCCTGGACGAGGACGCCCTGCGGCTGGCCATGGCCGACGTCCTCGAGCGCCACGAGACGCTGCGCACCGTCTTCCCGACGGTCGACAACGAACCGACCCAGCGGATCCTGGCCGCCGCCGATGCCCGACCGGACGTCGAGACGGTCGCGGTGGCAGCGGACGACCTGCCGCGGCACATCATGGATCTGGTGTCGCGCGGATTCGACGTCAGCACCGACGTCCCGGTCCGGGCGGCCCTGTTCCGGACCGCACCCGACCATCACGTGCTGACGATCGTGGTGCACCACATCTGTGCGGACGGTTTCTCCCTGGCCCCGCTCGCCCGCGACGTGATGGTGGCCTACACGTCCCGGCTCGGCGGCGACGGCCCGCAGTGGAATCCGTTGGACGTCCAGTACGCGGACTACACGCTGTGGCAGCACGCCGGCCTCGGCTCGGAGAACGATCCCGAGTCGATGATCAACCGCCAGTTGCGGTTCTGGTCGGAGACCCTCGCGGGGTTGCCGGACGTCATCCAGCTGCCGACCGACCGGCCCCGTCCCGTCCAGCAGACGTTCGAGGGCGATCGGGTCGAGTTCGCCATCGACGCCGACCTCCACCAGCGGCTGACGGAGCTGGCCCGCGCCAACAACGCGACCATGTTCATGGCCGTCCACGCCGCACTCGCCGTGTTGCTGGCGCGGCTCGGCAGCACCGACGACGTGGTCATCGGCACCCCCGTCGCCGGGCGCGGTGAGGCCGCACTCGACGACATGGTCGGCATGTTCGTCAACACGCTGGTCCTGCGGAACCGGATCGATCCGGCCACGTCGTTCACCGAACTGGTCCAGCGGATCCGGGAGACCGATCTCGCCGCGTTCGCGCACTCGGACCTGCCGTTCGAGCGGCTCGTCGAGGAACTCAACCCCACCCGGTCCACGTCGTATTCACCGCTGTTCCAGGTGGCCCTCGAATTCCAGAACACCGAGAACCCGACACTGGAACTGCCGGACCTGAGGGTCGAGAACGTGGACCTCGAAACCAAGGTGGTGAAGGAAGATCTCGAGGTGATCCTGGCCGAGCGGTTCGACGAGAACGGCGCCCCCGCGGGCATCGCCGGCGGACTCGACTTCGCGGTCTCGCTGTTCGACCCCGGCACGGCCCGCTCGATCGCGGACCGCTTCGTCCGGATCCTCACGGCCGTCGTCGCCGACCCGGACCGGTCGATCGGCACCCTCCCGCTGCTCGACGACGCGGAGATCGACGCGATGGTGCCCGCCCGCGGCAAGCCCGACGTGCGCCCCGAGGTGTGGCCCGACCTGCTGACGGCGGCCGCGGCCCTCGACCCCGATTCGGTGGCGCTGTCGTACGAGGACCGGCAGGTCACCTACCGCGAACTCGACGAGTGGTCCAACCGGCTGGCGCGGGTCCTGTGTGACCAGGGTGTCGGACCGGAAACCTTCGTGGCCATCGGCATGCCGCGGTCCATCGAGGAAGTGGTGTCGATCTGGTCGGTGGCCAAGTCGGGTGCCGCGTTCGTGCCCGTCGACCCCACCTACCCGCGGGACCGCATCGACTACATGCTCACCGACTGCCGCGCATCGGTGGGTCTGACCGTCGCCGATCGCCGCGACAACCTGCCCGACACGGTGCCGTGGCTGGTGCTCGACGACCCCGCGTTCGCCGAGCAGGTCGCGGGTGTGTCTTCGGCGCCGGTCACCGACGCCGACCGCACCATCCCGCTGCATCTCGCGCACCCGGCGTACCTGATCTACACGTCGGGATCGACCGGAAAACCGAAGGGCGTCATCGTCACTCACCGCGGCATGGCCAACCTCACCGCGGAGGAACACGAGCGGTTCCAGGTCACGCACGATTCCCGGGTGTCGCACCTCGCGTCCCCGAGTTTCGATGCGTCGATCTTCGAGCTGATGATGGCGTTCGGCGCATCGGCCCGGGTCGTGATCGTGCCGCCCACCGTCTTCGGTGGCGCCGAGCTGGCGGATCTGTTCCGGCGCAACGCGGTCACGCACGCGTTCATCACCCCCACGGCGCTGTCGTCGATCGAGGACGTGGGGCTCGAGTCGCTCCGGGTGCTCGCGGTGGCCGGCGAGGCCTGCCCTCCGGAACTGGTGGAGATCTGGGGTGCGCACCGCAACATGCACAACGGGTACGGGCCCACGGAAACGACGATCCAGGCCAGTGTCAGCGCCCCGATGCGTCCGGGCGGGGTGGTCAACATCGGCGCACCCGCGCTGGGGTTCGGTTCGCTGGTCCTCGACGAGCGCCTGCAGCCCGTCCCGGCCGGCGTTCCCGGCGAGTTGTACATCACCGGGCCGGGACTGGCACGCGGGTACCACAACAGGTCGGCACTGACGTCGGAACGCTTCGTCGCCTGCCCGTACGGGGAGCCCGGCCGCAGGATGTACCGCACCGGTGACGTCGTGCGCTGGCGCGGCGACCACACCATCGAGTACATCGGCCGCACCGACTTCCAGGTGAAGGTCCGCGGGTTCCGCATCGAACTCGGTGAGATCGACGCCGTCCTCGCCCGCCATCCGGCGGTCGCGTTCGCGGCCACCATCGGTCACACGGGGCCGTCCGGCGACACGCTCCTCGCGTCGTACGTGCGGGCAGCCGACGGGCACGATCTCGAGCCGGCCGAGTTGCGTACCCACGCGGCGGACCGCCTGCCCGCCCACATGGTGCCGTCCGCGGTGGTGATCCTCGACCAGATCCCGATGACCCCGGTCGGCAAACTCGACCGCAAGGCGTTGCCCGCGCCCGAGTTCGGCACCACCGGCGCCGCGTTCCGGGCTCCGACCACGGCGACCGAGCGGATCATCGTCGAGGCCTTCGCCGAGGTACTGGGCGTCGACCGGGTCGGCACCGCCGACAGCTTCTTCGACCTCGGCGGCAACTCGATCGTCGCCACCCGGGTGATCACCGTGCTGCAGGACCGTCTCGGACGGCAGATTCCGTTGCAGTCGATGTTCCTGGACCCGACCCCCGCGGGCCTGGCTCTGCGGGTGGAGGCGGACGATTCAGCCGGGTCGCCGGTCGACGAGGCGCTCGGCACGGTCATTCCGCTGCGTCCGACGGGCGACGAGCCGCCGCTGTTCTGCATCCATCCCGGCATCGGTCTGTCGTGGGGGTATGCGGGCCTGCTGCAACACCTCTCGCAGGACCGTCCGGTCTTCGGCCTGCAGTTGCCGGTCATCGGCGGCGGCCCGACGTTCGACTCGATCGAGCAGCTCGCGCACCGGTACGTGCTGGAGATGCGCAAGGTGCAGAGCCACGGGCCGTACCACCTGCTGGGCTGGTCGCTCGGTGGTGTCATCGCGCATGCGATGGCCGTCGAACTGCGGCGCGAGGGTGAGACCGTGGCGACGCTGGCCGTCATGGACAGCTACGTGGCGAACGAGGCAGACCAGGGACCGGGCACGCTCACGGTGCCGGAGCTGCTCCACGGTCTCGGACTCGACCTCGAGTCCGTCTCGGGCGAGGAACTCACCTACGAGCGGGCCGTCGAGTTGCTGGACGACGCGTTCGGGCAGAAGACCGGTCTGACCCCGCAGCACCTCGAACGGATCAGTGCCGGTTTCACGAACTCCTCGCGGATCATGAGCAACTTCAGGCCCCAGGTGTTCGACGGCGATCTGCTGTTCTTCACCGCGGCCGGATCGGCATCCACAGAAGAGCATTCACCCGAGGAATGGCGGAGTTCCGTCACCGGAGACATCCGGGAAGTCAAGATCGAATGCGAACACAATCAGATGATCGAACCCGAGGTCCTGGCCGTGGTGGGGCCGGTTCTGGAGGACTATCTGCGGACGCACTGACCTTCTAGTGGTTGCGGAGGGCCCGCCTCTTATCTCATTGACGTAACGGGCGGGCCCGAATCCCGATATCTCCTGCGAACTCGGTAACAATCGATCTCTACGCAACCTAGGAGGCGGCATGAAGCGCACTCGGATCACGAGTCTGTCCGCGAGTGCCCTGTGTGTCGCATTTTTCGCCTGCGCCGCGGTCACCAACGCCGGCCTCGCGGCCGCTGCCCCGATCTACCCGGCGTCCGAAACCGAACCGTTCTACATGCAGCCGCGGGATCTGAGCGGCTTCGGGGACGGCGACCCGATCGCGACCCGGCCGATGCCGCCGCTGCTCGCCTTCCCCGACACCGACGTGTGGCAGGTGAAATACCGCACCACCAATTCGGAGGACCACCCGATCTCTTCGGTGACGACCGTGCTGGTACCCCGCAACCGGACCGCGAACGGTCCGCTGCTGTCCTATCAGCACATCATCAACGCACTCGGGCCCCGATGTGCACCGTCGCGGACCCTGTATTCGAACGATCCCGACCTCCAGATCAAGGAGGCGCCCGCGCTGAACCTCGCGCTGGAGCGGGGCTGGACGGTCGCACTACCCGATCACCTCGGCCCGAACAGCGCGTACGGCGCCGCGAAGCTGGGGGGAACCATCACTCTCGACGGCATCCGTGCCGTGCAGCGGGTGCCGGAGCTGAACGTGGCGGAGAGCCCGGTCGCGCTGGCCGGGTACTCCGGCGGCGGGATGGCGTCGGCCTGGGCCGCGGCCCTCGCGCCGACGTATGCGCCAGAACTGAACATCGTCGGCGTCGCCGAGGGTGGGGTGCCGATGAACATCGGCAAGATGGCGAACGGGCTGGGCATGCAACCGCACCCGGCGTTCGGTCTCGCGATGGCGGCGGCACTCGGCCTCGAACGTGAATACCCGGACCGGCTTCCGATCAGCGAGCAACTCAACGACCGCGGCCTCGCGATGCGTAACGAGATGGCCAACGCGTGCACCAACGGAATCCTCGCGGCCGGCGCCGGCCACAGCGCCTCGGAGGTCGCCCGGACCACCGACCTCATGAGCAGCCCGCAGGCCTGGGAGGTGCTGAACGAGAACAGCGTCGAGCTGTACCCGGGCGTGCCGACGGCACCGATCTTCGAATGGCACAGCCCGACAGACGTCCTCATCCCGGTCGACTCGATCGAGGCGACGATCGCCCGGTACTGCGCTGCCGGAGCGAAGGTGCAGTCCGACCTCTTCCCGAGTCCCGACCACCTGACGACCGCCGTGCTGGGACTGCCGACGGCCCTGGACTATCTCGACGCCCGGTTCCGGGGCGAGCCGGCACCGTCCACCTGCTGATCGGGGGCCGACGGATTGTGTTCTGCCCGTACACAGTCCGAAACGTTTGAGCGTTTGAGCAGATCTACCACGGGGTATCCGCAGTCATGCACCCCAGTACACGCACCGCAGTCGTGACGGGATCGGACTCGCCGATGGGCAGGGCAGTCGCGCTGGCCCTTGCGGACGACGGTTTTCACGTCGGCCTCGCCTATGCCACGGACCGGGACAGCGTCGAATCCACCGCAGCGGACATCCGGACCAGGTCGGTCCGCGCGGCCGTGCAACGCATGGATCTGGCCGACCTGCCCGACTCCGCGGCGGCCGTCGACGAGTTCGCCCGGGAACTGGGCGGAATAGGTGCTCTGGTCAGTTGTCCCGGCAGTACCGCCGTCGAGTGCATCCAGCGTGCCGTGCGCTACATGATCGCGAGCGGCGGGGGCGGCCGGATCGTCAACGTCACCACCGCGTCCTCCGGGCTCGGTGGCCTCACCGGTCTGCTGGCCGCCGAATTGGCGCGGTATTCGATCACCGTCAATTCGATCGTAGTTCCGGCGGCCGAACCGGACTTCGCATCGCCCGGACGCGACGATCGGGAAGTCGCCGCAGTCGCGTCGTACCTGACCGCGCCGCCCGGCATGTTCGTCACCGGCGCCTCCTACGTGGTCGACGGCTCCAGGATCGCCATGATTCCGCACAGCCTGACCGAGGCCGGCACTCGGCGGTTGCCCCGCCGCGCGAACCGCATTCGCTCGTACACCGGCCGCTGGGCACCCACCCGCTGGACGCGGTGACAGCCGGGGTCCCCGACACTCCCGGACCCGCGGCCGAAAGCGTCGTTCCGGCCGCAGACCGGGAGTACCGTGTGCGCAGGGGGTCGTTGAGTCGAGAGTGACGGTATGATGCCGCCGGCAGTCAAGGGCACCGTGGGTAACCTGCCCCACGAATTGACGAGTTTCGTCGGCCGTCGCCGCGAGGTGACCGAAGCGCGCCGCCTCCTGTCTGTGGCACGTCTGGTGACGCTCGCCGGGATCGGCGGCGTGGGCAAGACACGCCTCGCGTTACGGGTGGCAGCCGACGCGAGCCGCGCATTCGACGACGGTGTGTGGCTGGTCGAGCTGGGGGAGCTGGACGAGGACACCACCCTCGTCGACGCGATCTCGTCGGCATTGCGACTTCGCGAGCAGCGGACCGGGGATCCGGAGGCGCTGCTGATCGAGTACCTCGCCACCCGGCAACTCCTGCTGGTGCTCGACAACTGCGAGCACGTGGTCGCCGCGGCCGCCGCGCTGGCGGAGACATTGTTGCGGAGCTGCCCCGAACTGCGGATCCTTGCGACGAGCCGCGAACCACTGGGCATCGGCGGTGAGGCGGTACTGCGGGTGCCGCCGCTGACGGTGCCGGAACCGGACCGGTCGTCGCTGCAGGGCCTGCCGCAGTACGAGGCGGTGACGTTGTTCGTCGAGCGGGCGGCCACGGCGGTGCCCGAGTTCGAACTCACCGAGGAGAACCATCAGGCGGTCGCCCGGATCTGCCGGCAGCTGGACGGGTTGCCGCTGGCGATCGAGTTGGCGGCGGTGCGGCTGCGGGTGATGTCGGCCGAACAGATCCTGCACCGGTTGACGGACCGCTACCGGTTGCTGACGGTCGGGTCGCGAGGTGCGCCGAGCCGGCAGCAAACCCTGAGGTTGTCCGTCGACTGGAGTCACGATCTGTGCACTGAGGAGGAACGGAAGCTGTGGGCCAGGTTGTCGGTGTTCGCCGGCGGCTTCGAACTGGACGCGGTGGAGGGAATCTGCGCCGGCGACCTGCCGGTGGAGAACGTCCTCGACGTGGTCGCGTCGTTGATCGACAAGTCGATTCTGGTCCGGGAGGAGTCGGGGCAGGCGGTGCGGTACCACCTGCTCGAGACCGTGCGGGACTACGGCCGTGAGAAGCTGCAGGAAACCGGCGAGTACATGATGCTCCGCCGGCGGCACCGCGACTGGTACGAGCGGTTGGTGGTGCAGTGCGAGGCCGAGTGGATCGGACCCCGGCAGGTGATGTGGATCAACCGGCTCGACGCCGAGACGCTGAACGTGCGCGCCGCGCTCCACTTCTGCCTGACCGAGCCGGGGGAGGCGGAGGCGGGACTGCGGATCGCCGCGGCGCTGTACCCGTACTGGCGTGCGCGGGGGCAGCTCCGCGAGGGGCGCCGCTGGCTCGGCCAGCTCCTCGGGCGGCACGAGGGTGGCGCCGGCAAGGAGAGGATCGAGGCACTGTACGTCGACAGTGTGCTCGCGGGGATGCACGGCGACCGGGAGGCCGCGAAGGCGCTGGTCGACGAGGCGGCGGTTCTCGCCGACCGGCACGGTGACACGCTGATGCGCGCCCTGGTGGTCCATGCCGCCGGCTGCTGCGCCATGTTCGCCGGTGACCTTCCGCGCGCCCGGGTGTGCTTCGAAGAGGCGCTCGCCGAGTTCCGCGTCAGGGGCAACCTGCTGCAGTTGACGTGGGGCCTGCTCGGGTTGGCCCTGGTCAGCGGCATGCAGGGGGACGGGGCCGTGGCCAAGATGTGCGGATCGGAGATCTTCGCGCTCACCGAGGAGCACGGCGAGTCCGTCTACCGAGGCTGGTCGCTGTGGGCGGCGGGTATGGCGGCGTGGCAGCGCGGGCACCTCGCGCTCGCCGACGACTACGTGAAGCGGGGGTTGCGGTTGTCGCATCTCGTCGACGACCAGATCAGCGCCTGCGGCGCGCTGGAGGTGCTGGCCTGGGTTGCCGTCGGTGCCGATCGGCCGCAGCGCGCCGCCGAACTGATGGGCGCGGCGGAGGCCCTCGCGCAGGCCGTCGGCAACCCGAGCACGGTCTATCCCAACCTGCTCGTCCACCACGCGGAGTGCGAGCAGCAGGCCCGCGCCGTGATCGGGGACCGCGCCTTCGACGCCGCCTTCCACCACGGGATGCACACGTCCTTCGACGACGCGGTCGCCTATGCGCTCGACGAACGGCGCCCCGACGCGGCCACGGCGGCGAACGGCACGACCAACCTGACCCGGCGCGAATGGCAGGTCGCCGAACTCGTCGCCGACGGACTGACCAACAAGGCGATCGCCGCCCGTCTGGTCATTTCGCAGCGCACCGCGCAGGGCCACGTCGAGCACATTCTCGCGAAACTGGGGTTCAACTCGCGCACCCAGATCGCGGCCTGGATCGTCGAACATGCGCAGGACCCGCACCCCTGACGGGGCACCTTTCCGGGCGAAACAGGTATGTCCCCGGGCCGTTCAGCCGCTGTGTTTCCACGCCGCGGACGGGATGCTCGTACGCGTCCCCCCATCCGGCTCCAGACCGAGGCCCCCGATGTCCACTGAACCCCGAATCCACCGAAAGCCCGACCCCCGAACAGGGTCACTGGTCGCCCCGGAGGTGGTGTCGTGACCGCGGGGGGAGTGACCCGGTTGCAGGGGCTCGCCCAAAAATGTGAACTGATGATCCAGCGGTGCCTGAACTGCACGACCCTGCTCGCGCCGTTGATGGCGACGTGCTCGTCCTGCCAGGGTTCGGAACTCGAGCGGGTCCCGTCCTGCGGCGTCGGGTCGATCGTGTCGTCGAAGGTGGTGCAACGCGAAGCGGCCGGACGGGACCGCGGCCTCGTGCCCTGCACGATCGCGATCGTCGAACTCGACGAGGGGCCGTGGGTGTACACCTGGATCGACGGTGAGGTCCCCGCCCCCTCCGACTGCCCGGTTCGCGTCGAGTTCCGGCCCGCGTCGACGGCGGAGCAGTTACCCGTGTTCTCGATCCGCGCAGCCCGTCCGCGGTGATCAGCGTGGAGACCCGCACCGCGGACGATCCCGAGGAAGCGTTCGGCACCGAATGGCTGCGCCTGGCGCTTCGCCGATGCGATCTGCTCGCGCAGACGCATTCCGTGAGCGCGGATGCGCGGTGGATGATCAGTTTCGCCATCCAGTGGGCACCGTTCGGTGGGGCCGGCGCAGCGGAACTAATGGAGCGATTCGGCGTCACCCGGCGGCGGTTCCTGGAACTCGTCTTCGACGGACTCGAGCCGAAGCCCACCGACGTCCAGAAGCTCCGGGCGATGAAGAGTTGCCTGCGCACCTCCCTCGCGGAGGCGTGGGGAGTGCGCTGACGAGGGGCCGATCAGCCGGGCAGCAGATCGTCCAGGTGGATCGGCACCTTCCGAACCCGGATTCCGGTGGCGTGATGAACGGCGTTCGCCACCGCGGCCGCCGCCCCGACGATGCCGATCTCCCCGGCGCCCTTCGACCCCATCGCGTTGGCGTGCCCGTCGACGTCGTCCAGGCACACCGCCTCCAGGTATCCGATGTCGGCGTGTGTGCTGACGTGATACGAGGCGAGATCCTGGGTCACGACGTGGCCGAAGCGGGGGTCGTTCACGCTGCTCTCGTGCAGCGCCATGGACACACCCATCGTCATGCCGCCGAGCATCTGCGACCGAACGGTGCGGGCATTGATCACCCGCCCGATCGCGAACACCCCGAGCATGCGCTCGACGCGGATCTCGCAGGTGACGCGGTGGACGTGGGCCTCCACGAAGTGGGCGCCGAACGAATGCAATGCGACCGTCCCGGCGTCGCGGTTCTCGGGGGTCCCGGCACTCGACTCCGCTCCCGGCTGCGGGGACGTGCCGTGCTCGTCCCGGAACGCGCGGGCCGCCGCGACTATCGCGCCGCCCCAGGAGCTGGTTCCGGTAGAGCCTCCGGCCACGGTCGCCGACGGGTAATCGGTGTCCCCGATGTGCAGGTCGATCGCGTCCAGGGGGCAGCCCAGTGCGTCGGCGGCGATCTGGGTCAGTGCGGTCCACGCGCCGGTGCCGATGTCCACCGATCCGATCTGCACGGTGTAGGTGCCATCGGATTGGTACACGATGCGGGCCACCGAACCCGACGCCGTGTTGGCGGGGTACGTGGCGGACGCGACACCCGTCCCCACCAGCCACTCCGGGTCCGACCCCGGCCGCGCGGGCGCGTCCCGGTCGGCCCACCCGAACAGCCGGGCGCCCTCCTGTAGGCAGTCGGTGAGACGTCGACCGGACCACGGGCGGCCCGTGCTCGGGTCCACCTCGGGTTCGTTGCGGATCCTCAGTTCGATCGGGTCGAGTCCGCAGGCTTCGGCGAGTTCGTCCATCGCCACCTCGGCCGCGAACATGCCCGGGGTCTCGCCGGGGGCACGCATCCAGGAGGGGGCGGGCACATCGAGCGACGCGAGGCGGTGGGTGGTGTACCGGGTGGCGGCGGAATACATCATCCGCGACGGGACCGCCGCCTGTTCGGCGAACTCCTTGATCTTCGCTGACTGGGTGATCACCTCGTGGGACAGTGCGGTCAGCCGCCCGTCGGCGTCCGCGCCGAGCCGGATGTGCTGCACGGTCGGCGCGCGATACGCGGAGAGGGCGAACATCTGCTGCCGGGTGAGCGCGAACTTCACCGGCCGTCCCGCCGTCCGCTGCGCCGCCATCACGGCGAGCACGTTGTGCGCGTGCGGCAGTCCCTTCGAGCCGAACCCACCGCCCACGTACGGGGCGATCACCCGCACCTGTTCGACCTCGAGTCCGAACAGCGGCGCCAGCGTGGCGCGGACGGAATGCACGCCCTGCGTCGAATCGTGCAGCGTCAGAACCGGTCCGGCGCCGCCGGGGGTCCATCGGGCGATGCTCGCGTGCGGTTCCATCGGATTGTTGTGTTCCATCGCGGTGGAATACACCTGATCGACCGTGACTGCCGCGGCGGCGAGTGCGTCGTCCACGTCGCCGTCCTCGGTGTCGGTCGGGAACCCGGCGTTCACTTCCTCCGGCGCATACAGATCGTCTCGGCCGGAACCGAACTCGGTGTCATGGGATGCGGCCTCGTAGTCGACGCGCACCAGGCCGGCGGCGTGACGGGCGACTTCCGGCGAGTCCGCGACCACCGCGCCGAGGAATTGCCCGCGGAAGTGGACGTCGGGGTCCTGCAGGATCGCGAGTTCGGCGTCCGAGGTGTCGTCGAGGCGGGGCGCGTCGAACACCGTGAGGACAGTGACGACCCCGTCCAGCGCCTCCGCGTCCGCGGTGTGCATCGCCGTCACGCGGCCCCGTCCGATCGTCGACAGCACCGGGAACAGATACGTCGGATCGTCCACCGGATGCTCGAACGCGTACAACGCCGTTCCGGTGACCTTGTCGTGGGCGTCGACGCGTTCGGTGGGGGTTCCGATCACCTTCGGTTCGACGAGGGTCATCGGGGCGCCTCCTCGGCGAGTGAACGGAGTACCGACACGAGCACCCGCCGGGTCAGTGCAACCTTGAACTCGTTGCCCGGGAGAGGCTGGGCCGCGGCAAGTTCCGCCGCCGCGGCCTCGGCGAACGTGTCGTCGGTCGGCGCCGCGCCGACGAGCACCTCCTCGGCGCGGGCTGCGCGCCATGGCCGGTGCGCCACACCGCCGAGTGCGACCCGCGCGGAGCTGATCACCCCGTCCACGACCGTCAGTTCGGCGGCCACGGATATCACCGCGAAGGCGAAGGAGGCGCGGTCGCGCACCTTGCGGTACGCCGACCGGTTCCCGGCCGGTGGCGGGGGCAGTTCCACGGCGGTCACGAGATCACCGTGCGTGAGGACGGTGTCGAGGTCGGGCCGGTCGCCGGGGAGCCGGTAGAACTCGCTCAGCGGGATGCGCCGCTCACCGCCGGTGTCGCGGACGACCACGACCCCGTCGAGGGCCGTCATCGCGACCGCCATATCGGAGGGATGCACCGCGACGCAGTGTTCGGAGGCGCCGAGGATGGCGTGGTATCGGACGTAACCGCCGATCGCGGAACACCCGGTGCCGGGTTCCCGTTTGTTGCACGGCGTCGTGACGTCCTGGAAGTACACGCACCGCGTCCGCTGCAGCAGATTCCCCGCGGTGGTCGCGAGGTTCCGCAGCTGCCCCGAGGCACCGGAGAGGAGCGCACGGGACAGCATCGGGTAGCGGGCGCGGACCACATCGTGCGCGGCGAGGTCGCTGTTGCGGACCGCGGCCCCGATCCGAAGCCCGCCGCCCGGAAGCTCGTCGACGTCGCCGAGGGGGAGTCGGCTCACGTCGACGAGAAGACGCGGCTCGGCGACCCCGAGCTTCATGTGGTCGACGAGGTTGGTGCCGCCGGCGAGGAAGGATGCCCGCGGATCACCAGTGACCGTGGCCACGGCGCCGTCGACGTCGGTGGCCCGCTCGTAGTCGAAGGGAATCATGCTTCCGCCGCCTGCCTGATGGCCGCGAGGATGTTCGGGTAGGCGCCGCAGCGGCACAGGTTGCCGTTCATGCGTTCCCGTATCTCGTCGTCGGTCAGTTCGGGTGGCGCGCCGAGATTCTCGGTGACGGCGCTCGGGTGCAGTGATACGAATTCGTCGAGCATGCCGATCGCCGAACAGATCTGGCCGGGGGTGCAGTAGCCGCACTGCAGCCCGTCCTGCTCGACGAATGCCTGCTGAACGGAATGCAGCACCTCACCGTCGGCCAGTCCGTGGGCGGTGGTGACGCGTTCACCGTCGTGGGCGACGGCGAACGTGAGGCAGGACGTGGCCCGCCTGCCGTCGAGGAGCACCGTGCAGGAGCCGCACTGGCCGTGGTCGCAGCCCTTCTTCGGTGCCGTCACGCCGAGGTGGTCGCGGAGCGCGTCGAGCAGGGTCGTGCGGGTGTCCACTTCCAGGGTCCGTTCCTCACCGTCCACGGTGAGGACGATCTTGCGGTACCGAGGACCGGTCGGGCTGTCCGGGACATTCATGCGGGGAGGTTACCCACGGCCGGAGACCGCGAATCACGGCAGAACCGCCACAGTTGCGGTGCGTCAGCTGTCAGCCGTCAGCCGGCAGGAAGCGCCGGATCGCACGGATCGTGACGGCCGGGCGTGCCTGATGCCACACCTCGCGATCGGCGTGGGACCAGGCATACGTCGGGTTGCCGTCGTGTATGCAGTCGAGGAGCCGTGGCTCGCCGAGTCCGTCTGCCGACCATTCGTAGAGCTGCTGCAGCCGCGGTCCGATGAGGCCGTAGTCGAGCATCTCACCGAGGTTGTGCTCCGCGGCGACGTAGGCCGCGACGTCGTCCCCGAGAGGATATCGGTCGGGAAGAACCCGCGAGAGGGAGAGGAAGATCCCGGTCATCGACAGGCGCGGATCGCCGAGCAGGGGGCCGAGCGAGGCGAGCCGCCCGAGTGCCAGACGTGGCGCGGCGACCAGGGCGTGGGCGTAGAGAACGCGGAGCAGCACGACGTTGAGGAAGAAGCGCTCGGGTCGGCTCTCGGCGTCGGCGAGGTCGCGATGGTCCAGGTAGGCGGAGGAGATGCTCGCATTGTGAGCCCGATACCACGTCCGTGCGGTGGGATCTGCGACGAAGCTCATCCACAGTTCGATCGTGTGCGACGAATGCGCCCCGCCCTGTCCGCCGCTCCGGGCGACGGCCTCGCAGCCGTCGCGCAGAAGCCGCTCGTTGACCGCCCGCCACCACGGACTGCCGGGCGGTGCGGCATCGAGGGGAGCCAGCACGCCGCGGCCGAGCTGCCAGCGCATGAACGACAGCGCCGCCCGGCGGAACGGCAAGTGCCGGGGTGCGTTGCCGACGGGACCGTGATAGGTGCGGGCGATCAGTGCGAGCCGGGCCGCCGGATCGTCACGTACTGCGGCGACCTGATCGAGTGCCCACTCTGCGGCGGAACTGCGCGAACTCACGTCCCTATTATCTATCGACGACCCGTTCCGGTGCGCGCACGTCTGCGCCCAGTTTCCGGAACAACCAGTAGACGGCCCGACGCGGGTCGTGGTTCCACCGACGGCGGACTGGGTACTTGCTGAACCCGTGACATCGAGCGATCAGGAGGGACGTCATGCGCGTCGAGCACATCACGGTGGTCGTGCCCGCCCACGACGAGGAAGCGCTGCTGCCGCGGTGCCTGTCGGGGTTGCGTGCGGCCGCGCGGGCCGTCTCCGTGCCGGTCAGGACGGTGGTGGTGCTCGATCGCTGCGGCGACGGCAGCGACACCGTCGTCCGCGCAGCGAATGCCGACGTCGTGGTCCTGGACGCACAGAACGTCGGGGCGGCCCGGCGGGCGGGTTTCGACTCCGTTCGGGTGCGCCCGCGCGAATGGTTCGCCACGACGGACGCGGACTCGCACGTTCCGGCGCACTGGCTGTCGTCGCATCTGCAGCACGCGAGGCGGGGGGCGCAGTTGGTGGCGGGCACGGTGACCGTCACCGACTGGTCGGGCAGGCCCGACCATGTGCGGTCGCGATACGCAGGCGCCTACCGGTCGGGTTCGGCGCACGGGCACATCCACGGTGCGTCCCTCGGATTCTCCGCGGACCTGTACCGCACCGTCGGAGGATTTGCCGCACTGCCCGCGCACGAGGACGTCGACCTCGTGCAGCGGATGATCGGGCAGGGCGCGAACGTGGTATGGAGCATCGACGCCCCAGTCGAGACGTCGGCCCGCGCCGACGCCCGGGCACCGCACGGATTCGCCTCCTACCTCGAACGACTGCAGGACCGATGAGTGCCGGGGTGAGCAGCGGTCCCACAGCGGCGACGGTGGCGGCGATCATCCGGGCGGGGGACGCGGAACTGCCGCTGCCGGGGGGCGGCGCAACCGCCGACCGGTGGGCACACTTGACCCGATGGTCTAGTCGCGACCTCGCGGTGGGGCGGCTCCTCGAGGCCCACGCCGACGCGGACGCGATCCTGGCCGAACTCGACGGGACCCGCGCCGGCCGGGACGAGGTGTGGGGGGTGTGGGCCAGTGAGCCGCCGCATCCCGTGCTGGACGCCTCCGAGAGTTCGTCCGGGTGGAGGCTCCGGGGAACGAAGGCGTGGTGCTCGGGCGCGTCGATGTGCACGCATGCGCTGGTGACGGCCCGAGTGGCCGGGCAACCTCGGCTGTTCGCGGTCGACCTCCGCGAACCGAGGGTCGCGGCCGGGACCGGCGGCTGGCGGAATCCGGGCATGGCGGCGACCGACACCGAGTCCGTGACATTCGACGACGTTCCCGCGCGACCGATCGGCGCGGCGACGGCGTATCTGGAACGTCCCGGATTCTGGCACGGCGGGATCGGGGTGGCGGCGTGCTGGTTCGGCGGGGCCCTGGCCGTCGCGGAACCGCTGCGCGCACGGGCGGGGAGCGGCCGGGCCGACAGCCACCAGCTCGCGCACCTCGGCGCGGTCGACGTCGCCGTCAGCGCGGCCCGCTGGTCGCTCGCGTCGGCGGCCGGGGAGGTGGACGCGAGCCCCTTCGATCACAGGTCGGCCCGGGTTCGCGCGTTCCGGGTGCGGGGCCTGATCGAGCGGACGGCGAGCGAGGTGATCGACAGGGTGGGCCGCGCGCTGGGCGCCGCTCCGCTCGCGACGAACGCCGAGCACGCCCGCAATGTCGCGGACCTGCTCGTCTACATCCGGCAATCGCACGCCGAGCACGATCTCGCGACACTCGGCGAACTCGTCGCGGGGGAGGACTGAGTATGGACAACGGCACCCGATTCCGTGACATGCCGGTGGCCGGCCGGGGCACACCCGAAGACGAGTGGCAGGCGTGGCTGGGCGACAACGCCTTTCCGTCGATACCGCTCACGGAGTGCGACCGCATGGTCGTGGTCGCCCCGCATCCCGACGACGAAGTGCTCGGGGTGGGCGCCCTCGTGGCCGCTGCCGCCGGCCACGGAATTCCCGTCGCGGTCGTCGCGGTGACCGACGGCGCGGCCTCCCACCCGAACTCGCCTACGTTGTCTCCCGCCGCATTGGCCATCGCGCGGATCGCCGAATCGAACAGGGCGACAGCACTGTTGGGTGTCAGTGACCCGGTCCGCCTCGGACTTCCCGACGGCGGGATCGATGCACGCGAGCAGGAACTCACCGTTCACCTCGTCGACGTGCTCACCGCGACCTGCCTGCCCGGGGAACGGGTGTGGGTGCTCGCCACCTGGCGGGGAGACGGACACCCCGACCACGAGGCCACGGGAAGGGCTGCGGCGCAAGCGTGCTCGATCACCGGCCACCGCATGGTGGAGTACCCGGTCTGGATGTGGCACTGGGCCCGTCCTGCCGACGCCGCGGTGCCCTGGCATCGGATGCGGGTCCTCACACCGGCCCCCGCTGTCCTGACCCGCAAACGCCGTGCCGTCGAGGAATTCCGCACCCAGATCCTCCCCCTCTCGGACGACCCACGCGACGCCGCGATCCTGCCGCCGTGGGTGCTCGCGAGACTGATGCGGACGACGGAACGGGTGTTCTGGTGAGCGCGATGGATCCCGCCTACTTCGAGACGATGTACGCGGAATCTGCGGACCCGTGGGGTTTCGGCGAACGCTGGTACGAACGCCGAAAGTATGCAATCACGCTCGCCGCACTGCCGCGCCCGCGCTATCGGCGGGCCTTCGAACCCGGGTGCTCGATCGGAGTGCTGACGGCGCAGCTGGTGGACCGGTGCGATCGGGTCGTCGCGACGGACGTGGTTCCCCGCGCACTCGAGCGAGCCCGGCATCGTCTCGAAGAGCAGGGTGTGGCGGACCGGGTGGAACTCGGCCGGTCGTCGCTCCTCGATCCCTGGCCGCCGGGCACATTCGATCTCGTGGTGCTCAGTGAGGTGCTGTACTACCTCACCCCCGATGACCTGGCTGCCACGCTGGAACGGGCTGTCGGAGCTCTGGAGGAGGGCGGCACTCTCGTCGCCGTGCACTGGCAGCACCCGGTACCGGAATACCCGCAGACGGGCCGCGCGGTTCACGAGCGGATCGCGGCGACCGACGGACTGGTCCGGGCGGGGTCGTACGCCGACGAGGACTTTCGTCTCGACGTCTACACGCGGGGTGCGGTGCCCTCCGTGGCGGCAGCGGAAGGGCTCAGCTGACCCAGGCGTGTCAGGCGATCCTTGACAACGGCCTGCGAATTCCGTCAGGCTGTACCTGACAGAACTGGAGGATCGTCATGGAACTCGTCGAACGCGCCCTCGGTGCGGACGTCGCCGTGGCCGCACGGGCCGTGATCACGGCCGCTGCGGCCGAAGCGAGTCGGTACGCCGACGACATCATCGGCACCGGCCCACTTCCCGGCACACCGGAATGGGAGGCGGAGCAGGGCACCGACATTCCCGCCCAGCGCACCCTGGCCTGGCATCTGCTGAGTCTGCGCATCCAGCTCGCCGCCGGGCTCGACGGCGTCGAAACCGTTCTCGGCCTGCGCTTTCAGGGAGCGACCTGGGCGACCATCGGCAAGGCTGCCGGGATGACCCGCCAGTCCGCGCACGAGCGGTGGGGTGCCCGCACGACAGCCTTGCTCGATCCGCTCGGGACGGGTCTGCCCGCGACCGTCGCCGACGACGATCCGGGCCGGGCAGGCTGAGCACGTCCGGTCAGTCCCGGTACTCCGCGGCGGGCGGTGCGGGGGCCGGGCCGAGCAGCGACAGCCAGCGGTCGTAGAGGGCCGTCCAGGTTCCGTCCGCGCGCAGCCGTTCGAGTGTGCCGTTGACGGACCGGACGAGATCGTCGTTCCCGGGCGCGACGCCGATGGCGTACCGGGCGGAGTCGGAACCGGGACCGACGATCTCCAGATTCGGATCCTGCGCGACGAGTCCGGCGAGGACGGCGGCGCCTGCGACCGCGTCGACCTGCCGCTGCTGAATCGCCATGAGACAGTCGTCCCAGTCGGGGACCGCGAGGATCGTGGCCTTGGGTGCGATCCGCATCAGCGCCGAGATCGCCGCCGGGTCGTGATGGGTGCAGACGCGCCGCCGGGCCAGGTCCGCAGGACCGGAGATGCCGGATCCGGTGCGCACCACGAGCCGTCGGGCTGTGTCGAGATACACCGTCGAGAACTCCACGCCCTCAGTGCCGTCGCAGGCGAGTGCCGCCGGGCGCACGATCATGTCCACGTCACCGTCCGCGAGCAGCGCGGCGCCGTCGTCGGCGCCGAGCGGCCGGAATTCGACCTTGCCGGGATCGCCGAGGAGATCACGGGCGACTTCCCGGGCGAGGTCGACGGCGTAGCCGGTGAGGGTGCCGGTGGTCGGGTCACGGAAGCTGAACAGGTTGGTGTTCTGGTCGACGGCGACCACCACCGCGCCGCGGGCCCGGATCTTCCCGAGGCCGCCATCGGATGGCGGTGGTCCCGGGCGGAGGCTGGGCTGCGGCTCGCAGGTCGACGGCTCCGCCGGCGGCGTGCCGGACGGGGCGATGATCTGGGCACCGACCGACAACGGAAACTCCGTGAAATCCCCGGAGAACGCCGGAGTCGGAGTGTCGGGTGCCCCGCAACCGACGAGCAGGACGGCCCCGAACGCGAGAATGCCGAGCAGCCGGGCGGATCCCGGTCCCCATCGGCGACGGAAGCGCATCATCAGTGGTACTCACCGACTCTGGGTTCGATTCCCGCGATCACGGCGACCGCAGCGGTCACGGCGAGCACGATGCCGGCCACCGCGAGCGCCGCCATCGTGCGGTACGACTCGCGCATCGCGTCGAGTTCCTCGGTGCGCAGGGTGGTGATGGCGTCGTCGAGCGCTTCGTCGAGGGCTCGGAACGTGGCCGTCGACGCTGTCGACCCCGGACCGACCGCGATGTCCGCCGCACCCTGGTAGTCACCGGCGGTGAGCTTCTGCTGCAGTTCCCGGTGCGCACTCCGCCAACCCTCGAACGCCGCGGACGCCTCGTCGATCGCCGGCGCGACGACGGCGTTCCGCGACGCGTCCGAGTTCAGAATCGCGGTGAGCGCGTCCATGTGCCGGGTGTAGTCGGCGCCTGCCGGATCGAAACCGGGCCGGAGCAGTCCGAGTGTCTCGTCGGCGCGGGCCTGCTGGGCGAGGATTCGCGCCTTCGTGACCGCGGCGAGGGGTTCGGCGCCGTCGGTGCGCGCACGCTCGCTCGCCGACGTCGACAGCAGTCCCGCGACCACGATCCACACGACCAGTGCCGCCAGCAGGACCGCCGCGCACGCCAGTCCGGGATTGATGCGCCGACGGCTGCGATGCGCGACATAGGTGTGCGCGGCGGCGAGAACGACGACCCCGGCCGACGCGACGACGATGGCGGTGACCGGCAGCCGTGCGGTGTGGGACTGCGTGTCGGCCACCGCCTCCGACTGTTCGTTGTACAGGCGTTCGGCCAGCGGCAGGATGGTGTCCTGCATCAGACCCGACGCGGTTCCCAGGTACGCCACCCCCACCGGATTTCCGGCGGCGTCGTTGGACCGTGCGGTCGCCACCAGGTCCGTGTAGACGGCGAGGTGCCGCGACATCTCGGTGAGCAGGCGCAGCGTGTCCACGTCACCGGAGGTGACGCCGTAGGAGGCGGTGACGAGTGCGTTCGACGCGTCGGCGATCGCCTGGTTGTACCGGTCGCGCACCGCAAGCGGTTCGATGGCGCCGGCGATGAACGACGACGTCGCCGCGGCGTCGGCGACCGAAAGCGAACTGAACAGGTGCTGCGCGGCATCTGCCAGCGGTTCGGTGTGCGCGCGAAGGGTTTCCATTCGCTGCTGCCGCGCGTCGATCACGACGGAGGTCACGATTCCGGCCGTGAGTGCAACCGCCACGAGGGCGACGGCGAGCAGCGACAATCGTCCGGGCGTCGACTCGAGGAATTCGCGCCACGGTCGTCGCCGGGCGTCGGGTTCGACGAGCAGGGACTCGTCCAGGAGATGCTCGTCGGCCTGCGCAGTGTCACGAGCTCCGCCGGATACGGCACCGCGGTCCTGGTGGAACACGCTTTCCTCCTCGTCCCTGCACTCAGTGTGCGCCGATCCCGGATCGGACGGCACCGAAAGCCGCGATGATCCCGCGTAGCCGGCCCCACCCGCGGGTATGCCCGAACTGGGCACGATCGGCCGGAGGTCCATCGCCCATGAAGGCAACGTCATGAAAGCAACGCGATGAGGGCAGGGCTGCGCGCATTCTGCGTCGCGGTCTCGGTTGCCGCAGCGGCGCTCGGGGCGTGCGCGGCACCTGCACCGGCGGGGGACGACGGCGCGAAGAAGGTCTTCTTCTTCCTGCCGAACACCACGACCACCCGGTTCACGGAGCGGGACGAACCCCTGTTCACCGATTTTCTGGAGTTGTTCGCGCCGGAGGCCACCGTGACCGTTCGCAACGCCGAGGGTGATCCCGCCCGCCAGCAGGACCAGGTCGAGTCCGCCCTCGCGGACGGCGCGTCGGTGCTCGTGCTGATCTCGGCGGACGCGAGATTCTCGGGAGGAGCCCTGACCGCCGCCGCCCGGGCTCACGTTCCCGTGGTGCTCTACGACCACGACGCCGTCGGCGGACCGGCGGACGTCCAGGTGATCTTCGATCCTCTGGAAGTCGGCCGACGGCAGGGGAGCCGCGCCGCCGACCTGATTGCCGCCATGCCCGGCGAGGGTCTGAAGATCGCCCGGGTCGAGGGAAACCTCGGTGAATACGGAACCCGTCAATTCCGGCTCGGCCAGGACGAGTACCTGCAGCCGCTGGCCGACAGCGGCAAGATCCGGGTTGTCTGCGACACCGCGATCGACGACTGGGATCCCGCCGAAGGCCAGGCCTTCGCGGACCAGTGCCTGACCCGCGAGAACAACGACGTCGCACTGTTCGTCACCATGAACGACGACCTCGCCGGCGGCATCGTCGCGGCACTGGCCGGCCGCGGGCTGGCCGGGCGGATACCGGTGACCGGGGGACAGGACGCCAACCTCGCTGCGCTGCAACTGATCGCGTGGGGGGCGCTCGACAACACGATCTTCAAGAACCTGTCCGACCAGGCGAAGGTCGCCGCGCACCTGACCACGTCGATCCTGCACGGTGAGGGTGTCCCCGGGGAGATGATCAACGGCACGATCGACAACCAGTACATGGCCGTGCCGACGGTGTTCCTTCCCGTGCAGAACATCACGCGCGACAACCTCGACGTCGTCGTCAACTCCGGTTTCTACACGTGGCAGCAGATCTGCGCACCCGATCCGGTCTCCACGGTGTGCCGCGACCGGAACTGACCCGTTCACGACTCGACTGGATTCGGGCGGGCAAGCTGGGTCGCATACGGTGGCAGTGGCTCGCGGCGGGCCGGATCGAGGAGGAGTCGACGATGAGTGCACGTACCCCGAGTGAGCGCACCCCCAGTCAGTGGGAGGAGATCACCGCGGCCGATCCGGCACATTCGATGTGGTATGTCGAGCGGTTCCGCGCGATGGAAGCGCAGGGGCAGGACATCGTCGGCGAGGCGCGACTGGTGGATGCGATGCTCGGCCGGAGTGGTCGCGTTCTCGACGCAGGCTGCGGACTGGGGCGGCTGGGCGGCTACCTGCACGACGCCGGACACGTCGTGGTGGGTGTCGACGTCGATCCTGTGCTCGTCGCGGTGGCGGAGGAAGACCACCCCGGTCCGACGTGGCTGGTGGGTGATCTCGCCGAACTCGATCTGACGGCCCTCGGGGTCGCAGCCGATTTCGACCTGATTCTGTGTGCGGGCAACGTGATGACCTTCCTGGCGCCGTCGACACGGGAGTCGGTGCTCGCCGGATTCGCGGCTCACCTCGCCCCGACCGGCCGAGTGATCATCGGGTTCGGCGCCGACCGGGGCTACGAGTTCCCGCGGTTCCTCGCGGACGCCCAGGCCAACGGTCTCGCGGTGGATCTGCTGCTCTCGACGTGGGATCTGCGTCCGTTCACCGAGAACTCCGACTTTCTGGTGGCGGTGTTCTCTCGCGCGGACTGACCGGGCGGAGCGCGAGAAGCGCGGCGAGGGCCGGGGTTGCGGCGAGGAGCGCTCGGGAGCGGGCAGTGATGGCCTCGTCGCGGGCAGCGAGCGCGGCGGCGACATCCTGTGATCCGGGTGTATGCCGCACCTGCGTCATGACGGCGCGCAGAGGTGCGATGCGGTAGCCGGCCCTGCGGAGCTGGTGGACGATCCGGGCGTCGCGAACGTGGGTGGGCGAGTATCGGCGGGTTCCCGTCGGACCGTCCCGATCGGGGACGACGAGTCCCTCGCTGTCCCAGTGCCGCAACGTGGAGGGCCGTACGCCGAGTGCGGCCGCGAGTTCGGCCACGCCCATCGAGTCCGACGCCCGCACGTCGTCGACCGGCTCGGTGGAGATCGCGGCGGCAGCCGCTTGGGCGAGAGCGAGTTCGGTTCGCTCGGCATG
Source organism: Rhodococcus sp. 4CII (assembly GCF_014256275.1). Taxonomy (NCBI): domain Bacteria; kingdom Bacillati; phylum Actinomycetota; class Actinomycetes; order Mycobacteriales; family Nocardiaceae; genus Rhodococcus; species Rhodococcus sp. 4CII. The sequence continues at coordinate 7,242,113 of NZ_JACCFE010000002.1, forward strand.
GAATCGGGCGTGAACGGCGTCGAGGAGCGCGACCGTGGTCGCCGGGCACGTGTGAGCGCTGCGCACGATCCGTTTGGCGTCGACCGGACCGGCTCCGACGGCGAGTTCGCGATACGCCAGCGCGGACTGCAGGTGCACCTCCGCGTAGATTCGGTACCCGGCGGCTGTGCGCGTGGCGGGCGGCAGCACACCGTCGCGTTCGAGGTCGCGCACGTGCTGCACCGAGCATCCGGCACGCCGCGCGACGTCCACGGTTCGCAAATTCTGCGATTGGAGACTGTGCACCGCATCTCCTTTGCTTTTGCCCTCTCAGGTCTCCACATGCACTTCAATGTAACGCTGGAGGCTATGACCATAGACGACATCATCGACTTCGTGGCAGGTCTGGGCGGCGTCCTGACTCTGCGCCCCGCGCCCGGCGACGGTTCCCCGGAGATCAGCTGGGGCGACACCTTCTTCTACTATTCGCCGGAACGCGTCGTGCCGACGACGACTCAGCCGTTCGCCACGATCGTCACCAAGAACTACCCCGGTGACGAAAGCTCGCGGCTGGACCGCGCGGGCGCCTTCCGGGTCAACGTCCACGCCGGGAAGGACGCGTTCATCGAGGCGACCGGGCACGCACCGCGAGAGCAGGAACCGTCGGGCGTCGACGCCGGCGCGCCCGACACCGTCATCGCCCACCCCGTCTACGGCTCCGCGGCCTGGCTCGCCGTGATCGACCCCGGCGCGCGCACCGACGCGGTCGTTCGCGAGTTGCTGTGCGGGGCCCATGCCCTGGCGCGCTCACGCTACGAGCGGCGACAGGTGAACACACCGTGAATGCCATGGCCACCTCGATCGCCACCGGAGCCCTCAAACCCCGTGTCGCGGCATCGCACGGCGACAGGAGAAATGGTGCCTTCCATCGACACCGACGAGGGACGAATCGACTACACCGATCCCGTCTCTGGTCCGGGCGGGTCACCGCGTCACAGCCGCGGACCTGCCGGGCCACGGGACTGCTCCCGAACTGCCGCCAGGAACTACCAGCAGCCACGAGGCAGACTCGTGCACGAGCTCGTCGAGAAACTCGATCTGGAGACGTGGGATGCGATTGTGCGACTGCTCGCCGCGATGGGGCGCATGGACGGGACACTGTCGTCGCCGGAACTCACGCTGTTGAACGATCACGCAAAGCGTGATAGGCGTCCGACGATCCGATCCAGCGAACTCCCCGTGCTTTTCGTCGCCGGTTCCGTGAGTGAGTTCTGGCCGTCGACACACGCCGCTGCGGCCGCAGCGCTCGCGCCGCACGCTTTTATTCGGCGTTGCCTGTCGGGAAGTAGACCGACCCGTCACTGCCGACGCAGCCGCCTTGCACCGGACCGGGACCGAAGTAGGTGCCGTTGACCTGGCCGGTGCCGCCGGAGGAATTCGATCCGACTCCAGCTCCCGCGACCCCGACTGCCCCACAGGTGTAGCTGGTGGATTCGCCCGGGTCGCTCTCGACCTGAACCTGGGTGCCCGGAGTATTCGGATCGCCGTGGAGGTTCGGCGCCGCGGCCGCGATGCCGGGTGTGGCGAAGACGGCGAGTGCGGCGCCCGCCGCGATCGCCGAGCGCACTGCGAAGGTATTCATGCGATGTCACTCTCGATTCGGTTATCGCCTCGAGTTCCGCTCGCCGGCTTCCGGCGGGTTGTGGCCCGTGGCGCATTCGACTCACGGTAGGGACTCATTATCGCCCGTTGCACCCCGGAATCCCACCCCCGGGCGCCGCAGTCCTTGACATGAAGTGGACTCGAGGTTTCAGGATGGTGCCAGATGTCACTGGAGGCAAGGAGTCTGCGATGAACGGCACCAGGACGGCGCTGATCACGGGGGGATCGGCGGGATTGGGACGGGCGAGTGCGCTCGCCCTCGCGGAGCGCGGCTGGGAGGTGATCGTCACCGGACGGCGGGTCGAACCCCTCGAGCGGGTCGCTGCGCGGGCGCGCACCCTCACCGCGCTCCCGGGGGATGTGACCGATCCGCGGCACCGCCGCCGGATCGCCGCGGAGATCGCTGCGCGCGGGGGACTGGACCTGCTCCTCAACAACGCCAGCGCGCTCGGCCCCAGCCCCATGCCGGCCCTCGCCCGGTATCCAGAGGACGCATTGGCGCAGGTCTTCGCGACGGACGTGCTCGCCCCGCTGGCCTTGATCGCCGCGCTGATCGACCATGTGCGCGCGGTGAGCGGGACGGTGGTCGACATCTCCTCGGATGCCGCGGTCGAGGCCTACGCGGGCTGGGGCGGATACGGGGCGGCGAAGGCGGCGCTAGACCACGCCACCGCGGTGCTGGCGGTCGAGGAACCCGATCTCGCCGTGTACGCGTTCGATCCCGGCGACATGCGCACCGCAATGCACCAGGCGGCGTTCCCGGGTGAGGACATCTCGGATCGGCCCGAGCCGGAGACGGTGGTTCCGGCGCTGCTGCGACTGCTCGACACGCGTCCACCCAGCGGCCGGTACCGTGCATCGGACTTCGCGGTCACCTCGAACACGGGAGTACGGTCGTGACCCGCGCCCGTACCGGGTCCGGGTCAAACCTCCGGTTCGTCCTTCCGCGGCGGCTGGAGGCGAGCGGGCCACCGGAGAGTCGAGGACTGCGGCGGGACACGGTCCGGCTGCTGGTATCCGATCGAGGTAGGTTGGAACACAGCACATTTCATGACCTGCCGCGCTTCCTCCGACCGGGCGACGTGGTGGTGGTGAACACGTCGGCGACGTTGGCGGCGGCAGTCGACGGGCACGTCGACGGGATGGGCCCGGTTGTCGTGCACTTCTCCACGGAACTCGGTGACGGTGGCTGGGCGGTGGAGGTGCGGGCGCCGGGACCGGTGGCCGGTGCTCTCGACTCGGTCGGGGCGGGAACGCGAATTGTTCTGCCGCTCGGTGCTGTTGCGACGCTCGTCGAACCGTGGCCACAGGGCTCGACCCGGCTGTGGCGGGTGGCGGTCGACGGCGTCGCGGACGTGCCGACGGAATTGCTCGCCGTCTCGGGCCGTCCGATCACCTACGCATACGTCCCCGAACACTGGCCACTGGCGGATTACCAGACAATTTTCGGTCGCACCGGCGGCAGCGCCGAAATGGCCAGTGCTGGGCGGCCTTTCACGAACAGTATTGTCACCGAACTCGCGACGGCGGGGATCGTGGTGGCGCCGATCCTGCTCCACACCGGCGTCTCCTCACCGGAACGGGGGGAGCCACCGATCCCGGAACGGTACGAGGTGCCAGAGGCGACGGCGACGCTGATCAACCACCGCCGCGCCGACGGCGGCCGCGTCATCGCGGTCGGCACCACCGTGACCAGGGCGCTCGAGACCCAGGCCACCTCGGACGGGGCGGTCGCGCCGGGCGCCGGTTGGACGGACCTGGTACTCAGCGCTCGGCGGCCGGCGCGGGTGGTGGACGGTCTGATCACGGGCTGGCACGCCCCGGGTGCGTCGCATCTGATGCTGCTCGAGTCGGTGGTGGGGGCCGCGGCCGTTCGCCACACCTACGACGAGGCGCTCGCCGGCGGATACCTGTGGCACGAGTTCGGAGACAGCGCACTCCTGCTGCGGCGGTGAGAGGCCCTCACTGCTCGGGCAGGCTGCCCGTCTCGAGGAAGACGACGCGCCTGCCGATCTCCACGGTGTGGTCGCAGAACCGCTCGTAGAAGCGGCCGAGCAGTGTGATGTCCACCGCCGATTGCACGCCGTGCGGCCAGTCGCCTCCCTGGGTGATCAAGAACAGGCTGCGATGGAGTTCGTCCATCGCCTCGTCCGCGGTCAGCAGAGCGCGTGCCCGTTCGGGATCGCGGTGCTGCAGCACCTGCTCGGTCTCCTGGGCTTGCGCGACGGCGACCGCTCCCATCTGGGTGAACACGTCGAGAACCTCGTCGGGCACCACATGGTCGGGGTGCCGTCGCCGGGCGATCTTCGCGATATGGACTGCGAGACCGCCCATGCGGTGCAGGTCTGCGGAAATGTGCAGACCTCCGACCATGAAACGCAAATCGTGCGCCACCGGGGCCTGCAGCGCCAGCAGGGCGAATGCGCGCTTCTCCCAATGTGCGGCGGCATCGTCGAGGTCGCCGCTCACGTCGATCACGTGTTCGGCGAGCCCGAGGTCTGCCTGGAGCAGGGCGTCGCTCGCCTCCGACATCGCGGTGACGGCCAACCTGCACATGCCCGCGAGATCGCCGGCGAGGCTGTCGAGGTTTTCCGCGAAATGAGTACGCATCGGCTCAGCCTAGGGGGCTCGGTGACAACTTCTTCGGTCTCACGGAGTCGGGTCTAACGAGGGTCGGAATGGGCCAGTGTGCGGTACCCCCGTGCCCCGGCCCGGTCGATCGCCGCCCTGACCAGCCCGAACACGATGCCCTGCACTGCGGCTGCGACCAGCACCTCGCGCGTACTCCGGGAGAGGTCCTTCGGGTCGGGGGCCTCGGATTCGCCCGCGATGCGCTTCCACAGCTGACCGAACACCGCACTCGCCATGATCCCGCCGCCGACACTGGCAGCGAGTGCCAACGGTGTGTACATCGCCTTCGACACGGCAGTCATGTTCGCGCCCTTCGTATTCGACGTGCGACGATCGTCGTCGCGACACGAGTACCCGCATTACCGCGTCCTCACACCGCGAGCCGGCGTGTTTCGTCCGAGGCGAAGCTGGGGAAAGCCTCCTACATGACCTACGAAGCAGCTGGACAGTCGACACGCATCGTCGTGGTGGGAAGTGGCTTCGCCGGATTCGAGTGCGCACGCGCCCTGAGTCGCCGCCTCCGGGGCACCGACGCCCACATCACCATGATCTCCCCGCACGACTACATGCTCTACACACCGCTGCTGCCCGAAGTGGCGGGCGGAATCCTGGACGCACGGTTCGTCACCGTTGCCCTGACCGAGGCGCTGCCGCACGTCGAACTGGTGAAGGGTCGCGTCGATTCCGTCGATTTCGGCTCCCGGTCCGTGCACGTCACCGATTGCGAACAGGGTGTCGAGAACGTGTCCTGGGACAGGGTGGTGCTCACCCCGGGTTCGGTGACTCGCCTGTTCGACATCCCCGGACTCGCGGAGCACGCGCGGGGCTTGAAGACACCGGCCGAGGCACTCTTCTTCCGTGACCAGCTCCTCACCCAGCTCGAGCTTGCCGAGCGGGACACCGACCCCCTGGTCGCCCGGGCCCGCCGGACGGTCGTCGTGGTGGGCGCGTCCTACGCCGGCACGGAACTCACTGCGCAACTGCGTGCCCTCGCGGACGAGGCCGCCTCACGGCGCGGCCTGGACCCCTCCGAGGTCCGCTTCCTCCTGCTCGATGCCGCCGACCGGGTCATGCCCGAGGTGGGGGAGAAGCTGGGCGGCAAGGTGCTGGAGGTGTTGCGTTCGCGCGGCGTCGACGTACGGCTGGAAACCACGCTGACCGAACTCGGCCCCGAACACGTCACGCTCGACGACGGCACAGTCGTTCCCACCCGCACAGTCGCCTGGGTGACGGGAGTGACCGCCGGCCCGCTCGTCGACACCCTCGGGTTGCCCACCGAGAAGGGGAGGCTCACGGTGCGCCCCGACCTCTCGGTGGAGGGGCATCCCGACGTCTTCGCGGGCGGCGACGCGGCGGCCGTCCCCGATCTGAGGAACAGCGGCTCGATCACCCCGCCGACCGCGCAGCATGCGGTCCGGCAGGGCCGTGTCCTGGCCCGCAACGTCGCCGCGAGCCTGGGAATCGGGGACGCGAAGCCCTATTCGCACCGCGACATGGGTCTCGTCGTGGACCTGGGCCCGGGATTCGCGGTCGCGAATCCGCTGAACATCGCGCTGTCGGGGTTTCTCGCGAAGGTCGTCACCCGGGCGTACCACCTCTATGCCATGCCGAACGCCGCCAACCGCTGGGCGGTGGCGCTCGCCTACCTCACCGATCTTCTCTTCCCCCGCCCACTCGTGTCGATCGGGCTGGTCACCGACGAGGAATCGCGATTCGCCGCAAGTGAGAGAGTCGGGGCGCAGACCTGACACCACAGCCGCTCGCCCGGTCGCCGTCGGCGCGGGTTTTCGAATCGGGAAACCGGGGTAAGCGGCCACAGTTCCATCACGTTCCGGTTGGAGGGAGAGATCGTCATCGAGGCACATCGAGACACGTCGGCTTCGGCTTCGGACGTGTGGTCCGTACTGGCCAATGGGTGGCTGTACCCGTCCTGGGTGGTCGGGGCGTCGCGCATGCGCGCCGTCTCCGCCGACTGGCCCGCAGTCGGAAGTCACCTGCATCACTCGGTCGGTGCCTGGCCCGCCCTGATCGACGACTCCACCGAGGTTCTCTTCGCCGAGGAGAATCGCGAGTTACGGCTGCTCGCGCAAGTGTTCCCGGCGAAGGCGATCGTGCGCCTGCGATTGGAGCCCCATGACACCGGTTGCCACCTCGCGATGTCCGAGGGCGCGGCCACCGCTCCGCTGAAATGGGTTCCGCAGACGGCACAGGACCTGGCCGTTCTCCCACGAAATCTGGAATGCCTACGCAGGCTGTCCTTTCTCGCCGAGCACAAGACGAAACCCTGACCGCGGTGACAGTGCACACGGTGGACGCCGTCGTCATCGGGTCCGGACCCAACGGTCTGGCCGCCGCGGCCACTCTGGCAGAGGCCGGCTGGGATGTGGTCCTCCTCGAGCAACAACCGGAACCGGGTGGCGCGGTCCGCTCCGCCGAACTGTTTCCGGGTTTTCGCACCGACCTGTTCAGCGCGTTCTACCCGCTGGCTGCGGTGTCTCCGGCGATCCGCCATCTCGACCTCGAGGGCGTGGGCCTGCGGTGGAGCAAGGCGCCGGCAGCGGTCGGGCACCCCAGGAGCCCGGACGACGACGACGCCCCGCTGATCCGCGAGGATCCGGCCGACACGGCGGCCGACCTCGAACGCAGGCAACCGGGTGACGGACAGGCGTGGCTCCGGCTCTTCGAACAATGGAAGGACATCAAGGAACCGTTCCTCGGTACCCTCTTCAGCCCGTTTCCCCCGGTGCGCGGTCCTCGACGGCTGCTGTCTCAGCTCGGCACCGCCGACGCCCTCCGGCTCGTCCGATTCCTGATGCTGCCCGCACGTCGGATGACCCACGAGTTGTTCGACGGAGAAGCGGCACGAGTCCTGTTGCTGGGCAATGCAATGCACGCCGACACTCCCGTCGATTCGCCGGGTAGTGGGGTCATGGGGTATCTGCTGACCATGCTCGCTCAGGACGATGGCTATGTGGTGCCGGTCGGCGGGTCGGGCGCCCTTTCGGCGGCAATGGCGGAACGGGCGCGACGGAACGGTGCCGAGATCCGCTGCGGCCAGGAAGTGACGTCGATACATGTGACCGGGGGAGCGGCCCGCGAGGTACGGACAGCCGGCGGCGACCGATATGTGGTCAGGCGCGCCGTTCTGGCGGATGTGGCGGCGCCGGCACTGTACGGGCGGTTGCTGGAATCCTCCGTGGTCCCGGCGGGTGTGCGAGCCGACCTCGAAAGGTTCGAATGGGACACCCCGGTCGTGAAGGTGAACTACGCGCTCGACCGCAAGATTCCGTGGCGGTCGCGCAGTCTCGAATCGGCCGGGACCGTGCATCTGGGTGCCGACGACAACGGACTGGTCCGGTGGATGGCCGATCTCACCACGGGTGTCGTCCCCACCCATCCCTTTCTGCTGTTCGGCCAGATGACGACATCGGACCCCAGTCGCTCGCCGGAAGGAACCGAAAGCGCCTGGGCCTATACGCATCTCCCGCGAGGAATCACCGACAACGAGTCGGCGGAACTGCTGGCGCACCGCGTCGACGCAATGCTCGAATCGCACGCGCCGGGGTTCGAGGACCGGGTGGTCGGACGCAACGTCCAGCGACCGGGCGACCTCGAGGCCAGCAACGCGAACCTGCACGGCGGTGCAGTCAACGGTGGCACCGCCCAGCTCTACCAGCAGCTCGTCTTCCGTCCGACTCCGGGTTCGTCGGGGCCGGACACGTCGATCGACCGGTTGTACCTGGCCAGTTCGGCGACTCACCCGGGCGGCGGAGTTCATGGTATGTGTGGCTTCAACGCGGCCCACGCAGCGCTTGCCGATCACGGACGATGGGGGTGGGCGCGCCGGAAAGTTCGTGGTCGCATCCTCGATCTCGTCGTTACGCCCCGAAAGTCGCACGGCCCCTAGGACTCGATGCGATCCAGGAGCCAGCGCGGGCCGACGGTGTGTGCCCCGAGCGCCGCGACCCGGTCACGAAGTCCGCGGTCTGCCGTGACGACGGTGATCGGCCGGTCGCCGTCCTCGTCGACCGCTGACGCGACGACATCGACGATCGAGTCGTCACCCGAGCCTTCCGCGCGCACCACTCGCACGTCTCCGACGTCCGGACCTTCCCGGTCACCGACCGCGGCGTTCGCTGCGCCCTCGAGCACGACCACCACGTCCGCCTGGCCGTGCGTACGTTGTTCCCACGTGTTCAGCTGAGTGAGCAGCCGGCGGGCCGCGCCGACACGATCGCGCCACCACCCGTTCGGCCGCGAGCCGACCACGTTCGCCGCATCCACCACGATCAACGCCCTCTCGTCCGTCACCCCCTCAGTGTGCTCCGTCCGGATTCGGCCGGTGACCCCACCTGCACGGGTGGGGGTGCTAAGACGGAGATGAGGCTCGTCGTGCGAGGAGGCCGATATGGACGTCCGCTTCATCTCCGACGAGGGTGTGCGTTCGTATCCGGCGTCGGATCTGAGGATGCTGCTCGATCGACCCGGCGGAGTCGTCTGGGTGGATGTCCCCACCTGGGACGACCAGGCCGAAGACGCGATGACCACCATATTCGGGTGTCATCCACTCGCCGTGCGGGATTCGAGGGACCGCAATCAGGTACCCAAGGTGCACCGGTACGAAAATCACTTCTTCGTGGTACTGCATGCACCGCAGTCGGGGGCGCAGGGGCATGTGCATTACGTCGAGCTGGACCAGTTCATCGGAAGCAGGTATCTGGTGACGGTGCACGGTCCGGTGAATCCGGCGATCGACCCGTCCACGGCGATGGTCGAGGTGAATGCGGTGCTGGGCCGGCTGGAATCGGGCAAGTTACGACCCGGCACCGGATTCGAATTGTCGTTCGCAGTGCTCGCCGCGTTGACGGCGCGGATGCGCGCTTACACTGCAGACCTGACCAAGGACGTCTGGAAGCTCGAGCAGCAGGTCACCGGCGGGCACCTCGGCAACCCGGAAACCTTTCTCGACGAGATGTTCCGAGTCCGACACGGTCTGCTCACGGTCGGCACGATGGCGTCGCTGAGCCGCGAGGTGTATGGCCGGATGGTGACCATCGAGGCGTTCGGCGCCGGGAAGGGGCAGGATCTCCTCCTCGACGCAGTGGATCAGTTCCAGCATCTGACCGTGATGGCCACCGGTCAAAAGGACTACCTCCAGGGCACGATCGAGTTCTACCAGGCGCGCACGAACACCAAGATGACGATCGCTGCGGAGCGGCTCGCCGTTATCGCGGCCGTCACTCTGCCGATCACGGCCCTGTCGTCGATCCTCGGCATGAACGTCATCGTCAACGACCGGACGCTGTGGCCATGGGTGGCCGCGATCATCCTCGTGATGCTCGCGATGTCCGGTGCACTTCTCGTGTGGGCCAAACGCAAAGGCTGGTTCTGAATCGCGCGAACGGGTCGAACAAAATCCGACCGCGGGGGAGAGGACGCGCATGTGGAGGCGTGTGCCCGGGTGGGGAGTGCGCCGCTCGCGTCGGTCCCGCTGATCGACCGACGTCAGCGGCACGGCTCTTGTGACAGCGAAGGGTGAGCGCTGATAGCCGCCAACACACCAGTTCCGGGGTCGGCCACAGATGGAACGCCGGGATTGTGCGAACTTGCAGCGGCCCCGTTCCGCGTCTGGGGGAGTGGAGACCACCCAGCCCACCGCACGATCGCCATTCGATCACCACGGAACGCCCCGGCGGATCAGGCGCGACCCGCGGGCGGCGACGGCGTCGGGGGGAGCGAGGCCAATGGCGCCGGCCGGCGGGTCGGGGTGGGGGAGTGCTAGGAGATCTCGACGTTCGGTCCAGGTGGGAGGCCGGGGGCGAACGCGGTCGGAACCACGGCATCGGCACCCCACAGCGGGCGATACCCTTCCTGGTATCGACTCGGACCGTGACGGAATACCATGGTTTACCGAATAGATGGTCATCACCCCACGGAGCAGCACCGGTAGTCGCCTCCCGACATCTGTTCCGTCCCCACAAATTGCCCATCCATCTCCGCGCAGAGCACGAGGCGGCGATGAGTACGAGCGATATCGGCCGGCGGGGGAGAAGCTGCCGGCTGGATGTGAATCCCACCGACTGGCGCGGGGGGCGCGCGGTGCTGTACAACATACTCATAAGTTTGTGATTCAGGTCACTTGACTGCTACTCGAGGAACGCCAGCACATGACCCGCACGACCGTGCACAAGGACGATCAGCGCATCGCGTCGGCGCTCTCTTCCGACGAGGCGCCACGCCACACATTGCGTCCGACTGTGTACATCGCTTCTGTCTCGGCAGCAACCGCCACTGCACCCGCCGTCGTCGTGACGGGATCCGTTCTCGTCGCGGTCGCGACCTCGGTGTCAGTGCTCGCTGCCGTAGTGCTCGCCGCATTCCTCATCTGACGTGTCCGCCTCTACGCGGCTCTTGCCGACACAGAAGGCGGAAAGCACGTACATGGAGACTCGTTCCGCGCCGACGTCCGCACCCCGCCGCAGCTTCGCCACTGCCCGCGGTTCGATGAACACAATCGGAATCAAGAACCGTATCGAGGCGATGTTCCGCGCGGACGACGATCCCGCCCCCGCGGCTACGGCCGGAGCCGAGTAACCCGGCACTCATCCGCCGGCAAAAGAGCAATGGGAAAGGGCTGGGGAGTTTTTCACTCCCTGCCCCTTCCAAGACACAGCGAACCGGGCGCCTTGCGGCAAGACCTCAGTCGTGCCGCCGAATCTCCGGCCGAAGCCAGAACCTGAGGAAATCGGATCCGCGAAGTACCTCGCGGAGCACCTGCCCATAAGGTTCGGACCTGCCAGTCGCTGAGCCCGTCAGGAGTGCGCGGTCCTGTCCACCTTGTCGAGCGCGGCGCTCACCGTGCTGCAGGTCGAGATCATCGCGGCGAGTCCGGTTGCTTCGAGTGGTCGGAGTACCGCTCGGCCACCCGCGAGCGCCCACGTAATATGTTGTTGCCGAGCGGTTTCCGCAAACTGTGACAGTACCGACAATCCTGACGTTCCAACGAAGTCGACGGTGGTCATGTCCACGACGACGCGCGAGGACGAGCTGCCGTGCGTGAGCTGCGCGAGGGCGAGTGCGAAGGAGGGCGCGGCCAGCACGTCGATGTCTCCGGTGATGCGCCCCACCGTGGCGTCGACGTCCTCCGCGACTTCGACCACCATGCGGAGACCTCTGTCGGGGGAGGGGATGTCGCGGGTCGCGTACAGTCGCGGTGCCGCCGAGGGGCTGAGGCGGGGTGGCGTGCGGGTTGGTTTCATGACCCTCCGATCGGGGTGCACTCTGTGGGTGCCCGCACGCCGGGGTGAAGTGATGGAGCCTCAGCGCGAACGCCACGGTGGGAGTGCACGCATCTTCGTTCACCGCGCTTCGCCGCGGCCCGAGCAACCTGCGGCTGTGTTCTCAACCACGCTGGCTCAACAGTACTTCTCCGTCAGGTGGGCATCAACTGATTGCCAACTTCCCCGGACTCGAGCCGGCGGATGCCGGTGCATGAGGTGCGCTCAGTCGAACTTCGAATTGTGGTGCGCGATGATCTCGCGGGCGACGCGGGTGAGCTTGATGTTCATGTCCTGCGACGTTTTGCGCAACAGGTCGAAGGCGCGGTCCTCGGGGATGTCGTGAAAGGCCATCAGCAGGCCGATCGCTTTCCCGATTTCACGGTTGCTGGCCAGGCCCTCGCGCAGGGTCTGGGCCTCCTGATGTTCGTGGAGCGCGGTCAGCGTGACCGCCGCGAACGCAGTGATCAGAATCGCCTGGTCGATGGATTCGTCGGTGAATATTCCCGGAGTGTCCGAGAACAGATTGAGAGCGCCGACCTTGCGACCCTTGATCAGGAGCCGAAAGCCCGCGGCGCCACGGACGGGCGTCTCGGCGATCGCGCGCTGTGCGAGGCGCGGCCACTGCGTCGATCGAGCGAGGTCTGCTTCCACCTGAGGGGCTTCCTTCTCGATCGCGTCGAGGCAGGGCCCTTCCTGCTCGGCGCGCTCGAGCGCGTCTACCTGGGCGGCAACACTGTCGCTCGCCCCCACCGTGAGGTACTGGTCGTTCTGTTTCAACATGAGGCTGGCGTGGGTACACCCGGGAACCAGGGTCGCAGCGGCATCACAGATCGCCTGATACACCTGCGCGAAGTCGTCGCCGCTGTAGACCATCTCGGCCAGCTTCGCGAAAACGGCGCTGGGAGAATCGCTTGGCATGACACGCCTCCTGAGGCAACGACACGGCGTGAGCCGGGCGTCGCGTTTCGCGCGACGTCCGATCAAGTCTGCCAGACCGGCAAAGCCCGGATGATGCTGGTTCCCTGCGGCTCGGCCGACGATTGCTGCCTTCGCCCGTCGTCATGCGATGGCGCAAATGGCGGTATGTAACGCCACTGTGGCAGCGCGCGACTTGTCTGTTAACGCGTTGACACCTATTCGGGTGCTCCGCACGCGCCAAGAACGGACGGGGTAGACCATGGAACGTCGCGGTTCAGCACGCAAGGTCGCGCATCGACGAAGGATCGCAGGTTCTCTGGTGGCGCCCGGCGCTCTGGGACTGGTGGCGCTGCTCGCCACGCCGTGGTCGAACCCCGGCTCCCCGGCCACGACGGCGACGGCCCTGACGGCAGCGGCGTCGAACGCTTGCTACGACATGATCAGCATCGCCGTCGCCGGCCGCGGAGACACCCCACGCGAGGGAACGCATCAGATGCTCGTGGCACCCGACGGCACTCCGCTTCCCGCGTCGTACTCCAGCAACTACACCAGTCCATGGATCGACGAGGTGGTGAACGCTCCCCAGCAGGCCGTCGGGGGAGGGTCGTACGCCGCCGTGTACGTCGAGTATCCGGCGAACATGAATTCCTACGAGGACGCCGTGAACGCCGGCGTCGACAACACCGAAACCGTCATGCGCTCGATCCACGCGTCGTGCCCCGATACGAAGTTTTCGATCGTCGGCTACAGCGAGGGCGCCGACGTCGCGCGGCGCGTCGCAATGGAGGTCGGCAATCAAGAGAGTGCAGACGGGTCGTACGAGATCCTCGACCCCGCATCCGTGGTCGGTGTCGTCATCCTCGCGGACGCAGGCAGAGACCTGGCCAGTGGGCCGTTCCCGGGTGCCGAGAACGAATTCCGCAACCCTGACGGTTTCGATCTCGCCTACCAGTCGGGGCAGTCGGGCACATCCGGGCAGGGTGCGCTTCCCGGCACTTCCGGCAGCTTCGGTGCGCTGGACGGCAAGGTGGCGTCCTTCTGCTCGGAGGGCGACCTCACGTGCTCCGCGCCCGAGAACATCGCTCTGCTGCAACTGGCGATCAACGTGGGTAGGCAGCTGAACGTCGACTCCCTTCAGAAGGACGGACTGACCCCGGCGACGGGACAGGACCTCGTCGTGGTGCTGGGGCAGGTCGCGCTCGCCGCCTTCGCGGACATTCAGGCGCAGGGTGATTGGATGCAGTCCGACGAGACGTTCCTCGACGTCCTGGTCAAGGTGTCCGATCCTGCCTACAAGCCGGGCACCGTGACAACGGCGGCGAGTGCACAGACCGGCCCCATCTCGTCGAACAAGGCGGTCGACCTGGTGTACCTGCCGACGAAGGTGCGGAACGAGATCATCGGATTCATCGAGGACAATGAAAACACCATTCAGGTGGCGATGAGCGATCCGTACCAGCAGACGCTGGGCGAGGGCACCGGCCACCACTTCGACTACTGGCGGGATGCGAACGCGGGCGATGGGAAACCCTTGACGTCTGCCCAGTACGCGGCGGCCTGGCTGACGCACCTTGCCCAGGAGGCGGAGAAGGGGAAGCAGAGTGCCGCCGTTGCGGAGCCGTCGACGGCGAAGCTTGCTGCGGCATCCACGAAGTCGGCGGAGGTGACGTCGGTGGCCCCGACCACCGACAGCGCGAAGAAGCCTCAGCTGGCGAGCAGCGCAGGCTCCACGACGCAAACGACCAGCGGCTCGGTGACCCCCACGACGACCCCGACAACGGTTGCGACGACCAGTTCGCCGGCATCCGTGCCCGCGTCCTCGGCGGCCGCCCAGGTAGTGGCGGAGACGACGGCGCCGGTGTCGGAGCCGCAGACCGCGGTGGAATATGAACCCGAACCGACGACGACGATCACGACGGCGGTGGAGCCCACGCAGACCGAGGTGTCGCGGTCGGCAACCACCACCCCGGTCGTGACCACGACTCGTCAGCCCGCGGTCGGTTGACACGGGCTCAGCGCGTCTGTCAGTGACCTGCCTCGTCGGTCAGTGACTCGCCCTCGAGTGCCTTGATCCGACGTCGTTCGAGTAGTACCAGCGTCGTGCCGAGCACGAGGCACAGCACGCACCCGATACCGCCGATGAGGGCCCACCCTTCGAAGCCGTAGCCTGCTGCGACGAGCGTCAGCCCGAGCACCGCGATGCCGGCGGCGATCAGGATGTATCCCGGCCAGTTTCGACCGTCGGTGATCGCCTCACCGGCATGATTGCGCATCGTGTGCGCAGCGTCCTGGGGTCCGTGTTCGGAAGGGAGTTTTCGGCTCGGTCCGTTGTCCGGCTGATAGGTCACTACAGTCCTCCTGGGCTCGACAGGTGTTGCGTCAGTCGGTGTCGACGTCGTCGGATTCCTCCGCCAACTCGGGCGCGTGCTCTCTGGTGGCCATGCCGCCGTCCCTGCCGTGGTCCACGGGACCCGGGCGGCCGCCCTTCGGTTCGTCCTTCTCGCGGTGCTTGTCCTCGGCCATGTGTGCTCTCTCCTCGTCTCCCGTGCCGCCTACCCGGGAGCCTTCTTGGCGAAACACGATGGCTCCCACGCACTTCACCGAGCGGGGGATCCGTCTTCACCCGAACGGTGCCGCGATTGCAGGATCGCGGCGAAGATTCCGAGTCCGACGAACATGGCGAGGGCGACCGCGGCGGCGATCGCCCCGGCGACGGGTGACAGCACGAAGCTGAAGATCAGGGTCACCACGCCGATCAGCGCCAACCCGAGGGTGGCGATTCCACACATCGCGAGGCGGTGCGATGCGGCGACGAGTTCCCGGAGCGCGTGGCGGCGGAAGAGCATGCGATGCAATCCGGCCGGGGCCACCAGCAGCATGGTCGACGTCACCGACAGCGCGACGGTCGCGAGATAGATGGCCACCTCGCCGTCGGTGAGGTCCTCGAAACGCTGCTGGAACGGCAGCGTCAACAGAAAGCCGGTGAGTAGTTGCACTCCGGTCTGCACGACGCGCAGTTCCTGAAGCAGACCGTTCCAGTTCCGGTCGAGCCTCTGGGTGTCGGTCTCGTGGCGGGCGCGGAAGTTCCAGTTCGCATCGTCCCGATCGAGTCCTCGGGTGTCCATCGGCATCGAGGACCCATTATCGGATGGGAATGCACCGGGGCCCGCCCATCGGTGCGATGGACGGGCCCCGGATCGGGAAACCGAGAACTACCGTTTGCCGGTGACGAGTTTGACCAGGAACAGGAGTATGACGGCGCCGAGGAGGCATGTGAAGAAACTGAACCAGAGACCGCCCCCTTCGACGTCGGTACCGAAGAGTTTGAGGATGAAGCCGCCGAGCAGTCCACCGATGACGCCGACGACGATATTGAGGATGATCCCCATCTGAGCATCGGTCTTCATGATCTTGCTGCCGATCCATCCGGCGAGACCGCCGATGATGATCCAGCCCAGAATTCCCAGTCCTAGCACGTATCAGTCCTTTCGAAAGGTGGCGAGTGGCCTGGCGTGGCCGATGCGGGCCGGATCGCGTCCGGCCCGCACGCGTCTCATTGTTCGGCGCGTTGGCGTGCTTCCTGAGCCTCGGCTTTGCCGCGCGCCTTTTCCGCTTCGGCTTCCTTCTCGGCCACCTCGCGCTGGGCGGCGGCCTTGTCCTGCTGCGCCTTGCCCTCGCGGGTGAGGTCGTCCTGACCGGTCACCGCACCCGCGGCTTCCTTCGCTTTACCTTTGACGTCTTCGACGACGCCCTTGACGGCCTCTGCCGGTCCGCTCGTGTTCTCAGCCATGGTCGTGACCTTTCGGTTGTGGAAGTGGGGAACTGACGGTATTCAGCGCGCCTGCGTGGCGGCCTGCTTCTCGGTGTGTGCGCCGTCGGTGGACAGGTTGCCACCCGAGTTCTCGAGGTGGGCGCGCACGAACCACTGGAACTTCTCGAGTTCACCGGTCTGCCCGATGAGCAGGTCCTCGGTGATCGGGTCGAGGTCGCCGGTCTCGGAGATCGCCTTGCGGTTGTCCTCGACGACACCGCTGTAGACGAGATCGAGTGCGCCCAGATGCGCCTGCGCCGTGTCGCGCTTTACCGAGTAGTCGTCCCAGGTGCGGTCGCGGGCGATCGCGGCCGGGGTGCCGTCCGGCGATTGGCCGAGAGCCGCGATCCGTTCGGCGACCGCGTCCGCGTAACCACGCACCAACTCGACCTGCGGGTCGATCATCTCGTGTACGCCGATGAAATTCGGGCCCACGACATTCCAGTGAATGTGCTTGAGCGTCAGGTGCAGATCGTTGTAGGCGCTGAGCCGCTTCTGAAGTATGTCGGCAACTCGCGCTCCCTGCTCGTCGGAAAGACCTGGCACGGTGAACTTCGACATTCTCGGTCCTCTCTTTCGCTACTACCTGCCGTCGGATCTACGGCGTCATCCGAAAAATTCGGCACCGCACGCCGTGAGCGGCGGATCAACCCTTCGCGTACCCCTGGTCGGGATTTTCGAATCACGGGTCCGCGTTCGGTGACGCACCGTTCCTCCCTCGTCCGCTGAAGTTCCGACGACACGACCGTACTACAAAATCTATGCCTCGCAAAACAGATCTTCTATGGATCGGATGCCGGATGCGACGAGGTCGGTACATCTCGATTCGGCAAACGCTCGGCCCGAACGGCCGCGCACCCCCGAGGGCAGGCACTACGTTCGGTCCAATTCGACCGGATGTCGACCGTTTACGCCGAGGAGAAGCGATGATCAACGTGGTTCTGCTTGTGGTCCTACTCGTCGCGAGCCTGGGCAGCGGAGCCGCGCTCCGCGGCCTGGCCGATCGGAGGGCGGCGCGGTGAGCGCGGGGGACACGCTGCCCGCCAGGCACTCGACGCCGCTTCGCACGGGCACGGTGCGGTGGTTCAACGCCGAACAGGGGTTCGGATTCCTCGCGCCTACCGACGGATCCGACGACATCTTCGTACATGTCTCCGAGATCGCCGGTGACGGCCACCGCATCCTCCTGGAGGGTCAGCACGTGCGTTTCGCCGTCTGCCGAACCGACACGGGCGATCAGGCGCGGGACGTGCGGATCGCCTGACTCCGCGGCCGGGGGGCCGATCGCGTCGGAGGTTCACACTTTGTTTCGTCGACGGGTTGAGGGTCGCGGCAGCTGGGTACGCTGCCGGAAGTCGCAGAAACCGACGACACAGACGTGGAGTGCAGATGGCCGAGGTCGGCGAGGTAAGGCGTATGAAAACGAGATCCGGTGTGCCCGTGGAACTTCGTGTGGCAGCGGAGTTCGAGCAATTGCCCGTCGTGCGCGCCGTCGCGGAAACTCTCGCCGTCCTGGGAGACTTCACGCTCGACGACGTGGCCGACATCAAACTGGCCGTGGACGAAGTGTGTTCGGAGCTGATCGCGGCGGCGCCCGGAAGTGCCGAACTGACGTGCTCGTTCGCTGTCACGGAGACGGGGTTGCACGTGACGATCCATGCACCCCTCACCCGCGGCGGGGTGCCCAACCGAGAGAGTTTCGGGTGGCACGTGCTCGAAACATTGATGAACGCTGTCACGGTGTCGGAAGCCTCCGCCGCCTCCGACGGATCCGCCGGGCGGGCGGTGTCGGTCGAACTGGTCAAATACCGGGGCATCGTCTAGTGACGCCCGTTTCGGAGCGCGGCGAACGACACCACCCCGGCAGAGACGACTACAAGGACGTGGCGCCTGCGATTGCGCGCCTCCGAGCGTCCGACGAGTCCGCCGGCGAGACGTCCGCGCTGCGCGACGACATCATCACCCGATGCCTTCCACTCGCCGACCACATCGCGCGCCGATTCGGCGGCCGCGGGGAGGCCCACGAGGATCTACTTCAGGTCGCCCGGCTCGGTCTGGTCAAGGCGGTCGACCGCTTCGACCCGGACCGCGGCTTCGACTTCGTGTCGTACGCAGTGCCGACGATCATGGGGGAGGTGCGCCGCTACTTCCGCGACACGGGCTGGTCGATGCGGGTTCCCCGGCGCATGCAGGAACTCCACGCGTTGATCACCAAGGCCGTCGACGAGCTGTCGCAGGAACTGGGGCGGTCGCCGTCGGCCAGCGAGATCGCGGCCGAACTGGAACTCGACGTGCGGGAGGTGTCCGAGGGCCTGCTCGCGAAGAACGCCTATCAAACCTTGTCGATGGATGCCGCCATGGGTGATGATCCCGACGACCTTCCCCTCGCCGAGACGCTCGGCGAGGAGGATCCCGAGCTCGCGAATGTCGAGAGCCACGCCTCGGTGCGGCCCGCCCTGGAGAAACTCCCACCGCTCGAACGACGCGTCCTGATGTTGCGTTTCTTCGGATCGATGACACAGACGGAAATCGCCCAGCGCGTGGGCGTCTCACAGATGCAGGTGTCGCGCATCCTGTCGCGCACCCTGTCGGGGCTGCGGGAGCAGCTCGGCGGCGGCTGACCCGGGACGGCTCCGGTCGAATCCGCGGGTTTCCATGTTCTCCGCGTCGGGCACACGACCCGCAATGATTCGATGGATGGAGAAGAAGCCGTTGCCCCGAGGATGGAGTACGCGGCGTCTGCGCGCCTGGGCGGGACACGGCCGGCACACCGCGGTGGTGCAATCGGTGAAAGCGGCTGTGGCCGCCGTGCTCGCGTGGATCCTGGTCGACCACATACTCGGGTTGCCGCAGCCGTTCCTCGCACCCTACGCGGCGGTGTTCATGATCGAGGTCACCGTGTCGCGATCGCTGCGGGTCGCCGGTGAACAACTTGCGGCGGTGTCACTCGGCGTGGTGCTGGCCGCGGCGGTGGGTGCTCTGGTGGACTCGATCACCGTCGGAGTGGGTGTGACGGTACTGGTGGGCCTGCTACTCGGCCGCTGGCGCCGATTCGGTTCGAGCGGCGTGTGGGTTGCGGTCACCGCGCTGCTGATGGTGACGTACGGAGATTCCGATCAACCGGGGATGCTCGGAGAACGCATCCTGGAAATCGCACTGGGTGCGGCCACCGGCGTCGCCGTGAACGCACTGCTTCTGCCCCCGCTGTATCTGGCACGGTCGGAGCGCGCGCTGACCGGGCTCGGTTCGACGGCCACCGCGCTGTTGCACGACGTCGCCCGGGAACTGAGAGAACCGGGCACCGCCGAACCCGGCCGGTGGAACAAGTGGTCGGCGGAGGTCCGGTGGCAATTGGACGATGCACTCGACGCGGTGGCGTGGACGGAGGAGAGCGCGCGGGGCAACTTGCGGCGGTCGGCCACTCCCGCTGCGGCAGGAACGCAGTGGCGACGATCCGTCGTGACCCTCTCGGAGGGTTGGCCCCTCTGCACGGAGATCGTGCGGGCCGCTCAGCTCGCGGTGACACCGCACCCCCCGTTCGGTCCCCTCGCACCCGAGATCCGGGACGGTGCCGCCGCGTTCCTCGAGTCGCTCGCCGACCTGATCCGAGCCGAGTTCGCCTTCCACGACGACCGCGAGGGGTGCCGCACCGCAGCCCGGACCGCGGAGGCGCAGCTCCGCGGCTTCGAGGACGCCGTCGCCTGTTCCGAGAATCCGACCCGCGGCTCGTCGATGAGCGCCGGCAGCCTCCTGCGGCCGTGTTCGGCGGCGCTGCGCCTGCTCACCGGGGAATCCGCCGCCGTGCACGGGTGGCGACGGCGTTAGGGCGGGGATCGGTGGGCGGCAGAGGCCGCCGGGTCGAGTAAAGTCTTCTCGACGGTAGAGACAACTGCTGCGTTCGTTCAGTGGGTGTCCTGTCGGTTACACCCGGAATTTTGAGGTGTACCCGAGAATGACCGAGACTGCAGGTGAGCACCCTGGGTCGCTGTCCCCTGACGTGGACGGCGCGACGATCGCCGCGCAGTTGGGTTCCCTGGCAACCGCACTCGACGAGTTCAATCGGAACTCCGGTTCGCAGATGGAGATGAGCCTGCTGCTCCAGCGGGTGTGCGAGCAGGTGGTGGACGCGATTGCCGGTGCCGACCTGGCCGGAATCTCGCTGTTGCGTGACGGGCACGTGGTGACGGTGGCGGGCACCGACGACGCGGTCCGTGCAATCGACATCGACGCCGTTCACGCGATCGACGGTGACTACTTCGGAGTCGCGGGAGCCCGGAAGGTGGTCAAGGCGCGGGTGGACGAGGCCGCGCGGCGCTGGCCGTCGGTCGCCGACCATCTCGGCCGGTCCGGCATGCGCAGTTTCCTGTCCGCGCCGCTCGCCGTCGACGAGGCCCTCGCCGGCACGCTGAACATCTACGGCACGGGCGATCACGGCTTCAGCGAACTCGACGCCGTGGTGCTACTCGTCTACACCACGGCGATCGAAGGTCTGCTGCGGAGTGCCCGCACGGTCGAGCTGGCGAGAAACGAGGTCACGGGCCTCACGAGGGCGATGAAGACCCGCGCGGTCATCGAACAGGCCAAGGGAATCGTGATGGCGCTCCAGGGCGTGTCCGCCGAGCAGGCGTTCGAGATCCTCGTCGCCCAATCTCAGCAGGAGCACGTCAAGCTGGCGGAGGTGGCCCGGCGGATCGTGGACTCGGTCACCAAGAATCCGGAGTGACAGACCGTCCGGTGCGGCTTCCGGTCAGTCGAGGGCATCCGGCGTGAGCGCACCGAGGAAGGACTGCGCCCACCGGTGCACGTCGTGGTCGAGGACCTGGCGGTGCAGCCTCGACATGCGGCGCCGGCCCTGCTCCCGCTCCTGGTCGAGCGCCGCCACGATGGTGTTCTTCACACCGTCGAGGTCGTGCGGGTTCACGAGGTAGGCACCCCGGAGTTCGGCGGCCGCCCCAGCGAACTCGCTGAGCACGAGGGCGCCACCGAGGTCGGCGCGGCACGCGACGTATTCCTTTGCCACGAGATTCATTCCGTCACGCATGGGGGTGACGAGCATGACGTCCGCGGCCAGGAACAGTGCGATCAACTCGCTCCGATCGACCGGCTGATACAGGTAGTGCACCACCGGCCGACCGATCTGGCCGTGATCACCGTTGATGTGGCTGACCTGCTCCTCGATGGAACTGCGCATCTTCATGTAGTGCTCGACGCGTTCACGACTCGGCGTGGCGAGCTGCACCATCACCGTGTCGGACGGGTCGAGACGGCCTTCGTCGAGCAGTTCACCGATCGCCTCGAGCCGCAGGTCGATGCCCTTCGTGTAGTCGAGTCGGTCGACTCCGAGGAGGATCTTCCGGGGGTCGCCGAGTTCGCGGCGGATCTCCGCGGCCCGCTCGACGATGCCGGGGTCGGTGGCCTGCTCGACCAGTTGCCGGGAGTCGACGGAAATGGGGAACGCGCCGACCCGCACGACGCGGTCGTCGAGTTGGACCCCGCCGAGTGCACCGCGCACGCCCACGCCCGTCGTCGTGGTGTCGAGCCCCAGCAGCCTGCGCGCCAGGAACAGGAAGTTGTTCGCGCCACCGGGCAGGTGGAAGCCGATGAGATCGGCACCGAGCAGGCCCTCCACGATCTCCCTGCGCCACGGCAACTGCATGAACAGTTCCACCGGCGGGAACGGGATGTGCAGGAAGAACCCGATCGTGAGGTCGGGACGCAATTCACGGAGCAGCCGGGGCACCAACTGCAGTTGATAGTCCTGCACCCACACCGTGGCGCCCTCGGCGGCGGTACGTGCGGTTTCCTCGGCGAAGTGACGGTTCACGTCCAGGTAGGTGTGCCACCAGCCGCGGTCGAAGACCGGCGCCACGAGCACGTCGTGATACAGCGGCCACAGCGTCGCGTTGGAGAAGCCCTCGTAGTACCGCTCGACCTCGTCCGAGCTCAATTCCACCGGGAACAGGTCGAGTCCGCCGGAGGAAATGGGTTCGACCTTGGTGTCCGGCACGCCCGGCCAGCCCACCCAGGAGCCGCGCTGCCGGCCGAGGAGGATGGGCTCGAGGGCGGTGACCAACCCTCCCGGGCTGCGTTTCCACCGCGTCGAGCCGTCGTCGAGAGTTTCCATGTCCACCGGGAGGCGGTTGGCCACCACCACGAAGTCGGAGTTGCCGTGCGGAGGGGTCTCGTTCACGCCGAGCGCCCACCCAGGTGAAGTTCCCCGCTGACCAGCCGGAACGCGTCCTCGAGATCCGCGCAGAAGGGGATCTTGTCTGCCATGCCTATCGCCGTCAGCGGTCTGCGGACGGAGTTGTTGCCGGTCACCGCCCACGGCAACGCGAGCCTGCGGGCGCGGGCGGCCATGACGCCGAGGATCGACAGTGCCGACGCGCAGCAGAACTGCACATCCGTGAGGTCGAGCACGAACGGCAACCGCTCGTCGATGGCCTCGTCGAGATGACTGCCGAACGACGGGAGCGTGGTGACGTCGATGTCGCCGGAAATCCGGACGACGAGTACCCCGTCCGTGCCGGGTGCGCAAGCAACGACGAGCCGCCCGTGCTCGGGTCCGACCGCCCAACTGAACAGGGTCGAAGTCCCGGCACGATCGTGTGGTCGTGGCGGTGCATTCAGAACCGATCTCATCTCGGACTCCTCACGGTAGAGCGACGAAGGAGACGGGCACGAGAGAAAGCGCGGCGACCGTGCCCGTCCGTTGCGGCTGGGGGCTCAACCGTGCAGGACTCCGACGTTACCCCACAAAATCGACGGTGGCGGAGAACTCTCGCCGACGCGGACGGATCCGGTCATCCGAGTGCCGCAAGTTACGTTGCTCGCCAGCGTGTTTCGCGTGCTCGGCCGCGCGGGAATCGGGACCTGGTAGTTATCGCGGCCGGATGGGTAATCGGCTCGCATGGAAATCATTGCCATCGTCATACTCTTCGCCGTGGTGGCGTTCGTCGTCGTACGTCGGCGGGCACGGAATCGGGACCGCCTGTGACCTCCTCCGGCGACGGCGACGGTCACTGCGGACGGCGCCGCTTCTTCTTGTGCGAACTGTCGCAGAAGGGGGCGATGCTCGTCCGCCCGCACCGGCACAGTGCCACGGTGGCCCGGTCGTGGCCGATCGGGTTACCTTCGGGGTCCAGGATCCGCGCGTCACCCCGCACCAGGAGTGGGCCGTCGGGGCACACTGTGATCGTCACGTCGGAGTCGTCGGTCCCGGCGGTGGGAATGGAGTTCATGTGACTACCTTGCACTCTCGGTCGATGTCGGACGCGGTGGCGCAACGGGGAACGTCGATGCCCCTTCCGGCGCCCCGCGGTCCCGTGAGCGATCTGCTGTTCACCATTCTGCGCGGAGATCGCGCCGACGCCACACCGTTCGTGTCGGCGGCGCGATCGCTCGCGTCCGCGCTGGGCGAGGATCCTCGGGCGATCCTGCTCGACGACGATGCCCAGATCTGTCTCACCGCCCTCTACGAGTTGCACCTGCAGGGGATCGCCGGTGTGGGCGACGACTGGGAGTGGAGCAGTGACCTGATCGCCGCCCGGTCGGCGCTCGAAGCTCCGTTCGACGCCGCTATCCGCGACCTCGCCGACGCACCGACCGGTGCCGGCGACGTGGTGGCGGCGCTGTGGGACATGACAGCGCCCAGCACGGACCCGGGGCTGTCGGGGTACATGGCCCACGACGCGGATCTCACCCAGTTCCGGGAACTGCTGGTTCACCGCTCCCTCAACCAGCTGCGCGAGGCCGACGTGCACACTCTCGGCATCCCGCGGCTCGCGGGCGCACCGAAGGCGGCGCTGGTGGAGGTGCAGTCGGACGAGTACGGCGGCGGCCGGCCCGAGCGCATGCATTCGGCGCTCTTCGCGACGACAATGCGCGAACTCGGCCTGTCGGACGGCTACGCGCACTACATCGACGCGGTGCCCGCCGTGACACTGGCGTCGCTGAACGCGCTGTCCCTGTTCGGCCTGCACCGCAGCCGGCTCGGTGCCCTGGTCGGGCACCTCTGCGCCGTGGAGACCACGTCGGCGCTGCCGAGCAAGAAGTACAGCGCGGGGTTGCGCCGCCTCGGGTTCGGGCCGGTGGCCACACTGTTCTTCGACGAGCACGTGGAGGCCGATTCCGTGCACGAACAGATCGTCTGCCGAGACCTCGCCGGCGGTCTGGTGGCCGCGCGCCCGGAGGTGGGTGACGACATCTTGCTGGGGGCCGCCGCGTGCCTGGCCTTCGACGACCTCGTCGGCGACCACGTCGCCCGATGCTGGGAGGAGCAGCGCAGTTCGCTCCGGCAGCCGGTCGGGTAGGGGTTCAGGTGCCGGAGGCGGCCACCGCGTTCTCGAGATCGCTCAGCGACGTCTCCAGGTGCGCGATGATCCGCTGCAGGTGCGGGACGGCGTGCCGATCGCCGACCACGCCGACGTCGAGCTGACCCGCCCGGCTCGTGAGGGTGATGCTCAGCGCCTGACCGCCGAGCACCGTCGGCGCCGGGTACACCGCGTCCAGGCGGGCGCCGTTCCAGTACCGGGGCCGCGACGGTCCCGGCATGTACGAGATCATCACGTTGAAGGGCGGGGGAGTGTCGTCGACGAACCGGCGCACCGGTTCCAGCAGGATCGGGCTGATCGCCAGCGCACTCATCACCTGGAACTGGGTGTGGCTGAGCGCGCCGAACACCCGGTTGGTGTGCTCGACCGATTCGCTGATGCGCGCGAGGCGTGCCGCCGGATCCGGCTCGTCGGTGGCCAGTCCGACGACCATCGCGCCGACGCCGTGATCGCGGCCGCGCGGTCCGATCATGGTGCCGCCGAGGTCCAGCGGAACCGGCAGCATCGCCGTAAGCGGGGCGTCGGGCAGGGCGTACTGCTCCAGCAGATACCGGCGGAGCGCACCGGAACACATCGCGAGCACCACCGCATTGATCGTGGTGCGGCCCGCGGCGGCCACCGCCACCAGCCGCCGGATCGGCCACGACCGCGCCGCCAGTTTGCGGGCCCGGCCCACCGGAACGTTGAGCATCGTCGGTGGTGACTGCAGCGGAAGCGTGAGGTGTTGCTCGCGCACGCCGTCGTAGGCAACCTTCGCGAGTGCAGGCAGCACCCCGACGATGCTGGTGGCGGCCCGCACCCCGGCGCGGACCATCGCGACGGGAAGCAGCGATTCCCGTCGCGTCGTGCCGGCCACCCCGGGTGTCCACGGTGCGGGGCAGTCGAGGACGGCGGGATCGGTGGACAGGGCGTGGTGGAGCAGGCGCAGTCCGGCGGGCCCATCCATCAACGACAGGTGGATCTTCGAGAACACGGCGGTTCGCCCGTCGGCGAGTCCCTCGATGACGTGCATCTCCCACATGGGGTGCTGCGGATCGAGCGGCATGCCGTGCATCTGGGATACCAGCGACAGCAGATCCTCCATCCTGCCGCGGCCCGGGACCGCGGTGTGCCGCACGTGGTAGCCGAGATCGATGTGCTCGTCGAACGACCACCAGGGGTAGCTGGCCCCGCGGAGCGGGCGCACGGCGCGCCGGCGGAACATGTCCGACGCGGCCTCGTGCGACATCAACGCCTCGAACATGTTCCGCGCGTGGCCCGGGCCCGCCTCACTCGGCGGTTCGAACAGCTCGAGCGCCCCCACGTGCATGGGGTGGGACGGCGTCTCGAACAGCACGAACATCGCCTCGGTGGGGCTCATCACCGACATCCAGCGCCTCTTTCTCCGCTCGGGGCATGGCCGAGCATGCCCCGGCGCATCCCACGTCTTCAGGGTAAGCAGAACACGGAAACTTATTCCACAAGGCCGTTTTCACGCCACGACTGCTCATCCGCGGTCGAGCTGCGGAAACACCGTCTCGCGGGCGAGGAGCAGCACGGCGGCGGCCACCGGGATCGCCAACAGCGCCCCGACGATCCCCAGCAACGCGCCACCGATGAGGACGGCGACGACCGTGACCATCGGCGGCACCTTGACGGTGCGGCCGATGATGCGGGGAACGAGCAGGTAGTCCTCGAACAGACGGAGGGCGATGAAGAAGACGACGGTCGCCAGCGACACCGGAAGGGAAACGGTGAGGGCGACCAGCGCCACCACGACGCCGGCGAGCGTGGAACCGACCACCGGAATCAGGTCCAGCACGGCGACGAGGACGGCCAGCAGCAACGGATAGGGGACGTCGAAGGCGAGGAGCCACACGAACGTGAGGACGGCGGTGATCAGCGAGATCAGCAGATTTCCCAGCACGTAGCCGCCGACCTTGGCGAAGATCTCGTCGCCGATCAGAATCGTGCGCGGCCGTCGGGAGTTCGGCGCCAGGCGGTAGATCGACGACCGGATGTGCGCGAAATCGGCGAGGAAGTAGGCGGTGAGTACCACCACGATCACGATGCCGCTGACCGCGCTGAACACGACTTTTCCGGCACCCACGAGCCCGCCGACGACGACCGGGACGTTACTCGCGTCGAGCGCCTGACGCAGTTCGTCCTGCAGGTGAAACCGGGTGCTGAGGTCCCCGAGCGCGGGGTAGCGCTGCTCGAGGTGATTCAGGTAGTCGGGGGCGTTGTGCACGAGAGCGCCGCCCTGGGTGACCATCGGCGGGATCGCCGCGGCCAGGAACCCGGCCAGGAAGGCGAAAGCGATGACGAAAACCGTTGTGACGGCGGCCCACCGGGGGAAGCCGTGCCGCACCAGCCAGGACACGGCAGGTTCGAGCCCGATCGCGAGGAACGCGGCGACGGCGATGAGGACGAGCACCCCGCGGGCCGCCAGCACCACCTCGATCAGGGCGTAGGTGACGGCGACACCGGCGGCGCCGGCCATGCCGATGAAGAACGGGGAACGGCGATCGAACCGCGGTCCCGGCCTGCCGAGCGGGTGGGACTCCGTGCTGATGCGGGCCGCGCTCTCCTCCGCGGCGACGATCGGCTGCTCGTCCGCGGGGGAATGCGGTTGGGCCACGTTGTCGTCGTGACCCTCGGCGGCCCCGGTCACGGTCGCCGGACGACCCTGTCCCGCCGTCCGCGACCGGAATTGTCCCCGCCGATGCGCCGGCACCGGTCCGCGGCGGCCGGCCGGGTCGCGTCCGCGACCACGGGGGCCGGCATCGCCGGTGTCGAGCGGCAGTAGTCGTCGATCATTTCCACTGCCCGCTCCGCGCACACGGCTGGCGACGGCATCCGTCCGATTCCGAGGCCGTCGATGACGACGACGCTGCGACGGCCCAGCCCCTCGACGCCGAGACACCACCCGAAGGTCCGGTTCCAGGCCAGCACCGCGCTGCGCCCCGGCAGATAGTGCAGGCGGAACGGCAGGACGAGGACGGCGTCGAGTGCGTCGCCGGCCCACCAGTCGATGGAGTCGGCATGCACACTCCGGGCCACCGCGTGGATGTAGTCCCGAACGGTGTGGGTGTCGGCAACGCCTGTTCCACTCTTCATCGTCCACCGCCTCAGCTAGTAGACGATCGACATACCCGGACCGGCGACAGTTGAAACTTCACTCACCTGGGTGCGCTCGAGGGGCGCACCGCCGTCGTCTGCGGGTAGCCTCGCCGCATGCCGTACTTGGAGCGCTCGGGAGACGTGTTCGTGCTGTACCTCGGCGAGGAGGGGGAACGCGACAGCGAGAACGCCTTTCACCCGGACTGGGTCCACGACGGTGAACGAACTGCTCGACCGGGTCGAGCAGCACGACGGTCCCGCCGCACTGGTGACGACCGCGACCGGAAAGTTCTACTCCACCGGCCTCGACACGGGGTGGGTCCTCGCCAACACCGACAAGCTGAACGCCTACATCGACCGGGTGCAGGCCCTGTTCGCGCGGATCCTCACCTTCCCCTTTCCCACCGTGGCCGCACTGGCGGGGCACACCTTCGGCGGCGGCGCCATCCTCGCCGCGGCCCACGACCACCGGGTGATGCGGGAGGACCGCGGCTACTTCTGCCTGCCCGGAATCACCATCGGGGCGAGTTACGCGCCCGGCAGCATTGCGCTGCTCGCGGCGCGGCTGCCCGCCCGGGCCGTACACACCGCCCTGGTGACCGGCCGCCGCTACGGCGGCGTCGAGGCGCGCGAACTCGGACTCGTCGACGAGGTCGCCCCCGAGCAGCAGGTGCTCGCCGCGGCCGTCGAGCACGCCGCGGGCCTCGTGGCGACGCGCGGCCGCACGCTCGGCGAGATCAAGTCGTCGCTCTACGCGGACGCCGTCGCCTCGCTCCGCACCCCGGTGGCGAATCTCCAGGCGCAGGAGGCGTTGAACGGCGGCTGACTCCACACGGAAATGCTCCGGGAAGGGGTGTCCGCCGAGAAAACGGGTACTACAACGGCGAGGGGCGGTGCGTCGGGCATCCGCTCCCACCGGCACCCGGAGGCGAGCACCATGAAACGCGTTCTGACACTTGTCCTGCCGATCCTGCTCGCCGCCCTCGCGCTGACGGCGTGCGGCAGCGACAGCGGGGATTCGTCGGGGTCGGCCGAATCGACGCACGCCGGCGACCACTCGGGCATGCCGTCGATGTCGATGCCGATGTCGATGCCGATGTCCATGCCGGCGGGCGCCGGGGAGCAGGGCGGCCGGGAGATCGTGATCAGCGATTTCAAATACACCCTCCCCGGCACGTTCGCGCCGGGCGAGCAGGTCACCGTCCGCAACAACGACACCGCCGAGCACACCGTGACGGCGGACACCGGCGACCTGTTCGACGTCGAGATCAAGGCCGGCGAGACGGCGACGTTCACCGCCCCCGGCCAACCGGGGACCTTCGCTTTCCACTGCACCTATCACCCGAACATGGTGGGTACCCTCGAGGTTCGGTGACGCCGTCAGTCCAGCGGTTCGATGCGGAACACCGCGCACCGGTCCGCGGCGGCGGCGAACGCCTCGGGCGTGGCGTTCGCGACGGTCCCGGCTTTGAGGAACATGGTGACGCCGTGGGGCACGCGGGCCGGGAACTCGCGGAGGATCCGGCCCCGCTCCGCGACGGGTAGCGCCACCAGCCGGACCCGTTCGCGATGCCGGCCGCGGGTCAACTCCCCGCGCCCTGCGGCCCGGGCGTTCTTGGCCCAATCCGATTCGGCATAACCCGCGACCACGTAGCGCGCGCCGTCGACCTCGTACGGCGTGACGGGGGTCGACCGCGGCACGCCCGTGGTGCGGCCGCGAACGGTGAGCGCCTGCATCGGCAGTGGAACACCCACCCGATGCAGGCCGACGATCACCCTGTTGACGTAGGCGAGGTACCACGGCGGCATCACTCGGTCGGTCCGGCGCACCATGGTCTCGACTATAGGTCTGTGGGGGCGGCGGCGGGCTCCTCGCTGTCGCGCCACCAGCAGAACACGAACAGGGCCAGCGACGCGACGAGGGTGGACACCACCCACACCGTGAGGGCGATGTCGACCCACGATCCGATCGGCGGGCTGCCCGGGAGGATGCCGCGCAGCGGCACGACCGCGAACAGCATCGCGGCCATCCAGCCGAGCATGTCCGTGTCGACGGCCCGTTTGCGCCGGAACGTCTGCAGTGCCACGAACGCGGCGAGCACCGCGAGGGTCGCCATCATCAGCAGAAGAATCCCGGCATAGATGAGGTTTCCGCCGGTGCGGGCGAACGTCACGTCGGCACCGGTGCCGATGCGGGAGACGTCGGTGTCGACCGCGACAGGCTCGGCGCGCGTCTTCCACCCGTCGACCCGGCCGTCCAGCAGCAGCCCCGTCGGCACCAGTTCCCGGTCTGCGCCGAGACCCTCGTACGCCTCGACCACCATCGGGTTCACGTCGAACCGGTCGAACGGCCAGATGGCCGCGTTGCCGTCCGTGACGAATTCGGTGTCGAACGTGGTGGGTGTGGTGCCCGCGTGGAACACGATTTCCTCGTGGCTCGTGGTGGGGACGAGCAGGACCGTGATGTCGCGGTTCAGGGTGTCGCCGTTGGCGTGCAGGAAATCGGCCCCGGCGGAGATCGTCACCTCCGCCTGCAGTCGATCCGTCGTCGGCTGCAGGGACTTCGTCGTCACGAGCACGATCACCTCGTCGTCGCCGCCCACGAACGGTCCGCCTTCGATGTTCTCCCGGCTGCTCAACCCGTAGACGGTGAGCGACGCCGCATAGATCAGCGCCAGCAGAACCGCCGGCGCGACCCACACGAGCCGGCTGCGCGCGGAGACCGAGGACGCTGCCACCGTCGCAACATACCGCCGTCCGCCGCCGGTGGATCGGGTTTCGCCGGTGAGTGTGCGGGTGCGCCGGCGTCGCCCGTCGACGCCGGATTCACCGCCCGTAGTCAGCTGCAGCGGCGGGACCGCGACCATCCGTCGAGGACGAAGCCGAGTCCCATCCCGAGCATCCACGTGTCCTTCGCGACGGCGATGCCGTTTTCGTTGGGCCAGATGCTTCCGGGGTTCCGCAGGGCGGGGGTCCTGAGGTACATCGTCACGAGTCCGCCGGAGAACGCGGCGAGGGCGGCGCCGGCCACGGCGGTCGGCACGATCGGGGTGAGCAGCGCTGCGCCGACGCCGATCTCGGCGGCAGACAGCAGGGCGACGAATCGGTCCGGCGGAATCGCGCCGAGGAACGGGAACGCCCCTGCGGCCATGCCGTGAACGGCCGCCGCGGTCTGTTCGTCCGCGGACCTCTTCTGTATCCCCGAGTGGAGGATGAAGGCCCCGGTCGCGATGCGACCGGGTAGGTCGCCGAGTGCGGGTAGTTGCATGGTGGTCTCCTGTCGTCCGGCGCGAGCCGGTGGTCGGTCTGCACGTCCCAGCCTCCCACTCGCTCGACGGGCGGGAGCGGTTTCGGCGGAGCCCGGCGCGGTGTGGTGGGACGGGTCTGTAGGGCGGGTGCTGTGGGGACGCTGAGAGTGCATGGCCCGTCGCGTGCCGGTCTGTTGTACTGAGGTCTCGCGGCAGAAGGAGGAGACGCTGGTGCGGGTTCTTCTGGTCGAGGACGAAACCCGTCTCGCCGAGACGGTGCGCCGTGGATTGACGGCGGAGGGGTTCGTCGTCGATGTCGAACACGACGGGCTGGCCGGTTTCGAGGCGGCGCTCGCCGGGGACTTCGACGTGGTCGTCCTCGACATCATGTTGCCCGGCAAGCACGGATACGACATCGTGCGGGACCTGCGGCGCCGTGAGGTGTGGACCCCGGTGCTGATGTTGTCGGCGAAGGACGGTGAATACGACCTGGCCGACGCATTCGATCTCGGTGCCGACGACTATCTGGTCAAGCCGTTCTCGTTCGTGGTGCTGGTGGCCCGGTTGCGGGCGCTCGTCCGGCGCGGCGCGCCGCGGCGGCCCGCCGTCCTCACCGCGGGCATCCTGGAACTGGACCCGGCCCGGCACCGCGTCACCCGAGACGGCACCGCGCTCACGCTGACGCCCCGCGAGTACAGCGTCCTGGAGTTCCTGATGCGGAACGCCGGATCGGTGGTCACCAAACAGGAGATTCTGCAATCGGTGTGGGACACCCATTACGAGGGCGACGACAACATCGTCGAGGTGTACGTCGGCTATCTGCGTCGCAAGGTCGATGCGCCGTTCGGCACGAACAGCATCGACACCGTTCGCGGCGTCGGCTACCGGCTGAGGTCCGGCGACGACTGAGCGGCGCCCCCAGTGGGAGGGTGATCACGGAGTCCGGCACCGGCACGCGCTCGTCGAGTCGTTCGGTGGAGATGGCGGCCACCCGCACCCGGATCCGTTCGACGGGCAGAGGTGCCGCGCCGACGACGGCGGTCACGGTTCCGGACGGGGAGGACGCGCCGCGTTCGTCGATCCAGTGGTCGCGCTCTTCGCCGGGGTCGATGTTGCCCCGGGACCGCGACTCGCCGGGCGGGACCGGGTCGAGGACGAGGGGCAGGTCCTCGGCACCGGGCGAGGCGGCGGCGACGGTACCCGCGGCATCGACGACCTGGATGGTGCCGATCTGGCAGTCGGTGGCGAACAGGGAGCTCTCGAGCACGACCTCGGGTCGAGCAGATCCGAAGCCTACGTGTCAGTGTTGCTCACACACCGTGATCGTCTCCGATGACCGTGAGAAGCGCGTCGACGAACGACGCCGCCGTGGTCGCGTCGAAGAGGTCGGTGGCATACACGAGTTCGGCGTCGATGCCGTCCGGGTGCCCGCCGGTGTCGTGACGCTCGGTGAAATGAAAGTGGAGATCGCATTTCGCGACATCCAGCGGTCGGGGGGTGATGTCGAAGCGCAGCCCGTCGACGTCGAGGGTCGCCGGAGCGAAGTTGTTCAACGACAACGCCACCTGGAAGAAGGGGTGCAGCGACGACGACCGCGGCGGGTCGATCACGGTGACCACCCGCTCGAATTGCACGTCCGCGTGCGCGAACGCACGTAACTCGAGGTCGCGGGACCGTCGCACCACCTCGGCCAGGGTGTCCGCAGCGTCGACCCGGGTCCGTAGAACCACGGTGTTGACGAACATCCCCACCACGTCGTCGAGTTCCGGGTCGCTCCGACCGGCGACCGGTGTCCCGACGGCGACGTCGGAGTCGCCGCTCAGCCGCGCGATCGCCATCGACACCGCCGACCGCAGCGCGGTGAACACCGTGGCGTGGTGCCGGTGCGCGAGCGACGACAGCGCGTGATGCGTGGATCCGTCGATCGCGAAGGACTCCCGGCCGGCGCCGTACGTCCAGGTCTGCGGCCGGGGTCGGTCGAGGGGCAGCCCGACGGCACCGGGGAGCCCCGTCAGTTCCTCCGCCCAGAACGCCAGTTGCCGCGACGCGAGGCTGTCCGGGTCGTCCTCGGTGCCGAGGAGTTCGCGCCGCCACACGCTGTACTGCGGGTACGTCACCCGATTCGGCTCCCGGTCCGGTTCGGCGCCCGCGGATCTGCTCGCGTAGGCGGCGACGAGATCACGAGCCACCAGTGCCAGCGACCATCCGTCCGCGGCGATGTGATGGATGACGCAGGCCAGGAGATGCTCGCTCGGGCCCAGTGCGAAGAGTTCGGCGCGCAGTGGCGGTTCCGACCGCACATCGAACGGCGCCGCCAGCATCCGGTCCACCCGTGCGCGGACGTCCCCGGTTCCGACCGGACCCGGGACCAGATCGGGGAGGGCGTCCTCGACGGACAGCAGGTGTTGATACGGTCCGTCGGCCGAATCCGGGAATGTGGTGCGCAACGAGTCGTGCCGGGTGAGGACGTCCCCGACCGCGGCGCGCAGGTCGGCGACATCGACCGGGCCGGACACCCGGACGGTGAACGGAATGTTGTAGAGGGCAGGCGAGGTGGCGGTGCGGTCGATGTACTGCTGCGACGGCGACAACGGTGCCCGCTCGGGCACCACGGTGTCGGCGACACCCGGCGGGCGCGGTATGCCGCCGCCCGGACCGGTCCCGTCGATCACCACCGCCAGTCCCGCGGGAGTCGGGGTTTCGAACAGCTCCCGCACGCCGACGCTCGTCCCCAGCGTCGCGTTGAGCCGCGCGACCACCCTCGTCGCCGACAGCGAGTCACCGCCGAGGTCGAAGAACGAGTCGTCCGCGGCGACCGAGGGCACACCGAGCAGTCGGCCGAACACGTCGGCCACCACGCGTTCGGTCTCGGTCACCGGTGCGCGCCGGGGAACGGACGTGGTGCCGAAGTCGGGGCGGGGGAGCGCGTCCCGGTCCAGCTTCTTCGTCGGGGTGAGGGGAACCGCGTCCAGGGCCGTGATCGACTTCGGGACCATGTACTCGGGCAGGAACCGGCCGAGGTCGCGTCTCGCCGAGTCGGGCGTGGTCTGCGATCCGCCGCGCACCATGATGTAGGACACCAGCGCCGGGTCCCCCGCCGCGGTCCGGTGCACGATCGTGGTGGCGAAGACGATGTCCGGGTTTCGCCGCAGCGCGGCATCGATCTCGCCGAGCTCGATGCGGAAGCCGCGGATCTTCACCTGATCGTCGGTGCGCTCGAGGAATTCGAGGGTGCCGTCGACGGTCCAGCGGACCAGGTCGCCGGTGCGAAACATGCGCGAGCCCGGCTTCCCCAACGGGTCCGCGACGAAGCGGGTGCCGGTCAGCGCCGGTCGCCGATGGTATCCGCGGGCCAGCGCCGCCGTCGCGAGGTACAGCTCCCCGGCGGCGCCCGGCGGGAGCGGACGCAGCCGGCGATCGAGGACCGTCGCCCGCACGCCGCGCATCAGGGAGCCGATCGTCAGCCGACCGCCGGGGTCGATGGGGTCGGTGAGAGTGACGCTGCATGTGGTTTCGGTGGGCCCGTACGCATTCCGCATCACCCGGCCGGACGCCCACCGGCGCACCAGGTCCGGCGGGCACACCTCGCCGCCGACGAGGACCAGTTCCAGTGCGTCCAGGCCGCCGGGATCCACCGTCGCCAGCGCGGACGGCGTGGACAGCAGGTGCGTGATCCGCTCGGCGCGCAGCAGCTCGCGCAGTTCCTCCCCGCCGTACACGTCGGGTGGCGCGATCACCAGGGTCGCACCGCCGGTGCAGGCGGCCAGGACCTCGACCACTGCGGTATCGAAGCTGGGCGACGCGAAGTGGAGGACACGCGCATTCGGGGTGACGGCGTACTTGTCGCGAATCTCCCGCACCAGATTGGCGAGACCGTCGTGCGTGACGACGACACCTTTCGGCACCCCGGTCGAGCCGGAGGTGTAGATCATGTAGGCGGGGTGTTCGACGCGGAGAGGCCTCGGACGTTCCGCGGCCACGTCCGGCGGATCCTCGTCGAGGGTCAGCCACCGGAGGGTGCCCGGCAGCCGATCGCGCTCCGAGCGCACGGTCAGTCCCAGCGTCGCACCCGAGTCGCCGAGCGTGTAGCGGATCCGGTCCAGGGGGTGGGTCGGATCGACCGGAACGTAGGCGGCGCCGGACCGGGCCACCGCCCACAATGCGAGTACCGACTCGTACGACCGCGGAATGGACACCGCCACCGGGCTCTCCGGTCCGAGCCCGTGACCGGCGAGCACCCGCGCCCACCGGTCCGCGGCGGCACCGATCTCCCGATAGGACACCGTCCGCCCCCGGTCCCGGACCGCGACGGTATCGGGGTGGACGGAGGCGGACTCCGCGAGAATCCGGTCCAGCGTCGCGGGTTCGGCATCCGGTAATCCGCACGCCGGGGCGAACGACTCCCGTTCGGAGTCGTGGAACAGGTCGAGTTCGGCGACCCGTCGGTCGGTGTCCGTCGCCGCGTGGAATCGGTCGAGGAACATCATGAACCGGCGATGATGCCCGGTCACCTCGTCCTCGTCGTACAGCGCCGGATTCGCCTCCATGTCGATCCGCGGCACCGAACCGGGTGTGCCCGGATAGATGTTGACCGACAGATCCGCGGTGGGGCCCGTCGTCAGCACCTGCACCTGTCCGGAGACCGGGCCGAGCGTGATCTCCTGCGTGAACAGCATCAGGTTGAGCACCGGGCCGAAGTGGGCGAGACCCGTTCCGGCGGAGGCAATGTCCTTACCGATGTCCTCGCGGCGATACCGCTGGTGACGGAGCGCCTCCGTCACCGACGTTCGGGCCGTCCGCACGGTCTCGCGCACGGTGCCGGTGCCCACCCCGCGCATCAGCAGCGGGAGCACGTTC
This sequence comes from Rhodococcus sp. 4CII, assembly GCF_014256275.1. Taxonomy (NCBI): domain Bacteria; kingdom Bacillati; phylum Actinomycetota; class Actinomycetes; order Mycobacteriales; family Nocardiaceae; genus Rhodococcus; species Rhodococcus sp. 4CII. The sequence continues at coordinate 7,277,934 of NZ_JACCFE010000002.1, forward strand.
GACACGGAACCGCCGGAGTCGCGCAGCCGCGCCGACGTCCGGGCGGACACCGGCAGGGACAGGACCACGTCATCGGCGTCCCTCATCCGGGCGAGGTACGCGGCGAACGCCGCAATCACCACCACGGTCGGGCTGTCACGGATCCCGCCCGCGCGGCCGCGCACGACCAGCGCCGGGGCGTTCACCTCGCGGTATGTGCGGCCGTCGGCGGGCGGTAGGTCGCGTATCCGGCGCCGCCAGTACGCGCGGTCGCGTTCGAAGCGCGGGGAGGATCGATATTCGGCGTCCTCCCGCACGATCCGCTCCGGATCGACCACCCGGCGCTCCGGGGGCACCTGGTCGCCGATCCCCGCCACATACAGTTCGGCCGTGCGGCGCATCAGCATCATCGCCGCATATCCGTCCATCGCGATGTGATGGGCACGGGTGTACCAGAACACTCGGTCGTCGGACACGCGGACGATCGTCGACAGGACCAGCGACGGCCCGTACATGTCGATGGGGGAGTTGCAGTCCTGCCGCATCCACCGCTCCGCCGCGTCGACCGGGTCGCGCTCCCGGCGGAGATCGACCACCGGCACCCGCTGCGGCGCCCCGGCATCGACGACCTGGTGCGGGCGACCGTCGATATCGGTCAGGGTGAACGATCCCAGTTCACGGACGGCCCGGGCACACGACTCCGTCAGGAGGTCCAGGCGGACGGGCCCGCGCAGGTCGACGTACTGGGCGATCACGTACGGGATCCGGGGCGTGAGCTGCTGAGCGAACCAGATGGCGTGCTGCGCAGCAGTCAACGCGAGCACCCGCATCGGTGCCTCCTCACGCATGATCGAGCCCAGGGACGGGTGATCGTCGATCCTGTCACACCGAAGCTGTGTGCGCGCTGAGAACGCCGGCGCCGCCGCGCTCCGTTCGGGGAGTCGCGGCGGCGCCGGCGTCCGCAGGCTAGTGCGCGAGAACGACCGCCCCGTCCCCGTCGGCCGCGGCCGACGCACCCGGCGCGCTCAATTGCTCGATCCGGCGGGGCAGCGCGAGGGCCACGACCGCGCCGAGCAGCGCCGAGATCGCGCCGATGACGAACGCGATGGTGATACCGGTGTCCGTGTAGAAGACCGCGCCCTGCACGACGGTCGCGATGTGCGAGTTCAGCACGGAGAAGGCGATCACCGGCAGGATGGCGGGCAGGATGCTCTGGAACACCGCCACCATGCTCGCCGTCGTCGCCTGCAGTTGCGGCGGCACCGCGGCGATGAGCAGGTTCGGGACGGCGGCGTAGCCCATGCCCATGCCGACGCCGAGGAGGGCGGCGAATCCGATGAGGAGCGCCTTGTCGTCGTGGATCGTTGCCGTGAGCAGGCAGGCCGCACCCATCGCGAGCATGCCCACGACCATCAGGATCCGCGGGCGGACGTTGCGGGGCACCAGGGTTCCGACGATCAGTCCGCCGATCACCACCGCGCCACCCAGCGGCGCCTGGAAGATCGCGAATCCTTCGGCGCTGATCCCGAATCCGTAACCTAGCCCCAGGATTGCCGGGGTCATGCACATCATCGGGAGCATGATCGTGAACACCGAAGACGTGCCGTAGCAGAGTCCCGCGCCGAGCGCCGTCAGGAACACCGGGCGCTTGCCGAAGAACCGGATGTCGACCAACGGGTCCGCGAGCAGGCGGGCGGACACGATCCACGCGACCAGCAGGGCGACACCGCCGGCGACGAAGCCGATCGTGGAACCGGACGTCCAGCCCCACGACGGTCCGAAGCTCACCCCGACGAGAATGCCCGCGACCCCGGCGCCCAGGAGCGCCGCGCCCATCAGATCGATGCGGGAGCGCAGACGCACCGACGACTCGGCCGTCGTCACCCGGATCAGCACGCTGAGGATCACCAGCCCGGCGAGGAAGAACCAGAAGATGCTGCGGAAGCCGAAGTTGTCGATCAGCCAGCCGGTGAAGAACGGCGCGGGAATCGCGATGAGGCCCATGCCGCTCGTGGCGATGCTGACCGCCAACGCCACCGTCCGGGTGGGGAAGACGTCACGAATGAGCGAATAGCTCAGGAACAGGCAGGGCACGAGCAGACCCGTCAGGGAGCGGCCCGCGATCAACACCGCGTATGTCGGCGCGACCGCGGAGATCAGCGACCCCAGGGCCGACAGGCCGACGGCCGTCAGCAGAAGCCTGCGCTTGCCGTGCGTGTCGGCGAGTTTGCCGATCAGTGGGCACGTGACGGCCCCCACCAGCAGGAACGACGTGAGCAGCCACGCACCCTGGGTTGTCTGGTAGTGGGTGACGATCTGCGGCAACGCGATCGAGATCATCATGTAGCTGACCGCGAGCATCTCCAGGAGCAACACGATCGAGGCGAGCGAGAAGATCAGGCGCGGCGTCCAACGCTCGGCAGTGCTGTCCTGCTGTCGCGTGTGAGCCGATCCGCCGCTGGGCGCATGGGTGACCATTATCGAGGTCCTTTCGGATACCTGCACGGGATGTCGGAGCCTCGCCGCGACGTTGACGGAAGGCCCGAGCCTGGCGGTAGGGGTGGGTGGTCACATTCGGTGGTCGACATCTCGAATGTGTAATTGACATCACAGTTCCCGGACCTGCGGCACGCCATGCGCCGTTCCGCCCAGCGGGAGGCCGCCGCGTCCGCCGTGCACGCGCACGCGGGAAGAGCCCAGTTCACGACCCCGAATCGGGCGTAGCAGACATGTCGGTCGGTTTCATCGCCCGGACGCATCAGTTGACGCGAACCACTGATTCCGGCTCCGCCCTCGAGCGAGGATTACTCCATGGCCGACATCGAGGGCGAGAAGCAGTTCCGCCGGCTGAGGACGCCGCGATCGGCGGCCGTCGCGGGCATCGTCTTCGCCGCACTCTTCGCCACCAGCCTGGTCCTGGTGCACACCGCGCTGCCCGCCGACCCGTTCGACGAGACACCGTGGGTGGGAACCGGGGAGACCCGGATCAAGACGGCCCTCGTGCTCGCCCCCTTCTCCGGTATCGCCTTCCTCTGGTTCATCGGCGTCATCCGTGACCGCCTCGGCGACCTCGAGGACCGCTTCTTCGCGACCGTCTTCCTGGGCAGTGGGTTGCTGTTCCTCGCCATGGGTTTCGTCTCGATGGGCGTCGCGGGCGGTGTCCTCGCCATCGCCCGGCACTCCGGCAGCTCCGCGGACGAGATCGTCTACTTCGGTCGCGAGATCATGCTGCAGATCAACCACGTCTACGCGCTCCGGATGGCCGCGGTGTTCATGATCTCGCTGGGAACGATCTGGCTCCGGACGGGACTGATGCCGCGGTGGCTCGTCGTCACCACCTATGTGGTGGCGCTGTCCCTGCTGTTCGTGGTCACCTTCAGCCTGTGGACGACGCTGGCATTCCCGGCCTGGGTCGGGGTGATCAGCGTCTACATCCTCGTCACCGGACGCCGCGCGACGGCCGAAGCCACCCGAACCGCGTCAGGGTGACGGCATTCGCTCAGGTGCGCGACGGGGTCGTGGAGAAGAAGTCGTCGATGATGCGCACCACCGCGGCGGGATCCTCCAGATGGGGATAATGCCCGACACCGTCCAGGACGGCGAGCCTGCTGCCGGGCATCGCCGCGTGAGCGGCGTACCCGTGCGCGACTGGGATGATGCCGTCCGAATCACCCCAGATCAGTTGCGTGGGCAGACCCGCATTGAGGTACAGCCGGTTCAGTGCGCTCACCGCCTGCCCCCGGTGATCGACCACGGCGCGCAACGTCCGCAGGAACGCCTGACGAGTCTGCGGATCGGACAGCGACGCGTAGGCGTGCCACATCTCGTCGCCGCGCACCGACTGGATCCCGATCGCCGCCAGCCAGCCGCGGACCTTGTCGCCGGCGTCGCGAATCGCGGCGGGCGCCACCAACGGCAGTAGGAACTCCGACCCCGGCGCGGCCAGCAACCGCAGTGTCCAGTTCACGTCCGGCCCCAGCCCGCCGCTGCCGATGAGAACCAGGCGGTCGCACAGGTCGGGGTGCTGATAGCTGAACTGCATCGCCACCCCGCCGCCGAGGGACTGCCCGACCACGGTCACCCGTTCGATGTCCAGTTCCCGCAACAGGTCGCGCAGCCACGCGGCGAACGCGCCCAGCGAGTAGTCGCCGCGCGGTTTGGCCGAGTCACCGTGACCGGGCAGGTCCGGTGCCACCACCCGGTACCGCTGCTCCAGCTGCGGAAGAACCGCACGCCACGTCGCGGAACTGCCCGCCATCCCGTGGACCAGCAGCAGCGCCTCGCCCTCACCGGCCATCCGATAGGCGACGTCGTCCCCGTGCAGCGCGACATGTCGGAGCTGGGACATACAGCGACCTCCCGATCGGGTGATGCAGTGGTGTCGACGGTAACGATAGGGGAGTTCCGCTCGATATCGTCATCAGTTGCGGCGCGGGAACTTGATCTCGGCCGCCAGTTGATCTATCCGGCACACCCGTCGCGAGGCGCGAAAGCAGGAGGAATCCGCATGAACTCTGTGTCGAGTCCGGCCGCCGCCCGTCCCCGTGTACTGCTCATCGACGCCGACGTGGAGAGATCTATCGTCGATCGCTTGCGGGATGCGGGCTTCTTCGTCACACGCACCTATGCGGAACCGGTGCGGTCGCGGATCGAACCACCCGACGTCGTGATCGTCGACGCCCGATCACCCCACCTTGACGCCCTCACCACCGTGCGAGGATTGAAGGCGATGCGGTTCGCGCTCGCCGTCGTCGTGATCGGCACCTTCCGTTCCGGCAACCGTCGCAGCGATCTCCTCGAGGCCGGCGCCGACGACGTGATGGAGATGCCCGTCGGCGCCGACGAACTCGTCGCCCGGCTTCGCGCCATCCTCCGGCGCGTGAAGCCCGACGTGCCCGACACCGCACAGGCCGACACACAGGACCTCTGCCTCTGCGACGAGCATCACGAACCCGATCACGACGGGCTGCGCACCACGCTGACCAGAACGGAATTCGTCCTCTTCACCGTGCTGTCCCACAACATCGGCAGAGTAGTCACGCGCCGCGACCTGATGCTCATGGTCTGGGGAGTGACCGTGGAATCGAAGACGAACGTCCTCAACGCGTACGTCTGCTCCCTCCGGCGGAAACTGGTGGCCGTGGGTTCGCCGTACGTCGTACACACGGTGCGGGGTGTCGGTTTCTCCCTGGGCGAGGTCGAACACGCGGGGAACCTCGCGCCGGACCGCCAGGTGCCCGTCGCCGCATCGTAGGGCGGCCGTCGCGAAAAACATGACCGGCTGCCATCTCACCGAAACCCATTGTGGGATAGCGCTATCGCGCGAACCGGGGATACACCGATCGCGTCTGAGGTACTCCGGTTGATTGAACTCGAGTACTGCCGAGCCAATTCTCACGTTTCGTGCAGGAACGCCCGAAGTCGCTCGAGCACCAGCTCGAGTCGCTGATCGCAGAGTCGGACCGCCGTCGGATCGAACTTCAGCCACGGCCCGACGGTGTTCGGTCCGACGAAGGCGGATACCTTCTGCGGATGTCGCAACATCACAGATGCGGCGATCGGACCACCTCACTCTCTGCTCATAAGACGCTGCCTCACCGCGAACATCCAGTAGGCTCCGCTGCCGAAAGAGTTCGCCGGGTTGGCCGCAGCTTTGCGGCAAGGACATGTCGAGATCCCAGCCTCGGCTCCGTCCCCGCCTCGAATCGGCAGGACAGCAATTGGAGGAATCGATCCCATGGCCCACATACAGCGTTTCGACCACGTCGGCATCACCGTCGCGGACCTCGACTCGGTAACGGCGTTCTTCGTCGGACTGGGCCTCGAGGTAGAGGGCACCGGATCCGTGGAGGGCGAGTTCGTGGAGACCGTCTGCGGCATCCCCGGCGCGCACTGTGAGATCGCAATGCTGCGGCCGCCCGACGGCGGGTCCCGGCTGGAGCTCGCGACGTTCGTCACGCCCGACCACGTGCCCGGATCGCCAACGGCAATGGCCAACGAGCTCGGGCTGCGCAACGTGTCCTTCGAGGTCGCCGACCTCCAAGCAGCCGTCGATGCGGTGGCTGCGGACGGGTACGGGCTCATCGGCGGCATCGGCGAGTACGAGAACAGCGTGCGGATGGCCTACGTGCGTGGGCCCGAAGGGATCATCGTGTCCCTGTTCGAACAGCTCGGCTGACGGGGGTGCGCGCTACCGCGTGTGTCCATTCACCGTGGACGCGGTGGCAGCTGGACAACGTGTACTGAATGCCCGGCTGTGGCAGTCCTGTTCGCCGATCCGTGAGCACTACCGCAGTTGGTCGCGGCGGCGGGTCAGGTAGGCGGTCTCGGCGGTGTTGCCCGCCAGCCCGATGGCTTTGTCGTACGCCGCGCGCGACTGCTGACTTCGGCCCAGCCTGCGCAGCAGGTCGGCGCGGGTGGCGTGATAGGCGTGATAGCCGGCCAACCTGTGCTCCAGCTGATCGATAGCCGCCAGCGCCACCGCAGGGCCGTCGAGCTCCGCGACCGTGATGGCCCGGTTGAGCGCAACGATCGGCGACGGATCGATGCGCACGAGCTGGTCGTAGAGGGCGAGGATCTGCGACCAGTCGGTGTCGCGCGCGTCGCGGGCGGAGGTGTGCACGGCGTTGATCGCCGCGAGAATCTGGTAGCGACCCGGAGCCACCCCGGCGGCGGCAGCGGCGAGGCGCTCGCGCACCAGCTGGTGTCCCTCGGCGATCAGCGTGGCGTCCCAGGCACCGCGGTCCTGCTCGGTCAGGGGGATCAGTTCGCCGCCCGCCGAGACCCGGGCGGGGCGGCGGGCCTCGGCGAGAAGCATCAGTGCCAACAGTCCGGCCACCTCACCGTCGTCCGGCAGGAGGGCGCGGATCAGGCGGGTCAGCCGGATGGCCTCGGCGGTCAGGTCGTGCCGTAGGGGATCGGTGTCGGGGCCGGTGGCCAGGTAGCCCTCGTTGAAGACGAGAAAGAGGACGGCGAGTACGCCGGCGACGCGTGCCGGGAGGTCCTCGGCGGCCGGCACTCGATAGGGGATGCGGGCCGCTTTGATCTTGGCCTTCGCGCGGGTGATCCGCTGCCCCATGGTGCTTTCGGCCACCAGGAAGGCGCGGGCGATCTCGGGCATGGTCAGGCCGCCGACCATCCGCAACGTCAGGGCCATCCGGGTCTCCATCGCCAGCGCCGGGTGACAGCAGGTGAAGATCAGCCGGAGCCGGTCGTCGTCGATGGCGCCGAGGGGCTCGGGCGGGTCGTCGTCGTACACCATCTGAGCCTCCTTGTGCTTGTCGTCGCGCTTGTTCTCGCGCCGGATCCGGTCGATGGCCTTATGGTTGGCGGTGGTGGTCAGCCAGGCGCCGGGATTGGGCGGTACGCCGTCGGCCGGCCACCGCTCGACGGCGATCGTGAACGCCTCGGCCGCTGCCTCCTCGGCGATGTCGAGGTTACCGAAGCGCCTGGTCAGGGCCGCGATCACGCGGGCCCACTCCTCGTGGTGGGCCCGCGTGATCGCCTCGTCGACGTCGCTCACTGGAACGGCCGCACCTCGATCTTCCGATCGCAGACCTTCGACGCCTCGGTCGCGAGCTCGAGCGCCACATCCAGGTCGGGGGCCTCCCACACCCACAAGCCGGCAAGGTACTCCTTCGACTCCACGAAAGGCCCGTCGCTGAACACCGCCTGCTCGCCCCGATTGTCGACCACCGTGGCTGCGTCGGTATCCGCGAGGCCGCCCGCGAAAACCCAGTAGCCCTCGGCGATCAGTCGTTCGTTGAACACGCTGATGTCAGGCTGCCTGTCCGTGCTGCCGGGATTGCTCTTGTCATCGATCACGGAAACCAAATACTGCATCTGAAGATCCTCTCTTGTTGTGTCAAGACAGCGTGGTTCGGTGGTCAGGGACTTCAGGCCCTTGCATACCGCGGGCGCCCGGCGGGCCGGTAGACCTGGATCGTCACACCCTTCGAGTCGACCCGTGACTCGACCAGGTCGAGCGCAAGATCCGGACCGGTCTCCGGGAACAGTCTCGCGCCCTGGCCGAGGATCACCGGGATCACGATCAGAGTCATCTCGTCGACCAGACCGTTCTCCAGCAGCCACCGGGTCAGGGAGCCACTGCCGTGCACCTGCAGCTCACCCCCGGGCTTGGCCTTCAGCTCGCTGATGTCCGCCGCGAGATCACCGTGGAGAACCGTCGTGTCCTCCCACCCCGGCGCGGTGAGCGTGGTCGAGGCAACGTACTTGGGGGCCTCGTTCAAGGCCGCGCCGATGGGATGTGCGCGCATCGATCCCCAGTAGCCGGCGAACAGCTCGTAGGTGCGCCGGCCGAACAGGAACGCCTCGGCGCGCGGGTAGGTCTGCGTGATGAACGTCCTGGTCTCGTCGTCACCCGCCCCCAGGGCCCATCCGCCGCGCTCGAATCCGTTCCTGCGGTCCTCATCCGACGCGCCGCCGTTTCCCTGCATCACTCCATCGATGGTGATCTGAGTCATGGTCGTCAGCTTCATGATCGCGGTTCCTTACCTTGGCGCCGCCCCTTGTGGGCGGCCTCACCACTGCTACGAACACCACCGCCCCGATCCGACACCGCCTCCGGACTTCTTTCAAAATAATCTTCCTGGTCGCCGGACGTCAGCGATCCGACACGGCATCCCCGACTTCCGCAGCGAGGTCGCCATGCGGCGGCCATCGCACCCACTGAGCGCAATCGACCGGTCGCCGATCGCCCGCAGGGTTCGTAGCCTTCGATCGGGGTGTGCTTGGTCGAGCGGGCCTGAACCCCTCAGCTTTTGTGGGTGGATGCAAGTGATAGAAGTTCTAGCCATGATCCTCCCGAAGGTCCGAGACCCACGCTTCGTCACGATCCGCCGCGGTGGGACCCTCACCGACTCGGATCACCGGCTGCTGGCGCTCTGGGCAGCATCGTGCGCGGAGCACGTCCTACATCTGTTCGAGTCGAGTCGGCCGGAGGACCCGCGACCGCGTGAGGCGATCGAGCATGCCCGCGCCTGGGTGCGCGGGGAGGTCACGATGATGCAGGCTCGCGCAGCGGGCGGCCATGCGATGGGCGCGGCCAGAGACCTACGTGGAGCGGCACGCCACGCGGCCTACGCTGCGGGGCAGGCCGGAGCCGTCGCGCACGTCGCAGCGCACGAACTCGGTGCTGCCGCCTATGCGATCAAGGCCGCACGGGCTGCCGCGCCGGAGGGGGAGGGCGAGGCAGCAGGACGACGGGAGTGCCGGTGGCAGCGTGACCAGCTCCCTGAAGCGATTCGCGAGCTCGTTTTCGACGACCAGCGGTTGCGGAACGACATCTGCTGGTCGGTGTTCGACTGCTGAGCGTCGGGATGCCGGCGCCGGCCTCGAGTCCGTGTCGACCGTGACCTGTGGACACCGTCACCGAGAGCGACGTCGTCAGTAAGGCTCCCGGCCAGAACCCGGTCAAGCGCTGACGTCCACGGCAGTCCCGAGCACACCGGCGCCACGCCCTTGTCGCCGTCTCTTCCCTTCGCCTATGTCCGGCAATACCTGCGGATTCAGGGCTTTCGCACGGGGGTGTACAGGTCTCGGCTGTGCCGATGAATTTCGGATGGATCCGTGGTCGATACCTCTGGACACACCGACAGCGGCAGGCCCGTGCCGGCACGGTTCCAGCGCGGGAGGAAACACATGGAGGAACTGGGATGCGCAAGTTGATTCTGGGCTTTTACGTCTCGCTCGACGGCAAGAGCGCTGACGCGGACAACGGAATTCGAGACGTCATGATGAGCATCGACGACCCCGAGCAAGAGGAATACTTCGTCAGCCGACTGTGGGATGCTGGGGCATTCCTCATGGGCCGCAACACCTACGAGATCATGGCCGGATACTGGCCCACCTCCGACCACCCGTCCGCCAAGGCCATGAACGAGATCCCCAAGGTCGTGTTCTCCCACACCCTGAAATCCGCCGACGACTGGCCCGAGACCCGGATCGCCAGCGGTGACACCGCCGAGGAGATCGCCAAGCTCAAGGCCGAACCCGGCAAGGACCTCGTCGCCGCCGGTGGCACCGAGTTCATGCACTCGCTGATCAGGCTCGGTGTGGTCGACGAGTACCGGCTGTGGGTATTGCCCGCCGCCACGGGCAAGGGCGCGCCGTTGTTCCCGGAGTTGGATCAGCCCGTGAAGCTGAGTTTGGTGAAAAGCACCGCCTTCCCGTCCGGCGTCCTCGAATTGGTGTATACACCAGTCGACAAGTAGGACCGGGTCGCCCTGCCGTCGCACTGATGGTCCCGGCGTCTGCTGACGACGTGACCGCTACGAGTTGTCGTTATGCCGGCTCTCTCATCACGCCGAAATGGCGCACCGTCCCGGAAACGCCTGGAAGCTCTTGCACGGGCGACCAGGTGCGCAGCCCATCCGTGCTGTCGGAATAGAGATACTTTCCTTCGGTGTAGGCGTCCAGATACATCCGCCAGGCGCCGTTCGGCAACTGAACCAGGGCTGGGCCCTCCACCAGCGAACCCCAATTTCCGGGCGGAACGAACGAATAGGGTCCCGTCGCCGACGACGCGACCGCATGCTCGACGACCTTCTTCGTCTCGTTCTTGGTGAATGCGTGGTAGGTCGATCCCACCTTGACCACAGTGGTGTCGATGTGGTCCGCGCCGATCCCGGCGAGCGGAACAGGCGGGCTCCACAACCTGAGCGACGGTTCCAGCGCCGTCATCAGATACGGCACGAATCCTCCCCCGGTCGACAGCGACAGGATGACATTGATGCGGTCGCCGTCCACGAACCATTCAGGCGCCCAGGCTTTGGTGACGAATGGCGACAGCGACGGTCCGTCCTTGAACCCGGCCGACCCCGACAAGCCCGGCGGGGGCACGGGACCTGTACCGGCCCCCGTGCCTGGCATGAAGGCGCAGCAAAACGGGACGGGATAGGACTCCAGGAAGGTCCAGTTGATGCGGTCACTGCTGCGCGCGAAGCCGATATTCGCCCCACCGCCTGTCGTGTAGGTGAGGTAATACAACCCGTCTGTGTTCCGGAAGATGCTCGGGTCACGCACCAGCCCTGCCGGGGGCCGAAATGCCGACAGTCGGGCGGGTAGGAATTGAGTGGCGTCCCCCGACTCGAAAACATCCATGTCCCGGTCGCTGGCGCTGCTGAACGCCACCATCGTGTATCGCCAGGCGGGCGGTGCGGCGCCGCTGCTCCCCGGGGCCGCGACCAGCAATCCCGCGACTGCGAGCAGCACCATCGATATGGCGGAAAGGCTGGTTCGATTGGTCAGCATCACCGGTGCAGTATCTATGACAGCAGGGGCACCATGCGTAACTTTGGCCGCGGGCGCCTGCACCGGGATGTGGCGGGGTGACGACTACTTTGCAGAGTCGGGGTTTTTGCGCTGGTTGGCGTTGAAGCGCGCCTTCTTCTCACGATTCCCGCACGTGTTCATGTCACACCATTTGCGGGTGCGACTCTGGCTGGTGTCGAAGAAGGCGGCTCGGCAGGTTGGCGATGCGCACAGGGCCAATCTTCCGTCCCGTTCGCCCGCGATGATGCTGATCGCGTCGGCGGCGATCAGGCCCAGGGCATCTTCAACGCAGGAAGTCGCACTGAGTCGCCATCGCCTGACGCCCTCGCGCGTCAGGATTGCCGCGGCCCGACCCTGAATGCTGCAGTCATTGATGACTTGGACGGCAGACGCAGGGAGAGCGTCTTGGATCGCGGCCGCGGTCGCTGCGGCGTGAATTGATTCCCTCAGTTCCCGAGCAAGTTCGAGCTGGGCGGTGGTGCAGGATTCCACGCCGAGGCCATTCACTGCCAGCCAGTCGACGAGTCGAGACGGTGTGGGTATGCGCTCCACGGGCGTGCCGTAACGCTCACTCAGAGTCCCCGTGAAACTGGTCGCCAGCACGCTGCCGAGGCGAAAGTCAGGGAACGAAGCACGCATGGAACCACCTTAGCCGGTTGCACGCTGGTATATAGACATGCTAGAACCGTCTTAGCCGGTTCGCGGTAGGTCTCAGCCGGTGCCACGATGACCGGGAGGTCTCATACCCCGTCCAACCAGCGACGTGCAAGCATTTGAAGCCCACGCAACCGACGCTGACCTCGACGATCTACGCGCGCGATTAGCCGCGGCGCGACTACCGGAAGCTGAGACGGTCTATCGCGCCGCGCCCGACCCTCGCCGATGGGGGCAGGGCGTTCCTCTCGCCGACCTGGTCGATGTCGTGAACTACTGGCGCACCGGGTACAACTGGCGGTCGTTCGAAGCGCGCCTCAATCAGATCGGCCAGTTCCGCACGACCATTGACGATCTGGGATCCACTTCCTACACCGCCGATCCGAGCGCGCAGATGCCACTCCTCTGATCTTGACGCACGGCTGGCCGGGCAGCATTGCCGAGTTCATCGATGTAGTCGACGAGCTGGCAGATCCGAAAGATGCAGGCGCGCCGGCGTTCCACGTCGTGGTCCCGTCGCTACCAGGCTTCGGCTTCAGCGACAAGCCGGCCACCACCGGGTGGGGAATCGAAAAGATCGCGGCCGCATGGGTGGAACTGATGGGACGGCTCGGCTACAGCACATTCGCTGCCCACGGCGGCGACTGGGGAGGTGTGATCACCACGGTCCTCGGCGGCAGGTTCCCGGGGCACGTCCTTGGCATCCACACAACGACCGCGCAGGCACCGCCCGGGTTGACGACGGACGGGCTGACGGCGGCCGAGCGCACATGGACCGAGGAAACCCGCGATTTCTGGCACCACCACGCGGCGTACGCGAAGCAGCAGGCAACCCGACCGCAGACCATCGGCTACTCGCTCGTCGACTCACCAGTCGGGCTTCTCGCCTGGATCCTCGACAAGTTCGCCGAGTGGACAGATACCGAAGACAGCCCGTTCGAGACGATTTCCAGAGACAGGCTTCTCGACGACGTCACCCTGTATTGGCTGACGCGTACCGGCGCATCGGCAGCTCGCATCTACTACGAAAGCCACAACTCGCTCGACCCCGAACTTCGGGTCGACGTCCCGTCAGCAATCAGCGTGTATCCCCGCGACATCGAGAAGTGTCCGCGCACCTGGGCACAGGAACGATTCCGACAGATCGTCCGATGGAGGTCGCCCGAAACCGGGGGGCATTTTCCGTCACTGGAGGTTCCCGAGTATTTCGTCAAGGACCTGCGAGAAGGTCTCGCGGCAGTGCTGGCCGCTAACCGCTGACTGCGACTGGGTGCCGGGACTCGCAATTTGGTCCGAGGACCTGAGCTGCGCGTCGAATACTCGGCTCATCGCGAGAGTTGCGGCGGATCGCGGCCACCCGCGGTGGGACGCTCGAGTATCGCGCGTCGACCGCGCAGTGGAAGGCGGATCTCGCCGCGAGGCGCTCGAAGCCGGCGAAGCTCGCCGAACACGATCGGTTGCGAGAATATGTGCAGGACAGGCTGTCCGGTGCGATTCGTGCCGAAGACGGAACCGCGGTGGCAGGCCTGGATTGGCCGCAACGAGTCTCGGCGCGGTGATCCTCTGTGGGCGACGGCGTCGAGTCCGGAGCAGATCTCGAATCGCCTGCCGGTCGATCATCTTCGATGACCCGTCGATGCGCATTTCACCTGAGGCAATCTACCAATCGTTCTACGTCGAGGGTCGCGGCGGCTTGGAGCGGGGGCTCGTCGCGTGTTGCGCACCGGCCGGGCGCTACGTAAGCCCTCGTGCCCGATCGCGGGAACAGCGCACCGGATTCATCACCGAGGAGGTGACCATTGGCGCCCGTCCGGAGGAGGTCGAGAGCTGGAAGACGCCATCGGGAGGGCGACCTCCCTGCCCGAGTACCTACGCAGATCCGTGACATGGGATCGCGGAATGAAACTGGGGCGGCATGCCGAGCTGACGGCATCAACGGGTATCCGCGTCTACTTCTGCGATCCGTGCAGTCCATGGCAGCGCGGAACGAATGAGAACACCAATGGGCCTCTGCGGCAGTATTTTCCGAAGGGAACTGATCTATCCCGACACCATCTTCGTGAACTTCAGGCGGTCGCCGATGCGCTCGACAACCGCCCCCGAAGTCCACGGTTGGAGAACCCCAGCGAAAGTGTTTGCCGAACAAGTGCACTCGTGCTTGCGACGACCGATTGAATCCGCCCTCACACTGGTTTCACAGTCGAAGCCTTTGGATTTACGTCCCGCGGATGTCAGTTCGACAACATGTGGGTAGGCGTCTCCTTCTACCGGTGCCACCCTCCAAGGGCTCGATCTCGTGACGAGTTCGCCATAAATAGATCGGTTCGACAGAGCTCCCGAAAACGGATCGGTCACCGGACGCGCCACGGCCGGCCGTAGGGCGCCCTCGCCGATTGAATTTCTTTGGCCCAGGTGAGCATGGTGGTCGCGGAGGATGTCCCGAGTTCCGTGGAGTTTGGCGGCGGCCCGGTGACGGATCAGGCTGCGCTCACCTCGTCGTTGTGCATCAAGATTCGACAGGATCGGCGGACTCGCGTGTCAAGGTTCGCGGTCGCGAGGGTGTTGTCGGTTCTGTCGAGCTTGCGGGCGGGCTGATTCCAGTCGGCGGTTCAGAGCTTGTCGGCGAGCACGTCGAGGTTGCTGATTTCGGGCGGCGCAGCGAAGAGTTCGTCGGCGCGTTCGCCGAGGGCCTTGCCGACCGGCCCATTGAGATGTGTTTCGCGGGCGGTCTCGTCGGGGAATGCGTCGATGATGCCGAACGTCGAGGGACCGAACCGTACCGCCAACCAGGGCTTCGTGCCGGGCTCCTGCTCGACGAGCGGCAGCGCCGATCGGAGGAATTCCTCGACCGCGTTTTCCTTGCCGGGTTTGGCTTCGAGTCGGACCAGCAGCGCCTTGGTGGCCATGTCGGGTCTCCTGTTCGAGGTGGTGGACATGGTCCAGCATCACACCATCGACCGGTAAAGGGAAGGAGCGCCCGAGCCCACAAGTCAAGGAAACCAATCTCACCCCTAGCAATCGTGGAGCCGAAAGAGGAGACTCCATGTGGAGAGAATGCGACGCCTGGAATGCACCCGCTGTTCGTCGGACGTGACGCGAAAAATGGTGGTGTGCAAAGATTTTGGGTGTCGCTTTCATTTCCGTGCGCTGTCGCGTCTACCCCACAGCAGCACGATTCATTCGGTCGGTCGCACACGCGTAAGCCCCTGTGGCCGCCGGGCCGGCATCGACCGGAAACGCAGCATCAGGGAGTCGAGATGAAAGCGCTTGTGTACGACGGGCCACGTGAGGTTCATGTGAAGGATGTGCCCGATGCGAGGATTGAGCAGCCGACTGATGTGCTGGTAAAGATCACCAGCACCAACATTTGCGGGTCGGATCTACACATGTATGAGGGCCGCACCGACCTGGAGCCCGGGATGGTCCTCGGTCACGAAAACTTGGGGATCGTCGCCGAGGTGGGCAATGCGGTGGTCAAGGTCTCACCCGGGGATCGGGTGTGCCTGCCGTTCAACATCGGCTGCGGTTTCTGCCGAAACTGCGAGGAAGGGTTGACCGCGTTCTGCCTGACGGTGCACCCGGATCCGAAGATGGCCGGCGCCGCATTCGGTTTCGCCGGGATGGGGCCGTTCTGGGGCGGACAGGCGGAATATCTGCGGGTGCCGTTCGGCGACTTCAACTGTCTGCGGCTGCCCGAGGATGCCCAGGACAAGGAAACCGACTACGTGATGCTCTCCGACATCTTTCCCACCGGATGGCACTGCACCCGCCTGGCCGACATGCGGCCCGGCGATTCGATGGTGATCTACGGGGCCGGGCCGGTCGGCCTGATGGCGGCATACTCGGCGATGATCCAGGGCGCGAGCAAGGTGATGATCGTCGACCGTCATCCCGACCGGCTGCGGCTCGCCGAGCAGATCGGGGCCATCCCCATCGACGACTCCACCGGCGATCCGGTCGAACAGGTTCTCGATCAGACCGACGGTCACGGCGCCGACAAGGGGTGTGAGTGCGTCGGGTACCAGGCGCACGACCCGCAAGGTCACGAGGACGCCGCGATGACGATGAACCGGCTCGTCGACTCGGTGCGCTTCACCGGCCACATCGGCGTGGTCGGCATCTTCCTGCCCCAGGACCAAAACGGCCCCGACGAACTGGAGCGCCAGGGCAAGATCGCCTTCGACATGGGCAAATTCTGGTTCAAGGGGCAGAAGATCGGTACCGGACAGGCCAACGTCAAGCACTACAACCGGCAGCTACGCGACCTGATCCACCAGGGTCGGGCCACACCGTCTTGGATCGTGTCTCACCAGCTGCCGCTGGCCGAGGCCGAGTCCGGCTACCAGCATTTCGATGCCCGCGACGACGGATGGACCAAGGTCGTACTGCATCCGTGAGTCGGCCCGGACCGAGAGGAGCAGAGCGATGGCAACAGCGCTGCAGGGTAAGCGGATCGCGATACTCGCTGCCGACGGGGTCGAACGAGTCGAACTCGAGCGACCCCGCGAGGCGGTCCAACAAGCCGGTGGGCACACCGAGTTGCTGTCGTCGAAGACCGGCGAAATCAGGTACGCAACAACGACCTCGACGCGACCGGCACGTTCACCGTGGACCGGGCCGTGTCCGATGTTGCGGTCGACGACTACGACGCCTTGCTCCTGCCGGGCGGCACCGTCAACCCAGACGAGCTGCGGATCGAGGAGGCGGCGATGTCGTTCGTGCGCGACTTCATCGGTTCGGGAAAGCCAGTCGCGGTGATTTGCCACCGTCCCTGGACCCTGGTGGAGGCCGGTGTGGTCAAGGGCAGAACGCTCACCTCATCCCCGAGTCTGCGGACCGACCTGCGCAACGACGGGGCCAAAATGTCGTGGACGAAGAGGTCGCCATCACATAGAGCGACGCGCCAACCAGGTGATATCGGAGAACAACATCACTGGTGAATAGCAACGGGCGATGATCATGACCACTGGTCGACGATGACGGTCGACGACGGCAACGCCGCCGGCGGATCCACCGGCCGCGAGCCCGACACCGACGGATCGCAGGAGTCGAATGGGCGGTCGGTGGGCAACCTGGAGTTGTTCTTCGACCTCACCTTCGTGTACGCGATGTCGCAGGTCACACACCTGATGCTCAGTGACATCTCCTGGCAGGGTTTCGGCCGGGGTGTGCTCGCTCTGCTCGCTCTGTGGTGGGCGTGGGTGTGCTACGCCTGGCTGACCAACACATTCGAAACGGCGCGGGTGATGCAGACGACTTTGATCATCGTCGCGATGGCGGCGATGCTCATCGCGGCGATCGCACTGCCGACCGCATTCACCACCGGGGCCCTCGTTTTCGGGCTCGCATTGCTCGCCGTCCGCGTCATCAACGTCGGTATGTTCCTCGCCTCGTCATCCCGAGACGAGGCTGAATTGGCGACGGCGATCCGCCGACTGGTGCCGGGCCTGCTCGTCGGGCCGGCCCTGATCGTCGCCGCTGCTTTTGTGGCGTCCCCCTACCGAGAGTTGCTGTGGGTCGCGGCGGCGGCGGTCGACTTCGGTGGTCCCCTGGTAGCGGGAATCAGCGGACTTCGGGTCGTACCTTCGTATTTTATCGAGCGCCACGGTTCGGTCATCATCATCGCGCTGGGCGAGACGATCATCTCGCTGGGGGCGGGGGCAACCGAAAACCTGCGCCATCCCGGTGTCCTCGGCGCTGTGGTTCTCGGGGTACTGATCTCGGCCACCCTGTGGTGGACCTACTTCGGCCTCACCGCCGGCGCCGAAGAACGTATGCAGCGAACACGCAGTGTCGATCGGGCACGGTTGGCGCGCGACGCCTACAGCTACCTGCACCTGCCGCTCGTCGCGGGGATTGTCTTCTTCGCCCTCGGGGCACGGGTTTCGGTGGAACACATCGACGAGCCGCTGGCGCCGCTGGCCGCCCTTGCCCTCACCGGTGGGGTGGCACTGTTCTACGCCGCCGAGGTGGCCTACCGATGGCGTGACCACCATCAGCTCACCGTCGATCGGCTCCTCACCGCCGCCGCTGCCCTCCTAGTTTTTCCGCTGGCGATTTCCGTCCCCGCCGTCTTGTCGCTGACCGTTCTTACCGCGATCGGAGTCCTGCGACTCGCATGGGAGCTGTGGCGGCGCCCGCAGATAGGCACCGGCATAGCGGGAGCCGTATGGTGAGAACGACTCCGCTGACGTAAGCACCGTCTAGCTAAACTTCACGGCGTTGCAGTGAGTGGGGGATTGACTTGCGCCGACGACTTCGCCCCCGTCGGGTTGTCGTCCGCCCCCAGTAGTCGCGGCGTTGGGACGAACTGCTGCTACTGCCTGGTCAGCTCCGCGTACCGGGCCACGTGGTGATCGGGTGAGCCGAACTTGTACTGGACGGCGGTCAGCCTTGACCGCGGTGGCCCTTCCGGGCTCGTCCGCGAAGGCGAGGCGAGGCGATCTGGGACCTGGTGGGCCCGATGGCCGAGGAGATTCGGATAGTGTACTGACGCAGGGTATGTGGGCGCCCGTTGATCCGGTGTCGACGGGCGGCCCGTCCACCCTGCGCCTAGGCAGTGAGATCTGAGGTGCTTCACGCTTGTCCGGGAGTCACGGGACCGAGCCGCGGGCACAATAGAGAGACCAAGTCCGAGGAGAGGGGGCAGGCTGCTCGCGTGGTCCGAGCATCCAGCCGAAGACCTCCATGACCTTGTCGGTGCGGCCAGCGACGAGATCGGCGCTCCCGTGGTGATCGGCTTCCTCTATTCCGTCTACAGTTCCCCCGGCGCATCGCTGATACTCGTCTACCGCGGCCGCGTCGACTCCCTCGCCGAGGGCGGCGACGGGTTGGCGACCCGGGAGGGCGGGAAGGTGACCGTCCTAGAGTCGCATCGAGCCGGACTCCAGGTACCGCTGGTGGAACGAGAACGCCTCCCCGAGCAGGTGCGGCGTCTGGCCGGCTCCCGGAGTGGCGTTCGCCCGCTCGACGTAGTCGGTGAGCAGCGGCCGGAATTCCGGATGCGCGCAGCGCTCGATGATCACCCGTGCCCGGCGGCGCGGCGACAACCCCCGCAAGTCGGCAAGGCCCTGCTCGGTGACCAGTACCTGGGTGTCGTGCTCGGTGTGGTCGACGTGCGGGGTCATCGGGACGATCGAAGAGATCGCCCCGTTCTTCGCCGTGGACGGGCTGAGGAACATCGACAGGTACCCGTTGCGGGCGAAGTCCCCGGATCCGCCGATGCCGTTCATGATCTTGGTGCCCATCACGTGCGTCGAATTGACGTTCCCGTAGACGTCGGCCTCCAGCATCCCGTTCATCGCGATGATTCCCAATCGGCGGACCACCTCGGGGTGGTTGCTGATTTCCTGCGGGCGGAGCCGGATGTGCTGCCGGTAGAAGTCGATGTTGGAGGTCAACTCCTCGATCCCCGCCTCCGAGAGTGCCAGCGCGGTCGCCGACGCGAACCGGACGGTGCCGTGCTTGATCAAGTGCAGCATCCCGTCCTGGATGACCTCGGAATAGCAGGTCAAACCCCGATACGGACCGCGGTCGAGCCCGCCGAGTACGGCATTGGCCACGTTTCCGACGCCCGCCTGCAGTGGCAGCAGAGTGTTCTCCGGGAGCCGGCCACGCCGCACCTCGTGGTCGAAGAAGTCCAGCACGTGGGCCGCGATCGCCTCACTGACCGCATCCGGAGCGGCCAGCGGGCTCGCACTGTCGGGGGTATGTGTCTCCACCACCGCAACAACCTTGGCTGGGTCCACCCGGTAATGCGGTTGCCCGATCCGGTCCTCGACGTCGGTGAGTTCGATCGGCCGGCGGTGCGGGGGCAGAGCTGTGCCGTAGTAGATGTCGTGGATACCGTCCATCGCGTCCGGGACCCACGAGTTGACCTCGAGAATGACCTTCTCCGCGACGTCGAGCCACGTCTTGTTGTTTCCGACCGACGCCGAGGGGATCAGCTCGCCGGTCTCGGTGATGCCGGAAACCTCGACGACCGCGACGTTCACCGCGCCGTAGTAGCCCTCCCACACCTGCTGGGCCACGTGTGAGAGGTGGATGTCGACGTAATCCATCCGCCCCTGGTTGATCTTCTGCCGCGCCGTCGATTCCGCCTGGTACGGCATCCGCAGGGCGATTCCGTCGATCTCGGCGAGCATCCTCTCGGTCTCCGTCGACACGGACGCCCCGGTCAGCAAGTCGATGGTGAAATTCGCGCCGGCCGCGCGGGCGGTGTGAATCCGACCAGCCAAGGCCGGGATGACGGCCTTGGGTGTCCCGGCACTGGCGAAGCCGCTGACGGCGACGGTGTCACCCGGACCGATGGCCTTGACCGCTTCCTCCGCCGACGTCACCTTCTGCTGGAACGCCGAGTGTCGAATCCGGCTCGACTGCACCGGGGACGCGGGATCACTGATCTGGAGGCTCACGCCGGACAGTGTAGGAGTGGGCGACGTGACGCGACCACCCCGAAGATCGTGATGTTCACCGGATCACATCCGGTGTTCCCGGCCCTCGACCGTTCGTCGCGGCGGACCCGCCGCTCGTCGGCTCCGCGAGGTCGCCCGCCGAGTCGCGCCCGAATGCGCGTCGGATCGTGATCTTGGTCACTTCCCCGGCGCTTCCGTGAAAAAGCCGGGCGATCATGCGGCGACAGGTCTCGATTCCTGGCCGCCCGACAGCGATGGTCATAGGAACACCGAGTCAGGACGGACGCTCGAGCTCGCGATAGCGATCAGGGGGCGGGCCGTCGCCGACCCACTACTCGGTCCCGTTGTCCCATCACGGGCGCACAAGCATCGAGGGCGCTCAACGCGTGCCCACATGGGCGCTTCGTCGAGCGAGGTGAACTCCGGAGACATCTCGTACGATTCCTCGCCGCCCCAGGAGCCTGGGTAAATGCCCTAGTCCTCGGCAGGAACAGGTCGAGCCCACTGGACCGACCCGGGCTCGCCGGTCGGAATCCGCCGCCAGGTCAGGTGCACCACTCCACTCCACACCGCCCGATCGCACCGAGTAGATCGTCACCAACAGTGATAAGTAGTCTCGCCTCGTTCTTGTCACCTTCGGCGACCCGTGGATCGTTCAGAACCTCGACCAGTCGCTCCTGGACCTCGCCGACATGATCATCGGTGAGTGGATCATCCCGAGGAGCCTCGACGATGCGGTGGTGCAGGTCGTGATCTGCCCCTGCCTACATGCCCACGCGGCATGCAGGACTGTCTTCGGCTCACCGCCTGCCCGGGCCGAGCAGCCTCGACCAGTGAACCGGCACCGCATGCGTCGACGATCAAGCTGGGCTCACGGCGGTGTCAGGGCGAATCGGGCGATCACGTCTGGCAACCAGTCGGGTTCGCCGAATTGCAGACCGTAGCGTCCGGCGATAGCGGCGATCTGGGTGACATCCGGTTCGCCGGCGGCGATCAGTTCGGACATTTCCAGGAAGCAATGTTCGAAACCGGCCGGACTGATGATCTCGATCATGTGCGCCGGAACGGTGCCGGCGTTCCACATGGCGTGCATCTCACCCCGGGGCTTTGTGATGTATCCGCCGGATTCGAGAACGGCCTCCCGGTCGCCGGAGCGGAATCCGATCACACCCTGGGTGACTATCGAGAACTCGTCCTCCCGCGTGTGCAGATGCGGCGGCACCAGCGCACCGACCGGGAACGGGTGCTCGACGACCGACAACACCCCGCCGGTATCACGGCCCCAGAGCTTGAATTCGACCCCGATCGGGCCCAAGTTACCGGTCTTCCCGGTCCCCGGCGGCACGACGACCAGCGATGGGGGATCGGTTGTGCTCACGCTTCTCACCTACTCACCGATGTTGACAGATCGGGTCGCACGTTGTCCGCTCAACTTTTCGCCGACGGCGCAGGCGTTGTCAACGTTCTCGGGGCATAGCCGATCGATGATCTGGGCTCCGTGATCGATGCGCAGGCGATGCAGAATTCGAGGGCAGCCGTGTAGACCACGACACCGTTCGCAAGGTCAGGCAGTGATACCGCGGAGCACATGACGCTGCTTCGTAACCCATGATGCCGATTGAGGAACCCACACGGCACGTCCCGAAACCGGCCCCTAACCGAAACTCGCTGACCAGCACAAACCCGATAGTCTCGTCCAGTGATGATTTTCCTTTCGGGGCGTTGAATAGAGCCCTCCGAAGGATCGGGATCACCCCGTCGGCTACTCAGAACCAACGCGGAACCACGGGACAGGCAGCTGGTAGGGGCAAAGTGTCCGCTGAAGAAATGCTGTCGAGGTCGTCGCGTCCCAAAATGTCATCGGCGGCCAGACCCCACACCAGGTCGCTCCGATCAGGGGGCAGCAAACCTTGCCCAATGTATGTGTTCTCGCTCAGTGAGGTTTGACGGCGGCCGGGATACCAAAGCCGGGAACGGTGCGGTAATGGATCGGTTTGCGGGGTGGGAGGTTCGCCTGTTGCTGCCAGCGGGTCATGTCTTCGATCGACCAGTTTCCGGACTGGCTGGTGAGCGTGAAGTAGAACTCGAGCAGGGCGCCGAACTGGCCCGCCTGTTTCGGGGTGCGCGGCCTGGGCAACCGCCTCGGGCTGATCGAGGATCACAGACCGCAAACCCACCACCGGGCGACGAAGTCAGGGGAGTGGAGCGGACCACCGCAGTGTGGTCCCGCCGCCGAGGGTCGAGTCGACCGCGCAGTGCCCGTTCACCTCCCGTGCCCGGGCGGCCAGATTGTCCAATCCGCTCGTGACAACGTTCTGGGCGAACCCCTTGCCGTCGTCCGCGACCTCGATGGCGAGATCGTCGTAGACGGAGATGCTGACCGTGACCGTGTCAGCTCCGGCGTGCCGCACCGCGTTGCTCAATGCCTCACGCAGCACGGCCTCGGCATGTTCGGCGAGCCCGGAGTCGATCACCGACAGCGGTCCGGACATGTGCACGGTGGTGCGAAGCCCGGAGTCCGCGGTGGCCTCGGCGACAATGTCGTGCAACCGCCGCCGGAACTGGGTCATCCCGCCCGAACCGCCGTGAAGGTCGAAAATGGCGGTACGGATGTCACGCACGATGTCATGCAGATCGTCGACCGATTGTTCGAGCCGCTCCTTGACGATGGGAGCCTTGGCCCGTTGCAGAGTGCTCTGCAGCGACAGGCCGACCGCGAAGAGCCGCTGAATGACGTGGTCGTGCAGGTCGCGCGCGATCCGATCGCGGTCGGACAAGACATCGAGCTCGTGCATCCGACGCTGACTGTTGGCGAGCTGCAGCGCGACGGCCGCCTGATCCGCAAATCCCGACATCAACGCCAGCTGGTCGTCCGTGAACGGCGCCGCGTCGACGTGACGGAGCGTCACCAGTACCCCCACCACCGACTGTGCTGCCCGTAACGGAAGCGCCAATGCCGGACCGAACCGATCCCGGGTCGCGAACCCGGGGTCGAAGGCCAGCGCAGTGACCCGCAGCGGCGTCCGCTCGCGGAAAGCCTCACCGGAGGTGGACCTCTCCACCGGGATCGATCGGCCGATGATGCGATCCGACACCGTCCCGGCCGACGCCGTGACCACGAGCTCGGTGATCTCGTCCGACGGGATGTCCGGATCGTCCGGCACCGCGAGGAAGGCGCTGTCGGCGGCGGTGAGGGCGAGCGCGTCGTCGGCGATGACCTGCAGCACCGCGGCGGTGTCACTTCCCGCGAGCAGTTCGGTCGCGATCTCACGAGTCGCCTCGAGCCACGCCTGCCTCGCGCGGGACTCCTCGTACAGGCGGGCGTTCTCGATCGCGATGCCGGCGGCGGCCGCGAGTGCGCGCAGAAGGACCTCGTCGTCCTCGGTGAACTGTGCATCGTTGGCCTTCTCGGTGAGATACAGATTCCCGAAGACCTCGTCCCGGATCTGAATGGGCACTCCCAGAAAGGTTTTCATCGGAGGATGGTCGGGCGGGAATCCGACCGAGGCGGAGTGCCGGGACAGATCGTCCAACCGCATCGGCTTCGGATCCGTGACGAGGAAACCGAGCACCCCCCGGCCGCGGGGCAGGTCACCGAAACGTTCACGGGTCTCCGCGTCGATGCCCTCGAAGACGAACTGGCTCAGACCCCCACCCGAACCGACCACCCCCAGCGCGCCGTAGCGGGCATCCACCAGATTGATCGCGGCATGGACGATGGTGCGCAGCGTGTTGTCGAGGTCGAGCCCGGACGCGACGGCGAGCATCGCCTCGAGCAGGCCGTCGACGTGATCTCGGGCATCGACGATCTGTTCGACGCGTTCCTGCACCTCGGTCAGGAGCTCACGGAGCCGAAGCTCGGACAGGCTGCCGAGTAACGGACCTCGGTCGGGCTCATCCGGTCGACGGGTCACCCACGCATTGTCCCACGTCGTGACACCGCCGGGAGTCGGAACACTGACCGGTACGCACAACCGTGCCGGTCCGGGCCCGTCAGGTGCCGGACGGTCGAGGCGGCATCTTCGTGGCGAGCACCGCGGCCTGGGTCCTCCGCTCCACACCCAATTTGGTCAGCAGCCGTGACACGTAGTTCTTGACCGTTTTCTCCGCGAGGAACATCCGCGCCGCGATCTGACGGTTCGTCAGCCCCTCACCGAGCAGGGCGAGCAACGTCCGTTCCTGATTGGTCAGGTGCCCGAAGATTCCGTCCTTGTCGGTGGCGTCCGCACGCACCTTGGTCATGAGGGTGCCGGCCGCGCGACTGTCGAGGAGCGATTTGCCGGCCCCCACGTCGTGCACCGCCTGCGCCAGTTCCATGCCCCGGATGTCCTTCACCACGTATCCACTCGCCCCGGCGAGAATCGCGTCGAGCATCGCCTGCTCGTCCGTGAACGACGTCAGGATGAGGCAATGCAATTCCGGCATCAGCGAGTGCAGTTCGCGGCACAGCTCGATTCCGTTGCCGTCCGGTAGGCGCACATCCAGGACGGCGACATCCGGCGTCACAGCCGGGATGCGCGCCACAGCCTGCGCGTAGGAGGCAGCCTCGCCGACCACGGTCAATTCGGGATCGGCGGTGAGTAGATCCGCGATCCCGCGTCGGACGACCTCGTGATCGTCCACCAGAAAGACCCTGATCATGGGGCAACCTCCAGTCCTGGCTGCGTCATCTTTCCGGGGACTCAGATTACGCTAACAAGCACCGGGGCCGTGGTGTCGTCATCGCGCGCCTGTGCGGGCTTCGCGCCGCCGCGGACGGTGCGGCATCAACATGGCCACCGCCAGACCGACGGTGGCGACGAGTGTCGCCGCGGCGCCGACGCCGACGAGGGGAGTAGCGAGCCAGGCCCCCAGCAGGACGACCAGACCGGCGGTCGCCGCTCCCGTCGCCACCGCGAGCACGAGCCCGGCAGGATGTGCGTACAGGACTTCCCCGGGCTCGTCGTCGCGCACCCGCGATCCGGTGGAGTGACCTTCGAACATGATGTCCTCGTTCCCTTCGCCGACGAGGGGTTCCGGTGTCGTGTGTCGGCGTCTACCACAACGGTGCGGTAACAGCGCCCGCAATTCCAGGGCCGAAGGTCACTCGTCCGGTCCCGAGGTGCCGCTACCCGCCGGGAATCGGCCTGCGCGTCGGTCAGCGGGAGGCGGTTCGGCGACCGACGGACAACACCGATTCGACGGGTCGTCGCGGAGTCTGCCGGGGCGGAGACTTCTTCTCCGTGGTCCCCACCCGGATCAGGGCCTGCGGGAAACCGCGGTCGGGGAGTAGTTCGCGGATGATCTCCCGGCCCTGCCGTAGTTCGGTCATGTGGGTCAGCGGACACGTCGACAGACTCTCGACGGTTGCCTCCAGGAGCACCGCGGAGAGCGCCTCGCCTGCTCGGAGCCACTCACCGCGGCCGTCGCTGTCCGTGCTCAACACCAGAACCGTCGAGCGGTCGATCTCCGTGGTCGCGCCGGTGTCTCGGCCGGCCGGGAAACGGCGCCCGATGGCGACGCGGTCGCGGTTGTCTGCGGTGGCGAGCGCCTCCGCCGGGATTCCGCCCTGCGGGTTGGAATGACCTGCCCACCAATGGAGTTCGGCTTGATATGCGGAGTCGTATTTCCGCGCGGCCGCGGTCATTTCGGTCGCCTTCGCCAGGGTCGGACGTGCGTCCTGCCCCAGCACCGTGAGGTGGACGTCCCGGCGGCGCACCACGGCGGGCAAGGCCGCGGGCAACGGGGCCTTCACGCTGACCGGGCCGAAGGGCCTGCGGTCGGAGTGCCGGTGCCGGATCGCTGCGAGCAGATCGAAGTCGTGTGACTGCGGCCGGGCGTCGCGGCGGAACCTGATCGTTGCCAAGTGCCCCGAGTGAGGACCCTCCGGGACGCGCTGAATGTCCGCGGACCACTTGAGAGCGGTCAGCGCCGTCTGGAGATGATGCAACGCCGCGCCGCAACTCACGACCAGTTGCCGGCCCGTGGGATCCGTGGACGCCAAGACCCGGCCGCGGTCGGTGTACAGGTCGAGTCGGCCGTCGGCGTACGCCCACTGCCACGGCTGGCTGTTGTGTACCGACGGCGCCCGGCACGCCAGATCGACGGCAATGCGAACCACGTTCTCGTCGGGAACGGTGCTGTCCATGATCGCCTCCTCGGGGGATGGAGTTCCGCCCGCGACCGGCTACCACAGCCGGTGCATACCTCTCAGTGTTCGCCGTTCGACGACAGGAGATTAGGGCCGATGGTCATCGGCGGGCCGTGGGTTGTCGCCGATTTCCCACGGCCAATACGTCACAGTGACGAATTGACCGTGGGCGGGCGTAGAGGATGGGATGGCCAACGTCGAACATTAATTCGAACTGCGGACTCCGGGCCACTCGCTGGGCGGCGGCCGAATTGGCCTTACCGGCCCGGCGCCGCACATCCGTCGGCGTGAATATTATTCAGCCCGGCCGCCTGCGGTGTTCAGGGAAGATACGAACGTGGAAACCATGGTGGCCAGTGCTTGTGGTTGCTCGAGATGAGGCCAGTGTCCTGCGCCGGCGATCTGCCTGACCTGCACCTGAGCGAATCGGGGGATGACCGCCGCGTGGAGCAGGTCTTCGGTGACGAACCCGTCGCCGTCGCCGCGCACGATCAGGGTCGGCCCGGTGTAGGAGCTGGGGAGGTTGCCGGCGGGATGCCCTTCGTTCCATGCGTCGAAGTAGGCCTCGACGACGTCCGGACGCAGCCGGGCGCCCTCGTCGGCCAGACGATCGAGGGTGTCCGCATCCAGTGAGACGGTCAACTGCGCCCGCCCAGCACGTTGGCCCGCGGCGTCGCCACCGAGACTGCGGAATGATGCTGCCGCCTCCCCCGTCAGGTTGGTGCCGGCCAGGGGCACGGGAGTCACCAGCACGAGGGCTGCAACGGCATCCGGCCGTTCCTGTGCTGCCAACTCCGCGACGAGTGCACCCATGCTCTGGCCCACCAGGACACACGCTTCCTCCTGGTCATCGATGGTGGCCGCGACGTCGCGCGCGAATCGTTCGAGCGTGAAGGGGCCTGCTTCGGATACCCGGGATCCGACGCCGGCCAGATCGATGCAATGCGTTTCGAACTTCTGCAACGTCGGCGTCTCGACTACGGGGCCCCACACCAAGGCATCGTCCAGGAAACCGTGGACGAAGACGATCGCGGGTCCATGTCGGCTGCCGCGGCGGTCCGCTGCTGCGGTGTTCGTGGTGGCGATGTGTGGAGAATTCATCAGGACCTCTGCCCTAGAAGTGAAGGTGATGTGATCGGAGTCGACGTAATCGTAAGCAAGTTACCTATGTCACGCAAGAGTCCGCGATGACTCATCCAAAATGCCCGCGTAAGCCCTCCGTTGCCTCACGTGAGAATGCGCGTGTAGCGGTGTGTCGATCGGTGGGGTGGTCGGGGGAGGGCCGGATGCTGGGACTGGGCATGGCTGAACGCAGTGCCGTCACCACGGTGATCCGACCCGCTATCAGCGCCGGCAAGCCGGACAAGGCAAAGATCCCGGGGCGAGTTGTGCGCCACGACCGGCTGGCATCGCGACCATGCCCGCAAAGGCATTGCGGGCAGCGCTGTCCGGAGGTGGTGCGTCCCCGGACTTGCGGCCACCGACGTACGGGCGAACGTTGTTGCCGCGTTGATCTTCTGCTGGGCGGTGTTGGGAAGGCCGGCCGGGAAGTGGCCGGCACCGGCACCAATCCTCGACGACACTCACGTCGGCATCAACCCCGCCGCCATCCAACGACAGATTCAGACATTGTCCGCCAAGCTGATCACCCCTCGCCGCCGCCGAGAACACACCTCCTGGGAAGGCCGCCGTTACGCGGGCGCAATCGGATGAGGAAACGAACCAGACTTCGCGGGCAACGTGAGGCCGCAGGAAGTGGATTCCGCATTGCCATCACACATCCGCGGTTCGCTCCGGGGTGGTTCGGATCGATCCACACATGCGTTTGGTCAGCCAGGCACTGCTTCTCACGGGGTGGACAGCAGACCCAGTGCGCCGTACCACACCGGACCCTGATTCAGCCGGTTCGGGTGGAGTTCGATCATCTCGTCGAAAAATGCTTGAGGCGTCGGAGTTTCGTTCAACAGCCGCTTGGCGTCCAGAAGGTACTGTCGCGTTTCATCTATGGTTTTCGGGTCGTCTGCCAGGTTCGGGTCCTTATGGCCGGCGACAACCGCTTTCGGGTTGAGTTCGTCAACGATGTCCAACGCCTTCAGCCACGAGTCGAGACCATGGTCGCCGCACTCGAGCAACATCTGATGGACGCCGTTGTAGACAACGTCACCGGCAACGACGAGGTCGATGGAGGGGACATGCAGGACAGTGGTGTCGTCGGTGTCGGTGTGCCCGACTTCGATGGCTCGCATCAGCTGCCCTTCGATCGTGAAGCCCTCCGTCGGGACGGGTTCGGCCACAATCGGCGAATCCGGTACCAGGCCGGGAAAGACTTTGTCCCACAGTTGCTCACGGCCGACGGTTGCCTGCTCTCGCATGACGCGGATTGTCCCTTCGGTGGCGTAGGCGCGAGCACCGGGGAAGCGTTCGATCAGAGCGGATGTGCCGAACCAGTGGTCGCCGTGTCCGTGCGTGGCGTAGATGTGGGACAGACGCTTGCCGTGTTGCTCGACCCAGTCCCCCACTTGTTGGACCTGATCGAAGGTGAAGGGTGCATCCACCAGCACGGCTTCGCTGTCCCCGTAGATGAGGGTGACCGACAGCGGTGATGAGACGATAGGGTCCCCGTTCGGCATGCGCAGGTCGGTCACTCTCGGCGTGCCGTCGAGAACGAGGACGTCATAGGACAGTGGGTTTGTCATGGATCTACTCCTCAGCTTCAGGGTCAATGATTTCGACTTGATCAAACAAGCTACGGTCATGTCAAGGATAGGGGAATATCGGTTGAGGTGAAAGCGGGAATCGCCCACTCCCGCGTCCGGGTGGATGTCATACATAGTGATTGACCGCGGTTCCGGGACTCCCCGGGACCGGCAAGTCTTTGCTCTACCCCTCTGCGGGGAGCTTCGCCAGCTCGACGACATAGGCGTCGAGGTTTGGGGCTTGTGTTCCAGCCGCCTTTGATGCCGGGCAAAAGCCATAAAGTTATGCCTACGGGCAGGGGCCATGTCATCGTTGACACCTCGCGAAGCGGAATCCTGAAAGAACACTCACGGACGTCCTAACAGAGTCAAAGTGCGATAGGATATGTCAGCGGTGGCCGGTTATCGTCCGGCAGCGGATTGTCAGAGCTGGGAGTCTTTGTGAATCGGAAAACATTGGTAATCGCTGCAAATGGTCGTGTGGCGAGCCGTGTGGTTGCCGAACTTCACGCGGTCGGCTCGGCACCTACCGCTCTTGTGCGGGATCAAGCGAAAGCCGTGGAGACCTTACGGACCAGCAGCGGCGAGCGCACGTTCGGGGAACTCATCGTCGGTGAATTGACCGACACGGATCTCGTCGAGTCGGCGATGCGTGATGTCGACGTCGCATTCCTCGCTCTCGGAAGCAGTCCGGACCAGGTCGCTCTCGAGAAGAGGGTGATCGATGCAGCGGCGCGCACCGGGCTCGCGCACCTGATCAAGTTGTCCGCTGCGTACGCGAACAGCGAGTCGTCGGTATCGGTGCTTCGAGTGCACGCAGAAATCAACGACTATCTCGCCGCAAACGCTGTGCCTTCGACGCTCATCAGTCCGTCGACCTTCATGGAGATCGTCTACCTGGGTGCAGTGTCGCTCAGGGAGACCGACGGCTGGGTAGGCACCGCCCCGCGGGGCGCCAACGCGCTCATCGATTCACAGGATGTGGTCGACGCGGTCATTGCCGTGATCCGGGACCCGAGCACGCGCGGTGGCGAGTACGTCCTCACCGGGCCGACTGCCCTCACCTGGCCCGACGTCGCAGCAGCCCTGAGCAAGACCGTCGGGCGAGAGATCACCTACCGGCCGGTCGACGTTGCCGAACGCGTCGCACAACTTCATGCGGCCGGACTGGATGACTGGCGCATCGAGCTTCTAATCGGCCTCGACGACATCAACCGCCACGGCTTGTATGCCGAGCCGACAACGGATTTCGAACGTTTGACCGGCCGCCCACCCCGTGACATCACCAGTTTCATCGCGCGGAACGCGGAGACGTTCCGCGCTACCTGACGGTGCATCGGATCATGGGGCGGCCAAGCCACGACCGAGATGTACGTATGACACAGCTGTCGGCGTGTCGATCATGTCGCTGGACGAGCTCGGGATGGACGCGTCAGGGTCTGCAGGCTCAGGCGTTGGCCGGCATGGGCCTGCATGGGCCTGCATGTGGGATGACCGTCCGCGAAGTTCTCGAAGAACTCGGTTGGACGAGCTACTCGGCGCTCGGGCACTCGATGCGCGGCCTGACCGCGCTGCGCATCTCGATACTGATGCCTCACACCATCAGGTCCATCGTCGCGATCTCACCGGTCACTCCTGCCGGACCCCCGGTGGACGAGGCGACATTGGAGGCATTCTCCGCACTGTGAAACGATCCGGGGCCGCAATCAGGGCGGTGCTGATGCGAGAGGCCGACCTGGTACGACTCTTCGCCCGGAACCGACCACGCTGGATCACCGGACATGGGTCTGGATCACCGGACATGGGTGAGGTAACTCCGAAGCCGGGTCGAGATGGCATTCTTCGACGGCCTGAACAGGTGCGCCGGCCCGGCCCCTCCTCTGCAGGCGAGAACGGCCCTTTGTGACCCCCAACTCGCCGGCAGTTCGGTGCCGGAATCACGCAGGTGCCGGTCGCTTCGGTCACCGCGGCCAGGACGCCATCTGATAGTCGAGAGTCCCACCGCCGCACTCATTTTCTCAATGTCAATCCGGACTCCGACAGTTCCGGGCGACGTAATGATGACTGCCGCGGCGCGCTCCCACAGGGGCGTGTGGTGGCGGTCGCCTTCTGGCGACGACAGCATCTGCGCGAGCGTCGTTCTTACGCCCTGCAGGTGACATTCGGCGGATGGCCGCCAGGACTATGCAGATCCTTGCGAAGACGGAGGTATACGTGGTACGACTATGTCGCTAGTATGACACCTGTGATGCCGAACACCGCCTGGCGAGGAGCGGTCATGGATGGCTCGACCAACGCACCAGTCGCGACGACGAGCCGGCGGGCGACACTGAGAGCAGGGTGCCCCCCTTGCCGCCGAGTCAGGCACCGCAGCCGCAAGCGGTGACACGTACCCGTAGAGCAATCTCCGAGTCCACACTGCTGCACGACCACCAAATTATTTTGCCAGATCGCTTTTCGGGTCGTGTGGAGGCATCGCGCAGCCGACAGCCAGCAGACCGCGGGAAAACCTGAACGAACAACAGATCTCCACGCCCCAGGATTGGAATGATCAATGAAGCTGTCCACCGTATTCGCCCCGATGCTCGCGACACCCGACCACATCGCGATCGCCGAGCAGCTCGGTTACGAGCGCGCATGGGTGTTCGACACGCCGCATCAGAGCCCCGACGTCTGGATCACCCTGGCAAGGGCGGCCGACAAGACCGAGCGCATCGGCATCGGCCCGGGTGTGCTGGTACCCAGCCTCCGTCATCCGATGTCGGCTGCCGCGGCGACCGCAACGTTGGCATCATTGGCACCCGGACGGGTGGCGGTCGCGTTCGGCACAGGATTCACCGGTCGACGAGCCATGGGCCAGAACGCGCTGCCATGGAATGCAGTGGCCCAGTACGTCTCCGCCTATCGCAGGCTTCTCCGCGGGGAGATCGTCGAGTGGGAGGGCGCCCCGATCCAAATGTTCAACTCGGCTGATCGACTTGCCGACGCTGCACGTGACGTGCCGATCCTGCTGTCAGCGATGGGCCCGAAGGGCGAGACCATCGCGAAGTCCCTCGAGGTCGACGGGCTGATGAGCTTCGGATCTACGGTACCTGCCATGAAGGACTTCGCTTGGAGCGTCATTCAGGTGGGGGGCACCGTCCTCGAAGAGGGCGAGGACGCCGACAGCGACCGGGTCAAGGCAACCGCCGGTCCCGCATGGGCCATCTCCTACCATGCCGCGCATGACTTCCAGGGCGGGTTTGCTGCTGTCGAGACGATGCCTGGTGGCAAGGAGTGGTCCGAAGTCATCGCCAGGACTCCAGAGGTCGAACGACATCTCGCCATTCACGACGGCCACCTGATGTACCTCAACGAAGCAGACGACGCCGCGTGGAAGGGTGGTGGAAAAGCGCTCCTACCCGACCTGACCTTCTCGGGTGACGCCGGTCGGCTCCGTGATCTCATCGCAAGCTACGCCGAGGAAGGTGTCACCGAGGTCGCCATCCTGACGTCGGGTCCCGACATTCCGCACGAGCTCGAGACGTATTGGAAGGCTCTCGACGGAATTCAGTAGTGGTGCGAAATTCAGTAGTGGTGCCGCCGCATCTGGGTCAGCGAGACCTGCACGTCACACGCCGCGCTGATCGTGTCCTGCCCCGCCCGCAGACATTCTTACGATGCCATCTCTGGTGTGGTCTCAGTAGGGCTGGGGCTGCCAGTGCTGGAGGCGCCTATCCCGGTCCTTGGTCCAGACTTTCGGCAGGTACAACTCCCGGTCGATCTGCGCCCGACCGATCGGAGGTAGGCGAGGAACACCCTGATCTGTGGGTTTTCGATCCGCCCCGGCAGTGCCGGAGTACTGCCGGGCCACCCCGCCGAACGGTTCCCTTCTCATAAACCGGTATCGTCGAAAGATCAACACTCTGTCGGCGTCGCCGATCGTCGCGATCACCACCTCGCGCATATCCATCACGTAGCCAGTTGCAGTCCCATGAATAGACGTTCAGCAGCCGCTGCGTCCCCTCCCGCCCGCATCACCGGCCGCCTCGGCGAGCATCAGCCGTTCTTGCGTTCCTCACCCAGCAAGATCCGCAGTTGCGCGCCCATCCGCCGCCGCGACCCCATCGGGGCGAACCGGTTCGCGAACCGAGAACAGAACATACCGGTGTCCGCGTGCATGTGGCTGCGTCACAACGGTGTCTGTTCGGCGAACGTCTTTGCCGCGCAGTCGGTGATGTCGCAGAAGAACCGGCGGGCCCTGATGTCGATTATGGCCGAGATGACCACCGATCGCGGTGTCGGCAGTTGCCGTCACCGCGGACACCGTTCCTCGTTCCTTTGGGGTTCGGCAGCGAGGCGGATCGTGGAACCACCCGATGGAGAGCGTTGACAACGACATCGAAATCGACATCGAACAAATGGGGGAGCAGCACCCGCACGCTCACAAAATCGCACGCCGACAAGCCGCCGATCAACCCATATCGACGACAGGCCCAGCACCTTCCTGGCAGTTGCCCCGAAGCCAGCTTTTCACGCTCGCCGACACGCTCGTTTTCTGCGAGGTCAGAATCGCCGTGAGGAGGCCTTCATCGCTTGCGAGATCGAACAGGGACAGCTTGCTCAAGTTCACGGCGGCGTCGAAGCGTCCTTCGCTCGTCCTCGGTGTAGCCGCCCCAGATGCCATGGGTTTCGCGTGCCTCGAGTGCATGGTTCAGGCACCGCGCCCGCACGGGGCAGCGGAGGCAGATTCTTTTGGCTGCGCGTACTCGATTTTCTCGGGGCTCGCCTCGTTCATTGTCCAGATAAAAGAACACCGTCGGGTCGGCGTCCCGGCATGCGGCGGTGAGTTGCCAGTCCCAGGACTCGGCGACCGGTGGCGGAAGCTTCAACATCAACGCCGGCATTACTCTGCGTCCCTTGCTCTCCGGTACTCGCGGATCAATCCGGCGGTGGAACTGTCCCCGGTCGGAGCGGATCCGTCACGGTCCCAGAGGGCCGGTCCCAGCTCGAGGGCTGAGGTCTTGCCGAGCTCGACTCCCCACTGGTCGAACGAGTCGATACCCCACACCACCCCTTGCACGAACACCTGGTGCTCATACAGCGCGATCAACTGGCCCAGCGTGGACGGCGTCAGTTTCGTTCCGAGAATTGTGGTGGAGGGTCGGTTGCCGGGCATCACCTTGTGCGGGACCAGCGCGGTGTCGGTGCCCTCGGCCGCGATCTCGTCGGCGGTCTTGCCGAACGCGAGCACCCGGGATTGGGCGAGCAGGTTCGCCATCAGTACTCCGTGCATCGACCCGACCCCGTCGAGGGTGGGCAGATCCTCGATCGGCTGAGCGAAGCCAATGAAGTCAACCGGGATCAGCCGGGTGCCCTGGTGCAGTAGCTGATGGAACGCGTGCTGACCGTTCGTGCCGGGCTCACCCCAGAACACCTCCCCCGTCCCCGTCCCTACCGGGCGGCCGTCCGCCCGCACCGATTTGCCGTTCGATTCCATCGTCAGCTGCTGCAGATACGCCGGGAACCGCCCGAGGTCGTGCGCATACGGCAGCACGGCGCGTGAGTCGGCGCCGAAGAAGCTCGCGTACCAGACCCCGAGCAGGCCCAGCAGGACCGGAGCGTTCGCCTCGAGCGGGGCCGTGCGGAAATGCTCATCAACCTTCCGGAACCCACCCAGGAACTCGGCGAACCCCTCCCGCCCAATCGCGGCCATCACCGCGACCCCGACAGCCGACCCCACCGAATACCGACCCCCGACCCAATCCCAGAACCCGAATACACTGCCCGGGGCGATCCCGAACGCGGCCACCCGCTCGGCATCGGTGGACACGGCGACGAAATGCTGCGGCACCGCGTCCTCCCCCAGCGCGTCGGTGAGCCACCGGCGGGCCGCGGTGGCGTTGGTCATCGTCTCCAAGGTCGAGAACGTCTTCGACACCACCACGAACAGGGTGGTGGCCGGGTCGAGGCCCGCCAGTGTGGCCAGCAGGTCGGTGGGGTCGATATTCGACACGAACCGCACCTGCGGTCCGTCCGCGTAGTGCCGCAACGCCCGGCACACCATCGCCGGCCCCAGATCCGAGCCCCCGATCCCGATGTTCACCACGGCCTGGATCCGCTTTCCGGTGGCCCCGCGCCAATACCCGGACCGCACCCGGTCGGTGAACTCGCCCATCCGATCCAACACGGCATGCACATCACCGATGACGTCCTGCCCGTCCACGATCAGCTCACCGTCGGGCGGCATCCGCATCGCGGTATGGAGCACCGCCCGGTCTTCCGAGGTGTTGATGTGCGCGCCCGAGAACATTGCGTCCCGGTGTTCCTCCACGCCGGCGGCCTTAGCCAGGTCCAGGAGCAGCCCGAGGGTCTCGCGCGTGATGCGGTGCTTGCTGTAGTCGATGTAGAGGTCGGCCGCGGTGACCGTCAGATCCCGGCCCCTAGTCGGATCCGCGTCGAACAGCTCCCGCAGGTGCAGCGGCGCAACGGTTTTCTGGTGGTCGGCGAGTTTCTCCCACAGCGCGGTCCCGGTGACCTCCGCGCGGTTCATGCTGCTCATGCCAGGGCCCGCAGTCGGGGGGCGAGATCCTTCTCGAACAACTCCAGGAACCGCTTCTGATCGTGCCCGGGCGCGTGGAACACGAGGTGGTTCAACCCGGCATCGAGATAGGGGCGGATCTGCGCCACCGCCTCGTCCGGATCCGACGCCACGATCCACCGCTTCGCGACCTGCTCGATCGGCAACGCGTCCGCCGCCTTCTCCATCTCGATCGGATCGTCGATGCTGTGCTTCTGCTCCGGCGTCAGCGACAGCGGCGCCCAGAACCGGGTGTTCTCCAGCGCCAACTCCGGATCCGTGTCATACGAGATCTTGATCTCGATCATCTTGTCGATCTCCGCGACGTCCCTCTCCGCCTTCGCCACACCCTCCGCGACCGCCGGCATCAGCTTGTCGGTGTACAACTCCATGCCCTTACCGGAGGTGCAGATGAACCCGTCGCCGGCGTGGCCGGCGTACCGGGCCACCACCGGACCGCCGGCCGCGATGTACACCGGGATCCCACCCTCGGGCACGTCGTAGATCGATGCTCCGACCGTCTTGTAGTAGTTGCCTTCGAAGTTCACCCGGTCACCGAGCCACAGCTCGCGCATCAAGGCGACGGCCTCCCGCAACCGTCCGAACCGCTCCTTGAACTCCGGCCACGGACCGGCGAAACCGGTCGCGATCTCGTTGAGCGCCTCACCGGTACCGACACCGAGCATGATCCGCCCCGGATACAGACATCCCATCGTCGCGAACGCCTGCGCCACCACCGCCGGGTTGTACCGGAACGTCGGCGTCATCACCGACGTCCCCAACACCAACCGTTCGGTGCGTTCGCCGACCGCGGTCATCCACGCCAGCGAGAACGGCGCATGACCACCCTGATGCCGCCACGGCTGGAAATGATCCGACACCGTCGCCGAATCCATCCCGTGCGCCTCCGCCAGCACACCCAGCTCCACCAACTCCCGCGGACCGAACTGCTCCGCGGACGCCTTGTACCCCAACTTCATCACGCCTGCACCGCTTCCATAGTCCGAACCTGATGTCCACCGAA
The DNA here is from genome assembly GCF_014256275.1 of Rhodococcus sp. 4CII. Classification (NCBI taxonomy): domain Bacteria; kingdom Bacillati; phylum Actinomycetota; class Actinomycetes; order Mycobacteriales; family Nocardiaceae; genus Rhodococcus; species Rhodococcus sp. 4CII. The sequence continues at coordinate 7,314,682 of NZ_JACCFE010000002.1, forward strand.
CTGCCGCCGAAGCGCCGACACCGCCTTCATCGTCGGCGAATCGGCCTGCCGCGAGGAGAATCGCGCAAACAGTGCCGCGGGGATCACCGGAACCGCGTGCGTGATGGCCTCCTCGATGGTCCAACGGCGTTCACCCGAGTCCGCTGCGTATCCGGAGATCGAGCGCAATCCCGGGTCCTCCCGGAGAGCAGCAACCAGTAGCTCGAGAAGCCACGACCGCACCACCGTGCCCTGCTGCCATGCACCCATCACTGTGTCGGGGGTGGTGATCCGGGGTTCGGCGACCACAAGTTCGTAACCCTCGGCGTACGCCTGCATCAACCCGTACTCGATGCCGTTGTGCACCATCTTCGCGTAATGGCCGGCACCAACCGGACCGGCATGCACGAAGCTCGCGGCGCGATCACCCGGCGGTCGGAGCGCATCGAAGATCGGCAGTGCCCGCGCAACATCCGCCTCGTCACCGCCGACCATCAGTCCGTAGCCTTCCTCCAGGCCCCATACCCCACCGGACACACCGCAGTCCAGGTAACCGATGCCACGCTCACGCAGAACATCCGAGTGCGCCTCGTCGGAGTAGCGGGAGTTCCCGCCCTCGATCACCAGGTCGCCACCCGCTAAAAGGTTGCTCAGTTCGTTGATCACGGCGCGGGCCGGCTCGACGGCCGGAACCATCACCCATACCACCCGCGGGGCACTGAGGCGAGTGACCAACTCGGCCAGGGATCCGACGTCACACACAGACGGATCGGAGTCGTATCCGACGACTTCATGGCCGGCAGCGCGCACACGCTCACGCATGTTCCCACCCATCCGTCCCAGACCTATCAAACCCAATTGCATCGGGGAACTCCTTGAGAATTGCTTGGCGATCGGTGTGGCACACAAAGTCCACACTGCACTGTCTGTCCTACTCTTGTTCCGCAAGAGGAACTTCTGGATCTTGTCGGTAGAGGTTCGGGGAAGTGCGCGGCGGCGCAGCAGGATCCTGTCGGTGGCCGAAGACAACGCGTTTCGGTGCCTTTGAAGTGCGCGAGCCGCGTCTTAACATGATCGGTGATGTCCTGATCCTCGACCGAAGCCCCAGGGATGATGGACGACGTACGCGACGGGGACTTCGCCCCAGCGGTCGTCGGGGGTCCCGACGACCGCGACCTCAAGTACTGCCGGGTGACTGGCACTGCCTGTTCGACTTCGATCGAGGTGATGCTCTCGCCATCGGATGACGACATCCTTGTCCGTTCGCGTAGTTCGATGTATCTGTCGAGTGCATCACTCCGCGGCCGCAAGATGGGAACCATCCGTCGCGTGCAGCGGCAATGCCACCTCGTCCTTGGGGCGTCCGACATGAGATTGTCTCCGCACCCGCTCATTTCACCAACTGACGTGCCGCCGGCGGCAATATCCCGACCTTCCGGTCCAATCGCGCGGGCGGTGAGACCGACGATGTTCGCCACGCCTGGCGGGAGCGCAACATGGCCCGGCGCTCGGCCAGGTCGAGACGGCGTCGTTCGGGTCGTGGAGGAAGTAATCGGATGATTCGTTCGCCGGTGGTTGTTTGAAGGAGTGTCGCTGCTGTGCCGGGTATTGGTGTCACCACCGCTGTGGAGGTAGTACGGGGTGTAGACGGTGCGGGCCAGCGGCCACTCCTGTTCGTCGCGCCACCGGTTCTCGCCCACCACGAAGATGCGGACCGCGGTGCCGGGTCGACTTCGCTGTTTTTGAGGTAGTGGTCGAACTGTTGACCTGAATGGCGAGCGGTGATACCGCGACCTTAGGGCCGAAGTCGATCGGTTCCACCGGACGTCGGGTGAGTGAACGGAGAGCGGGGGAGAAACGATGGGCATCTGCCGGTACGATCTCACCCACAACCTCAGGCCATCGGCGGATCAGGCTAACGGCCCTCGAATTGGAGAACTGGCCGGGCCTTACCCGCTTTGTAGGCGGCGACTGCAGAGGCAAGGCCTGTCTTGGTGTCCTCGGTGTCAAATAGTGGCATCGCGATATCGAACATTGTCTCGTCAGCGGCAGAGATGCCGCCAACAGCCCAAGTGCGCAGCAGCAACTTGTGCGCAGCGAACGCACGGGTTGGCCCCTTCGCGAGCTGCTCCGCGAAGACGGTAGCCTCGGTTACGAGCTGTTCATCGGGCACAACCCGATTCACAACACCTGCGGCTGCCATCTCGGACGCCGAAATGCGCTCCGAAGTCAGCGCCCATTCAGATGCCTTGGCTCGTCCCGCACGTTCGGCGACACGGTAGATTCCACCGAGCAGCGTAACGAGACCAAGGGTTTGTTCGGGATGACCGAATTGAGCTGATTCGCCGGCGAAGATCACGTCAGCCCGCAGAGCCAACTCGAATCCGCCTCCAAGGCAGAGCCCCTGGACGGCGGCAACCACAGGCAACGGAAGGCGCTCGAACGTGTTGAACACGGTCATGTAGCGCTCGAAAAGGCCGCGCAATTGGCCAGCTTCCAGGTCGGGCCAGTCGACGATGTCTCCGCCGAAGCTGAAATCCGGTCCTTCCGCTCGGACTAAAACTGCCCGCACTTGGCTCGCAGTGATCGCCTCGACTGCAACCGCCAATTCGTCGGCAAGCTGTTGATCAATGCGGTTCTGCGGCGGGTTCTGCAAAATCACTGTGGCAAGTGCGTTTTCGATGGAATAGGTAAGGTGGGACACTCGTTGACTCCAATCTAGTTCGGGACCGGTGCTGGCAGAGCCACACGTTCGGCGTTGCCAGACCACGAAGCGCGGCATAGGGACCGAAATATTCACCGCGGCGGTGGAGCAGGGATTTCAGCTGAAGCCGGTTTCGTCGCCAAGAAAATGCGCTGAATCGATAGTTCCGCGTAGGCACTGCCCGAGTTCGGTTGAGAATTTGAGAAGGCCGTCGAGCGGGCGGTGGTGGATGGCTACGTGAATGATCTGGCCTGCCTCGTCCTTGTCGAGAACGGTCACACCTTTGAGGAGTACGCCGTCGAATGCCTTGGCTTCCCACTCCAGATAGTTGCGTCGCTCGTGGGTAGCCTCGTGTGTGAAGACGAGTTCCTCATAGATGGTGCTCGCTGTTGCCATGACCTGCTTGACTCGTCCGGACCCCTGAATGGGCTGGCGCAGCGCACTGGCCTCCAGCACGATGTCCTTTGCAAATGCGTCACCGAATGCCGCCGCGGACTTCTTCTCGAACGCGTTGGTCCACTTCTGGCCCCGTAGCTCTTGCGCGGTGTTGGCGGCGGTGGATATCTTCCCCAGAAAGACGTCGAGCTGCGTCGCGAGCTCGGTGGGTTGCTCTACGTGTACCCAGTGCCCTGCTCGGTCGATCACGGCTGTCTGTGCCGATCTGAACCGTGGAAGGACGCCTTTCGCGACCATCTCATCTGTGACAAATCCGTCATCACCGCCGCGCACCACCAGGACCGGTCCATCGAACGAGGAAGGATTTGCGCCGTGCGGGTGACCCGAGTTCCAGCAGTCGGCGAGGTCGCGGACGACGTCGGGATGCATGCGGCTACCTACCACGACGAGGCGGTCCAAGTCGGCGTCGGAGAGCGCGGCCGAGAGTTGGCCTCGCATGGCTCGCTGTGCTTCGGGCGCTCCACTGAGAGCACGGAAAGGTTCCATCGCTTCGTCCGGCAGTTGGGTGCCCAACAGCGGGATCGGGGTCACTAATACCAGACCGAGAACTCGGTCGGCGCGGGTCGCGGCGACCATCTCCACGATGGGGGCCGCCATGCTTTGGCCGACGAGCACCATGGGCTTGCCCAGTGCATCGACAACCGCGCCCACATCGGAAACCAACCGCTCGAGAGTGAAGGATCCACTCGCGTCCGTGCGGTCCCCACACCCGGCTAAATCCAGCGTCACGGTTTCGACGTCTGGGGTGGCGAGATCCTCGATCACACCGTCCCAGACATACTGATCATCGAGAAATCCGTGAACGAAAACGACGGCGAATTCGCCAGCACCGCCGCGGCGGAATCGGATGTCCGTCTGCCCCACTCGGTCAGTCTTCACGATTATGATTTGTCCTTTCCTGCGGTGGTGGTGGCTCCCGAAGGAGACCACAACTCCGTGTCAATGGGTGACCAATCCGACGCATTGGAATCGAGACGAGACATGCGTTTGGTCTGATAGGCGGCCACAACGTCATCGCCGAGCGGGGTCGAAAAGACGTTGTTCACGAGGGTGTATTCAGCGGCAAGTCGGCCGACGACGGGCACGGCGGCAGTGTCGATCCGACCGCGCTCCAGATAAAGATCGTCCCGAACGTGGAAATTTACAATCTGTCCCCAAACCACAGTTTCATTTCCGGTTCCTACAGGAATAATTCGGTCCACTACGCACTCGAAGGAGATGGGAGATCCCTTGATTCGTGGTGCACTAATTGTTTTACACGGGGCTTTTTCCAGGCCAAGAGCTTCGAACTCGTCCTCTTCCGAATCGAACTCCAACGCAGAGGTGTGCACTTGATGCGCTTGTGGAAGTGTGGCGAGATTCGTGACGAACTCACCCGTTTCTTGAATGTTGACCATCGTGTCCTTGAGCGTCACGCCGTCCGATCGCGGTTGCAAACTAATGGAGACGGTAGGCGGATTCCGTCCCACTACGGTGAAGAACGAAATCGGTGCGACGTTTCCAACACCGTCTCTGGAAACCGTGCTCACCCATGCAATAGCGCGAGGCACAACACTCCCGATTAGCAATTTGTAAGCCGCTGTGGCGTCAAGGCCATCTGCGTCGATGATCATCTGCATACCTCCACGAAATTGTGTGCGCATTGGGCCCGCACCCTACGGCCGAAGGTCACATGATTCTGCCGGGAAACCGCTGGTCGAATCCGCACGTGTTTGACGTAAGCATACACATGTAGCCTATGTCACTCAACCATATGCGATGCCGGCGGCAATGGTCCCCAGTCGCATACTTCTAATCTCCTTGCCCCTGAGGCGCGTGCCGCCCACGCCATGGGCCATGGTGGCCGATCGGACAGGTTGCAGAACCGTATACGGCTCACGCACTGCGCTCACGTGAACGAGAGGGTGCGAGACCTTTCGCCGAGGATCGGAGCGACGCCCTACTCTGCGCGTACCCGAGTTAGGTTGGCGCACTAGTTATGTCGCGCCGGACGTCGCGTCCGCGCAGCGCTCGAACCTGGCCCATCGCAGCACTCGGGCTAGTAGGTAGATGCCAGTTCGATCGGCCAGTCAAAGGCTTCAGGCTTGACGTAGTCATAAGGATAGTGGTTATGTCTGTCGTATCGGCCGTCAGTGACGGCGCTCACCAGGCGGACATCGACTGAGATAGGGTCCATCCACATGACGGCGCACGCAACATCCATCCAGTCCGAGCGCGGGCGCTACGCCGTTGTCCGCGAGGATGCCATCGCGATGACCACGCGCGACGGTACCGTTCTTCGTGCAGACATCTACCGTCCCGAGTCCGAGGAGACCTTCCCGGTGCTGGTCCGTAGGACTCCGTACGGGAAGCAGTTGAACGACCTTTCAGCGGCATTCAACGAAGCCCACTACTTTGCCTCCCACGGGTACATCGTGGTCGTACAAGACACTCGGGGAAGATTCTCCTCCGAAGGACGCTGGTACCCCTTCATCTACGAGGCGCACGATGGGTACGACACTATTGAGTGGGCTGCCCGGCTTCCCGGCGCCAACGGCAAGGTGGGGACGTTCGGACAGTCCTACGGCGCGATCTCACAGTATCTCGCTGCTGCACAACGACCGCCGCACCTGAAGACATGCGTCCCAGTTTCGGCGTATCAGCTGAATTTTGAGAACTACTGGTACAACAGCGGCGCACTCGAACTCGGGTGGATGCTCAGCTACTTCGTGAACATGGCCGAATCAGTCTTTGCAGGAGTTGGCAACGAATCTGCACTCGCAGAGATTGCGAGTTTCAAAGCCGACCCCGCCACACGATTTTCACGACTCACCGACTCGGCGCTGATGCATCTTCCCATTACCGATTGGATCGATCGATTGGGCGAGGGGGCCCCGTTCCTCAAAGATATCCTCAACCACTCGACGGACGGTCCTTACTGGTGGGCCACCGATCTGAGCCGGCAGCTGCAGAACATTGACGTGGCGATGCTGCATGTCGGATCTTGGTACGACATAGCCAACCGCGACACCCCCCGCTTTTTCACCGGTCTCGGGCGAGAGGCGCTGACCCCGGAAGCACGCTCCAATCAAGCGCTGATCATGGGCCCCTGGGCCCATCAACTGCCCTTCAGCCAACCTACATCGGGGGGCACCGGCGACATCGACTTCGGGCCGGAGGCGGCAGTTTCACTCGTCGATATCCAGAGGAATTGGTTCGACCATTACCTCAAGAGTGAACGCGACGGACTTCCCCGCCCTCCCGTGTCGATCTTTGTCATGGGGGACAATATCTGGCGAGATGAAGTCGAGTGGCCACTGAGTCGAGCGGAACATACCCCGTACTACCTCCACAGCGCAGGGGACGCAAACACACTCAACGGCGGCGGAACCCTTACCACCGAGCACCCCGGCAATGAGCCGTCCGACCGTTTCTGCTACGACCCCGAACACCCCGTTCCGTCGACCGGCGGTCGAATGATAGGGGGTGGAGTAGCCGATCAACGCGACAACCAAAGTAGGTCTGACGTATTAGTTTTCACTAGCGTAGAACTTGACGAAGAGTTGGAAATCACCGGTCCGGTGATAGTTGAGTTGCATGCCTCCACTACCGCCGAGGACACCGATTTCGTCGCTGTACTTTCGGATGTTCGGCCTGACGGCTACGCTCAGAATCTCGCCGAGGGAATAGTTCGCGCCCGGTTCCGGGAGTCTTACGAAACACCCACAGCGATCAAGCCGAACGAGGTCTATTCATTCCGGATAAACTTGTGGAATATCAGCCACGTATTTGCCACAGGGCATCGACTTCGACTTCACGTTACATCGAGCGATTTCCCACGCTGGGACCGTAACACTGGGACGGCTGACGCGTCAGGGACGGCCGCATTGCTATCCTCCGTCGATCAGACGGTATTCCATGATCGGATGCGCCCGTCACATGTCCTGCTCCCCGTTATCCCCCGATAGCGGAGATGAATGCGTCGCTGACCGGCGTGCTCGCCAGCGACGCCGCGATCAACGGCGAAAATGACGGCACTGGTCGATCAGATCAACGGTGACCTGTACGCGACCGTCGGTAGTGCCTGGATGAGCGTCCCTGGAAGGCCCTCACCGCCAAGTCGACTCGCGCACCCCCAATTGACGGCGTGACCGTGGTGCTCGACGCCGACACCGCAGTCCGCGAACGCTCCATCTGGAAAGTAGGAACAGTACGGTGATTCTTCCGACGTTGTGGGGGGCACGCGCGAATGGGTCTGTCGGCAATCGAGCATGTCACACCGGCGCCCGGCTCTGACTGCAAGTCCCCGGTGCCGGAAAATCTCCGCGACAACCAATTTCAGGTTCTCCGCCCTACTGCTGAGCGCCCGGAAGATTGTGAGGGCAAAAATTGCTGCTTCGAGAATGAAGTGAGTGCGAACTCCGCAGCGCTCGAGCGCTGCGTGCGGCTGACTGCCCAGTTCGGTTGCCGACTGGATGCAACGTCGCTCGACGTCGTCTCCAGGCATACGCGACGTGTCCGCGAACAATCCACTGAGAACAATCCACTAAACAGTCGGGTCACCACTGACGTGGCCCGAACAAACCAGATGGGAGCATCATGTCCGGCCTGAACACACCCCTTACGCCGTTACGTTTCCTCGAACGCGCCGCCGAGGTGTACCCATCGTCGATCGCCATCGTCGATGGAGATCGACGATTGACCTACACCGAGTTCGCCTCCGCCGCCCAACGGTTGGCGAACGCGCTCATCGCACACGGGGTGCGCAGGGGTGAGCGGGTGGCGTACCTCGCCTCGAACTCGGCCGAGTTGCTGATCGCTCATTTCGGTGTGCCCCTCGCCGGAGCGGTCCTCGTTGCGGTGAACACCCGCCTGTCGAGTGAGGAAGTCGCGTGGATCTGCGCGCATTCGCAGGCACGCGTGCTCTTTGGCGACGCAGATTTGTTGCAGGGCTTGGACACCTCGAGCCTATCCGCGTTGAGCACCATTGAGGTGCCGTCGCAGACAGGGGAGTACGTCGGGATAGGGACTAGCTACGAGGACTTCCTCGCTGCCGGCACCGGTGAGGAACTGCCGTGGGAGGTCGGCGACGAGAACTCGACGATCAGTATCAATTACACCTCCGGCACCACTGGTCGACCCAAAGGCGTGATGTACACCCATCGTGGGGCATATCTCAGAACGCTCGGTGAGGTGGTGCACCAAGGCTTCGGCCGATCCTCGCGATACCTGTGGACGTTGCCGATGTTCCACTGCAATGGATGGTGCTCGACGTGGGCGGTCACCGCGGCCGCGGGGCGTCACGTCTGCGTCCGCGCTGTCCGAGGCAGCGAGATGTGGCAGTTGGTCGACGAGGAAGGGATCACCCACCTGAGCGGCGCACCCATCGTTGCGACCACGCTTGCCACAGCACCGGAAGCACATCCGCTCGACAGACCCCTGACCGTCGTGACAGGTGGTGCCCCACCGAGCCCCAGCTTGATCGAGAAGATCAGCGCACTCGGAGCCGACTTGGTGCAGGTTTACGGCCTGACCGAAACCTACGGGCCCTACGCTAGCTGCGAGGTACAGGAGGAATGGTCTCGACTCCCGGCCGCCGAGCGCGCCGCACTCCAAGCTCGCCAGGGAGTGGGCATGCTGACATCCGACCGTGTTCGAGTGGTCCGACAGGGAACGGGCCCGCTCGAGGATGTCACGGCCGATGGCATCGAGATGGGAGAAATCGTGATGCGCGGCAACACCGTGATGAAGGGTTACCTCGACGATCCGGTCGCCACCGAGGAAGCCTTCGCAGCGGGGTGGTTTCACTCCGGAGATTTGGGTGTGATGTACCCCGATGGCCACATTCGATTGCTCGACCGCGCCAAAGATGTGGTGATCTCCGGTGGGGAGAACATCTCCACCATCGAGGTCGAGCAGGCCCTCGACAGCCATCCCGCGGTCGCCGACGTGGTCGTGATCGGAGTTCCGGACGACAAGTGGGGCGAACGACCCAAAGCTTTCGTCGTCCTCACCGCGCGCATCACGGTCACCGAAGAAGAGCTTATCGCCCACGTCAAGGGCAAGATCGCCTCGTACAAGGCACCGCGGTCGGTGGAATTCGTGGATGCTCTGCCCCGCACATCGACCGGCAAAGTCCGGAAAAACGAGCTTCGCGATGCCGAGTGGGCGTCTTCCGCGCTGCGCATCAACGGCTAGCCCACCCGATCGTGGTGAGGGCGGCCGCTGCAGGTCACCACACAGCCGCCGCGTCCAACACGCGACCACCACATTGTCCCAATTCGCTCCTCGTGTGGTCCTTGCACGGAAGCGCACCGCTGCGAGTACATGCTCGCGATGGCGTATGGGCAAAACGGCTATGGGTATGTCTACTGCTCTGGTCTGCGAATGGTATCGTCGTACTATGACATGGCCCGCAACTGATCGCTATCACCTGGTGCGTGCATCCGGGGGGCTGGGTTTTGTGCAAGATCTGATCAACACGCTCCCCGCTGGCCGGCCACGCGGAGCCGATCTGCTCGAGGACCTGGATGCTGCGCAGCACTGGCTCGATGGTGCACTCGCGCAGTGGGTGAGGGAAAGCGGTATTCCTCAACACCCGATCCTGCTTCAGGGCAAGGATCTGGAGGCGCTGCGAGACCTTCGCATGGATGTATACGCGTTCGTCCGTTCGCACGATGCGGACCCGGGGACCGCATTGACGCGGTCAGCTTCGCTCGCGACCCGGCTTGCGCCGGACGGCACCGCAATCCTGGAGCCGCGGGGCGAGGGATGGCGGCGCGTGGCCTCGATAGTAATGCTTGAAATCTTCAAGGCTCAACAACTGGACATCTGGCGCCGGCTGAAGACCTGCCGAAACGAACGCTGCCAGACGTCCTTCTATGATCGGTCCCGAAACAACAGCGGAGTCTGGCACGATGCGCGCCAATGCGGGAATGCGGTCAATCTTCGAGCCTCGAGGGCACGGAAGCGCCAAGTCGCCGAAGATTCACGAGAGCTTGCGCGCTGAATTGCCCTGTCCGGGCGGTGGCACTCCGGCGACACGCTCACCGGGGATTTGGTCAGAGTAGGCGGCGTGCTGGCCACGTGATCGTCGGCTGTTTGCCATTCGACATGAGCGTGTCGCATTGATTTGCGTCTTTGTGTTTCCCTGGAAGTGGCCCTGAATTCGGTCGTTGCAGGATGGGGCGCGCCGTCCTGCGGGGTGTTGAGTTCGTCGAGGAGTTTAGTTGAGTAATTATCGGCAGTATTGAAACGCTTGTCGGCCAGCATATTCGGTCACAACTGTGTCTCTAGCCAAGCTGGCGGTATCGCGACATTCTCGATCCTTGCATGGCTCGGTTTGGCTACTGGCCTGGGCAGCGTTCGGAATGGGTGTAGCCGTCGCAGTGATCCAGCGCCGTGCCGTTGCCGCAGCCAAGGCGGTAACCGGGGCCGTGGCACTGATTGTGACAGTATTCGCGGTCAAAGGCCCTCTCACCTGTGCGGATTCTTTGATTCGGTTCCCAACGCCTGCGAACCGCGCCACTTGTAGAAGCCCGACCGGAACACTTCAATAGCCGCGGCGTTTTCAGAAGTGCTCTGTCTAAACGCAATTCGGCATTCTTCTTGCGTAGCCGCTCGAGTTCTCCACGCTCGTCCACATCGAGACACGGTCGTCGTCGCCGTCTGCTCGTGCCTTCGCCTGGGCGACCCATTCGCCGAGCACCTGCTCACTGACACCGATCTCCGCGGCGACGTGCGCGATCGGGCGTCCGTCTTGATCAGCAGGCGCGCGGACTGCTCCCGATACTCCGCGGTATAGCGCTTACGTTTGCCCGACATACGGACATCCTCCCCGCGGGCCCTGCAGTCCCGCCAGTCAGGTGTCCACCACCAGGGGGTAACCCCAGTTTCGCCGCATTCGTTGACGAGCAGTTCCCGGGGCGGCGAGTGTCGGTCGGATGTGTAACCGGCGTCCCGCAGGCACGATTTCGGTTGGGTGGGCCGAAAAACAGCTCGGTGCTTTTGGCGCGCTTGTTTGTTAGTACAGGTGGGCGTCGTGCTCGCGGGTGAAGCCGATACCTCCGTGGTACTGGATTGTGTTCGCTGCGAGCTGGAATAGGCGGGACCGATGGAGGTGCGAGGCAGTGCCGCCCCGAGCGAAAGATCGGCGTGGGCATCGTCGGCGGTCCATGCCGCGTTTTGGTCCTCGGCTACGACATCCGGAGTGGTCGGCCACCGCCGAGGCCGCCAATCGCGGCTGTGCGACCGAAGGCTGTCGTCGGTCGAGAGGATGGCGGGGAACGTCTATCACGCCAGCCGAAATTTGACTCGACCGCCAGTCTGGAAGGCGACTGAGACACCGGGTCTTGGTCAACGTTGGTGGCTACACCCGGGCGCGTCATCGTCGCCCGACGGGTTCGTGGGCTCTCAAGCACTGGTCGTGGTCGTACCCGAGACAAACTTCTCAGCGGCGCGTCACCTAGTTGGCGTTCTGCAGGATCCAGTCGGCGAGTTCGTCGGCGATGCGTTCCCATCCGGTATCGAGCATCACGTCATGGCCTATCGCGTCGAACATCACCGGTGTGGCACCCCAGGCCTCGGCGGTTGCTGCAACCATGGCCGGGCTGAAGACCGCGTCCTCGGTGGCACCCAGCACCAACATCGGCATGTCGACCGCCTGTGGCTTCGGCCGATCCAGGCCCAGCAAATCCATTACGAATGCTCGGAGTGATTCGGGCTGAAGTCGCGCGGTAGTCGCCTCGACGATGTGGTCCGGTGTGCTCGGTAGGAAGAAGTGAGCACGTACCTGCTCCGGGGTCCGGACCAGACGCCCGGTGTCGAGCGTCAGGTTGCTGAGCAAGAAGGCGCCCGGGGTGTGTTTCGCGATATCCAGGACTAGTCGGCGAATCCCGGTCGGGGGCATCGAGGCGAGCAGCGCAGCGCCTGCGATTCTCGGTGGGTGCGGGCGAGAGAGCAAGCCCTGAACAACGCCGCCCCCCATCGAGTGGCCGGCGACAAATGGGATGGTGCCGAACTCGTGGGTGACTCGTGCAACGATGTCGACTACATCGTCGACATAGTCGCGCATGCACATCCGGTTGATCCGTACGCCTTCGGCCGAGCCAGCGTGGCCTCGCAGACTGGGTGAGATCGTCGAGATACCACGCGTGGCGAGGCGCTGGGCAAACCCGTCCTGCCAGCACCATGCACCATGCCAGGCGCCGTGGACCAGTACGACGGTGGCACGCGAATCGGGCGCATCGACCCGGATCGTCTCTAGGGTAGTCATGACGTGCTCAACCTTCGTTCTCGTGGGCCAGCTCGATGGCCTGGCCGAAGGTCGCGACGCTGTCGAAGCCGGCGTCCCGGCCGACGCTCGTGTAGCTCGAGTTGAGTCGGGCCAGGCCCTCGACGCTCGATTCTGGCCCGATGACCTCGTCGCGGTCCAAAATCGCGCCGTTGCGGTCTCGTACCGGGACGACCGAGTTTGCGAACCGGCCGTCGCTCCAGGCCTCGTCGATCTGGTTTGGGTCGAGGCTCGGGTTGCGCTCCTGCGCAGCGTCGATCAGACCGTCGGCGAGGTTGATCGGCTTGGTGCCGTGAAGGGAGCCGTCCTTCTTGCCTTTGCGTCGCGGTGTGCGGATTGCGTCATATACCAGCGCTTCAGGTTGTGCCATGAGAAGTCCTAACTCGGTCGGTGGGGCCCGGTGATGCAGATGGAGGCGCTTGTCTCCGCAGACGCAGCGGCTGCGGAAGTGCCTATGCTTCAGAAGGTTCAGGCGATGGTCATGCCCCCGTCGACGAGCATGGTTTGACCCGTCATGTGCCCGGAGGCGGTGGAGGCGGCGGCGCCGACGATTTCGGGGGTCGTTCCCATTTGACCCGAGGGGCCGCGTCTCATCTGTGCGTCGAGATAGCTGCCCGACTGGTCCGGCTCACCCTTTGGCCGAGCGTGCTGATCCCCACGCGGCTCCTGGGTTCACCCGGTGGGGGTAGGCATCGACCAGGCAGTGGTAGAGCTCCAGTGTGGTCGACGTGCTCGCAGCCATCGCCTCGAAGTCGTGGATGTATCGCTTGGTTTGCTCGATAATCTCTGGGAGGTCGCCACGATCCGGGTTCTTGTGGCCTGCCACGACGGCGGTGGGAGTCAGGGCGGCAAGTGTCTCCAGGGCGGCGATCCATGCCTTGCGACCTTCGACCGACGACTCTGCGAGATACAGATGCACGTCGTTGTATGCGGCGTCACCGGCTACGACCAGGTCGATCGATGGCACGTGCAACGCGGTCGTGTCGTCGGTGTCGGTGTGGCCGAGTTCGACAATCCGGATCTCCTCGCCTTCGATTTCGAAGCTGTCGCCCATCAAGGGCTCCGGCAGGACGAATCGATCCGGGATCTGCCCAGGGAAACGGGACTTCCAAAACGACTCGACAAACTCGGGCGCGCACTGTTGCTGAGCGTGCGCCACGACGGCTGGAGTAGCGATCGCACGAGCTCGCGGGAAGCGTTCGAGGAGAGTGGCCAAGCCGAACCAGTGATCACCGTGGCCGTGCGTGATATAGATCGTCGTGAGGTTCTTCCCACTGGCTCCTACCCAGTCCGTCAGGTGGCGTGCCTGCGCTACCGTCATGAGCGGGTCGACGAGGACGGCATCGGAAACGCCGCTGATCAGCGTCGAGGAGATAGGCGACCACCATCGGCGGTCCATGTCCGGCGGAATATCGGGGATTGCCGTTGGGATGGACGGTGCGACATATACGTCGTAGGACAGTGTCGGCATGTCAGAAATTCCTCTCACCGGCCCTGGAATGGCCTGGCAGCCGGGGCCGGCCAGCTTGGAGGGCCTTGACTGCGGCCGGAATCGCCGCGAGTCGTCGGTCCGGAAAAGTGGCAAGGCGATGTCGATCATGGCCTCGTCGGCTGCCGCGACTCCGCCAGCCGCCCAGGCGCGTACAAGCGCCTTGTGGGCCGCGTGAGCCCGCTGTCGGTCCCTCCGCGACCGTGCGTGCGAAAGCAGTTGCCGCGTCATCGAGTTCGGAGTCTGGCACGACCCTGTTGATCACGCCGCAGCATTCCATCTCATCGGCCCGGACCTGCTCCGAAGTCAGGTCCCACTCCATCGCCCGGGACCGCCCCGCACGTTCGGCCACCCGGTAGACGTCGCCCAGCAGCGTGACGATTCCGATGGACTGTTCGGGACGGGCGAACTTCGCACTCTGGCCGGCAAAAATCACGTCGCTACGGATGGCCAACTCGAACCCTCCTCCGAAGCGCATACCCTGTACGGCGGCATCGGTAGGCACTCGCAGTCGCTCGAACCGGTTAAACGTCCACATGAAGTTCTCGAACTGGGTGCGCAACTCGGGTTCGGTCCACTCCGGCACTCCGGCCACGGATCGATATCCCCACCGAAGCTGAAGTCGGGACCATTAGCCCGAAGCAGGACGGCGCGGGCGTCGCTGGTTCCGATTGTGTGGAGCGTGGCTTCGCGCGCCAAATACTGCCGCGCGAACTTCTTCTCGCCGACAAACGATGAAGTCATTCGGAGGATACGGTCCTCACACATAGCAGGCCATGGCCCCCAGTCGTCCACCCGGCTGTCGTTTGAGACCAGGTCGAAGGTCTGTAACCCCTCGCTGGCGAGTGCTGCAATCACCACGCTGGGGATGCCGCAGAACTCGACGCCTTCCACCGCAAGGGAGGCACCGGCGCCGATATCCCGAACCGCGTCTTCAGCGCAATCGACAACATCGACAACCTTGTCCACAGTAGATCCTCCTTCTCTCAGTCGGGCGCTACTCATGGCGGCTGCGATGTGTCGGACGCCACACAAGAGACATAACCATAGATAGTAAGCATCTGTCAATTATCGACTGTAGGTGTGGGGATGTTTGGCGCTGAGCTGTTCAAGGCGACCGTTTAGCGCGTGTTTTGCCTGGCAATCGCAAGACAAATGGCGACGTAGTCAGACGTAATCATGAGCCATATGGTCTCACCTACGGCGGGGTATCGGCCTGATTGTGAGGGGGCAGCCTGACTAAGCCCGGCCATCGACTGGACCGGGTTCTGAGGTCCCCATCCCAAGGAGGGGAACTCTGCCGCGGATCAAGCCGAACAGTGTGAACACGGTGATCGGGTGTCGCAGAACACGATCGTCGATCCGACCGCGTCGTTCCCTTTGCCTGCGATCACCGGCCGTTGCCGGCGCATCCCACTGCCCTGACGGAGTTCCTCGCCGACCACCCGGCGGCCGCGGGCACCCAACGCCGCCGGGTCACCGTCGTCAACGCCGTCCACACCCAAGGCGGGTTGCCGGCGCCGGGGCTGGCGGAAACGATCCGGCAACTACTCAACGACTCCCGGACCGAACGGCTGGAGCGGGTCAAGGCTGCTGCGGGGCAGTGGATCCCGCAGATGCCCACCACGGGGTGGCCGGTCGGGGTGTTCGGGCGCCGCGACGCCCTGATCCTCACTCTGGTGGCAGGCGGGCTCGGATACGAGGACATCGCCCGCCTGCACCGCACCGACCTCACCGCCGAGAACGGCGCGTTGGTCGTGCGGGTGGGGGAGCGGTGGGTCCGCATCCCTGACGCCGACGGTCACCGCGGTGTCTGGCTGGACGGTGCGGTGACGGGCTGGGGTGAGCTAGCCGAGCTTGCGCAGCCGGGGTGCCAGGTCACGCTCGAACAACTCGAGGAACCGCTTCTGATCGTGACCGGGAGCGTGGAAAACCAGGTGGTTCAGCCCTGCGTCGATGTAGGGCTTGATCGCCTCGACCACTTCGTCCGCGTCGGCGCCCACGATCCACCGCTTCGCGACCTGCTCGATGGGGAGCGCATCCGCGGCGGCCTCCATCTCGATCGGGTCGGTGATGTCATGTTTCTGCTCGGGTGTCAGGGACAGCGGCGCCCAGAATCGGGTGTTCTCCAGTGCCTGTGCGGGATCGGTGTCGTAGGAAATCTTGATCTCGATCAGACGATCGATGTCCTCGACCTTCCGTTCGGCCTTCTGCGCGCCCTCGGCGACGGCTGGCATCAGCTTGTCGTTGTACAGCTCCATGCCCTTGCCGGAGGTACAGATGAATCCGTCACCTGCACGTCCGGCGTAGCGGGCGACGACCGGACCGCCTGCTGCGATGTACACCGGAATGCCCTCTACGGGAACGTCATAGATCGAGGCGCCGGTGGTGCGGTAGTACTGACCTTCGAAGTCGACCCGGCCGCCCTTCCACAGTTCGCGCATAAGTTGCACGGATTCGCGCAGGCGGGCAAAGCGTTCCTTGAAATCGGGCCAATCGCCTTCGAACCCGGTCGCGATCTCGTTGAGCGCCTCACCGGTGCCGACCCCGAGCATCACCCGTCCGGGATAGAGCAGGCCCATCGTGGCGAACGCCTGCGCGATGACTGCGGGGTTGTACCGGAATGTCGGTGTCAGAACCGAAGTGCCGAGCTGGATCCTTGTGGTCCGCTCACCGACGGCCGTCATCCACGCCAGGGAGAACGGGGCGTGGCCACCCTTGTGCCGCCACGGCTGGAAGTGGTCGCTCACCATGGCGCTGTCGAGTCCATGACTTTCCGCGAGCACTGAGAGTTCGACCAGTTCACGTGGGCCGAACTGTTCGGCCGACGCCTTGTACCCGAGCTTGAGTTCTGCGGTCATGTGTGTTTCCTGCTTTTCTGTGTGTGTGTACGAAGTGGTTCGTCAGCCGTGGAAGTCCACCGCGGAGTACTCACGGAGTTTGTTCAGACTGTGTCGTCCGTCGATCATCCGGACTGTGCCGGACTTGGATCGCATGACGATCGACTGGGTGGAGGCTCCGCCTGCGGCGTAACGCACCCCGCGGAGCAGGTCACCGTCAGTGACACCCGTCGCGCAGAAGAACACGTTGTCTCCGGAAACGAGATCCTCGGTATGCAGCACCCGGTCGAGGTCGTGGCCCGCGTCGATCGCTCGCCGGCGCTCGGCATCGTTGGCGGGTGCGAGCCGGCCCTGGATCGCGCCCTCCCATGCATCGCAGTGCCGCTGCTGCGATCACACCCTCGGGGGTGCCGCCGATCCCCAGCAGCATGTCCGGTGCCGAACGTGGATCCGCGGCTGCGATGGCGCCGGCGACATCGCCGTCCGCCAGCAGTTGAACCCTGGCTCCGGCGTCTCGCACGGTATTGATGAGGTCGCCGTGGCGGAGCCGGTCGAGTACGGCCACTGTCACGTCCGAGACCGACGACTTCTTCGCTCGTGCCACACGCCGGATGTTCTCGTGGACCGGCGCGGTGATGTCGATGACGTCGGCGGCATCGGGACCGACTGCGATCTTCTCCATGTAGAACACCGCAGACGGATCGAACATCGTTCCGCGCTCGGATACCGCGAGCACGGCGACGGCGTTGGACATTCCCTTGGACATCATTGTCGTGCCGTCCACCGGATCGACCGCGACGTCGCACTCGGGACCGTCACCGGTTCCGACGCACTCGCCGTTGTAGAGCATGGGGGCGTGGTCTTTCTCACCCTCGCCGATCACGACGACTCCGCGCATGGACACGGAATTGATGAGCTGCCGGATTGCGTCGACTGCGGCGCCGTCGCCGCCGTTCTTGTCGCCCCGTCCCACCCAGCGTCCGGCTGCCATCGCGGCTGCTTCAGTCATGCGAACCAGTTCGAGGGCGAGATTGCGGTCCGGCTTCTCCCGGCGGCTCACGGTCACCGGGCCGCAGCCTTCACCTGATCGAGTGCAGCGTCTGCGCTGCTCGTGGAGTGTCCGCCGAATTGTTTCCGCAGGGCGGAGACCGCCTTCATCGACGGTGAGGACTCCTGCCTGCTGGCGAACCGGGCGAAGAGTGCGGCCGAGATGACCGGTACCGGAACGGCATTGCGGATGGCCTCTTCGACGGTCCACCGGCCTTCGCCGGAGTCTTGGGTCCACCCGGAGATCCCGGACAGCTCGGGATCATCTTTGAGGGCGCGCACGAGGAGGTCGAGGAGCCACGATCGCACCACGGTGCCACGGCTCCAGGCTTCGATGACTGCCGGGACATTCTCGACGAGTTCTGTGGCCTCGAGCAGCTCGAAGCCCTCCGCGTACGCCTGCATCAGGCCGTACTCGATCCCGTTGTGCACCATCTTTGAATAATGCCCTGCTCCAATGGGTCCCGCGTGTACGAATCCTTCGCTGCGTGGGCCTTCGGGGCGGAGGGCGTCGAAGAGCGGCATCGCCCTGTCGATGTGCTCCTCGGCTCCGCCCACCATCAACGCGTAGCCGTTCTCGAGACCCCAGATTCCGCCGGAAACACCGCAGTCGATGTACCCGATCCCTCGCGCGTCGAGCGCCTTCGCGTGGAGGATGTCCTCGCCGAAGCGGGAGTTGCCTCCTTCGATGACGAGGTCGCCCGGAGAAAGCGCCTGTGACAGGTGCGTGATCGTCTCCTGGGTCGGCCCACCCGCCGGAACCATCACCCAGACGATGCGCGGTGAGGGGAGTGCCTCGACGAGCGCGTCAATCGACGACAGGTCGGAACTGTTGACGTGTGGGTCGTAACCGAGGACTTCGGTTCCCGAACGGCGCAGCCGTTCGCGCATGTTGAAGCCCATCTTTCCCAGCCCGATAAGCCCGATCTGCATAGCGTGGAGCCTTTCCGAATCGACAGAGCACAACCGGTATGGGAGGCCGAGCCCCGTGGAACGAGTGCTCGACCTCCCGCGGGTGTGTCAGTTCTGGTTGTCCCCGAAGATGGCCTTCACCTCGAGGAAGTCCTCCAAACCGAACTTGCCGAATTCACGGCCGTTGCCGGACTGCTTATATCCACCGAACGGTGCATTGGCGGCCAGCGGGGCACCGTTGAGGTGCACCATTCCGGTCCGCATCCGCCGTGCGACCCTCCGTGCACGTTCGGGGTTTCCGGAAGACACCATGCCGGCGAGCCCGTATTGCGTGTCGTTGGCGATGCGCACCGCGTCGTCCTCGTCTTCGTAGCCGATGAACATCATCACCGGCCCGAAGATCTCCTCCTGCGCGATCGTCATGTCATTGGTGACGTCGGCGAAGACGGTGGGCTTGACGAAGTAGCCCTCCTGCAACCCGTCCGGGCGGCCGGTTCCACCGACGACGAGCGTGCCGCCCTCGTCGATGCCCTTTTGAATGAGTCCCTGGATCTTGTCGAACTGTGCCTGCGACACCACGGGACCGACAGTCGTGCCCTTCGCATCCGGAGCTCCGACGACGATGGTGGCTGCGGCCTTCTTTGCGATCTCCACAGCCTCGTTCATGCGATTCGAGGGGATGAGGATGCGGGATCCTGCGTTGCAGGACTGGCCCGAGTTCACCACCATTCCGGTGACGTCGCGGGTGATGACGTCTTCGAAGTCGGCGTCGTCGAGCACGATGTTCGCCGACTTGCCGCCGAGTTCCTGGGCGACGCGCTTGACCGTCGGTGCCGCGTTCTTGGCGACCTCGACGCCGGCACGCGTCGACCCGGTGAACGAGACCATGTCGACCGCGGGGTGCGCGGACAGTGCCGTTCCCACGGTCGGGCCGTCACCGTTGATGAGGTTGAAGACGCCCGCGGGAACACCGGCTTCGTCCAGGATCTCGGCGAAGATGATCGCGTTGAGCGGCGCAATCTCCGACGGTTTGAGCACCATCGTGCATCCGGCTGCGAGGGCGGGTGCCACCTTGGCGACGATCTGGTTTAGCGGCCAGTTCCAGGGGGTGATGAAAGCGCAGACGCCGACCGGCTCGCGCACCACGGTCGTGGTGTCGATCTTTTCCTCGAACGTGAAGTTCCTGAGGGCGTCGAGTGTCGCCATGAAGTGCCCGAGACCTGCCGGTGCCTGAGCCGCCTCCGCGAGGCCCGTGGGTGCTCCCATCTCGCTGGTGACGGCGGCCGCGAGGTCCTTCATACGCCGCTTGTACACCGCGATGATTTTCTCCAACAGGGCGATGCGCTCGGCCGGGGTGGTCGAGGCGAAACTGTCGAACGCCTTACGTGCGGAGGTGACTGCGAGGTCAACGTCCTGTTCGTTGCCCATTGCGATTGTGGCGATCGGCTTCTCCGTCGCCGGGTTGATCACCTCGAGCGTCTTCGAGCCGATCGGGTCTACCCAGGTGCCGTCGATGTAGAACTTCTGAGTGTGGTCCATCGTTTTCCTCCGTCGAAGCGTTGGTGGTTCTGAAAAATGCTGGGGCCAAGCGGTTGAGTTCGAAAATGTGCGATCGCCCCCGCTAGTTCGGCGATCTGAGATAGACCGTTTTGGTGGTGGTGAAGAACGTGCGGGCAGCCTTTCCCTGCTCGCGATTCATGCTGCTCGAGGCCTTGACCCCGCCGAACGGGACGTGCGGCTCCACACTCGCCGTCTCCCGATTGACATGCACCAGGCCGGAATTGATCCGGGTCACGAACTGCATGGCTTTGGAGATGTTCGAGGTGAACAGCGAGGCCGACAGGCCGAACTCGGTGTCGTTCGCCGCGGCGAGGGCTTCTTCGAAATTCTCGACCTCGGTCAGGACGAGCACCGGGCCGAAGATTTCGTCCCGCAAGAGTCGGCTGGACGGGGACACGCCGGTCAGTACCGTCGGTTCGAGGAAGCAGCCCTCACCATCTGCCTTGCCACCGAGAAGTATGTCCGCACCCTCCTCGTGCGCGAGCCGAAGGTACTCGACGACGGTGTCGCGTTGCTCCGGTGAGGACATCGGCCCGATGTCGGTGGCCTCGTCATACGGGTTGCCCACCACCAGTCGGTTCACCTGGGCGAGCAGCAGTTCGCGGAATTCCGTTGCCACCTGGCGCTGAACGTAGACGCGACTGGTGGCCGTGCAGCGCTGTCCGGCCGCCAGCATGGCTCCGCGAACGACCTGCACGGCCGCGTCCTCGAGTTCGGCGTCCGCCAGCACGATGGCAGGGTTCTTGCCGCCGAGTTCGAGTTGCACCTTGACGTTGCGGTCTGCGACCGCCTCACGGAGGCGAACACCGACACCGTTGGATCCGGTGAAGGTCAACGCCGCCAAGCGGTTGTCCCCGGTCAACGAACCGGACAGGGAACGGCCCTTGCCGGTGACAAGATTGAGCACACCGGTCGGCAAACCCGCCTCGGCGAAAATCTCGGTGAGCAGTACCGCGCTGCCTGAGGCCACTTCGGCCGGCTTCCACACCACGGAATTGCCGAATGCTACTGCGGGAGCGATTTTCCACGTCGGAATCGCGAACGGAAAGTTCCACGGCGTGATGGCGCACACGATCCCGAGGGGTTGCTCGACGGTGAGCAGAACGGTCTCGGGGTCTGCGCTCGGGTAGGTCTCGCCCGAGGGCTGCAGCAGATCGCCGGCGTAGTAGCGCAGGATCGCAGCGCTGCGCAGCACCTCGCCGCGGGCGTCGCGGATGGCCTTGCCCATGTCGGCGGTGAGCCGGCGAGCGGCCGTCTCGACCCTGGCCTCGAGCAGGTCGGCTGCTCGGCGCAGGACGTCGGCGCGTTGGACGGCAGGTGTGGCCGCCCATCCCGGCTGGGCCTTCTCGGCCGCGTCGTAGGCGCGGCGTACGTGAGCGGGAGTCGCCGACGCGAAGATGCCCGACAGGCGATCTATCTCGTACGGCTCGAATCGATTAAATGTCTGTTCCGAGGTGCACCACTCGCCATCGAGGAAAAGTGTCGCGGCGTCATCGAGGAGCGGTGCAGACGCACAAGTGTTGGACATGGTCACCTGACCTGGGGCGTGGAAGGAGTCGAGCAGGGGATTTCAGGTCTTTCACCTGCAGTGATGGAGCGCGGAGGCATCGGATCAGGTGTGTCGCGTCCGGGAATCCAGCCGGGGTGTCCGAGCCGGAGTGTCATCGCGGCGCTCAGGCCGACCGAGGCGCTTGGGGAATCGTGGGTCATGAGGTTGTCAGGGGCATTCGGCATGCGATGAGATGACCTCCCGAGTAGAAACGTTTACATGACAATAAGCGGCCATGCCAGAACGGTCAAGGAGACTTCGAATGAGAAACGATCGAGGGTGCACTGTCCGCCGCCCTCACGAGTACCTCGACACCGACGAAGGGCCGGCGGGGGAGGAGTGCAACTCCGCGCAATCCCCGGCCGCGTCGGGCCCGCTCCAGCGGCTGTCCGCCGCCGGCGTTGCAGTGTGGCTCGACGATTTGTCTCGTCACCGCGTGGCGTCGGGGAGCCTCGCCGCACTCGTGCGGAACTGGTCCGTGTGCGGCGTGACCACCAACCCGTCGATCTTCGAGAACGCCCTGCAGTCGGGTGAGGCCGCCTACGGTGAGCAGATCCTCGCGCTGGCGAACGCGGGGGCGGATGCCACCGAGGCCGTACGAGCGTTGACCACCACCGATGTCCGCTGGGCCTGCGAAATTCTGCAGGAGACGTACGAACGATCCGGAGGTACCGACGGATATGTCTCGATCGAGGTGGACCCCTACCTGTCTCGCAACGTGCCGGGCACCGTCGCCGAGGCCCGCGACCTCTTTCGCTTGATCGGTCGCCGCAACGTCCTGATCAAGATTCCGGCACGGCCGAGTGCCTTCCCGCCATCACACAGACGCTCGCGGCGGGCATCGGCGTCAACGTGACGCTGATCTTTTCTCTCGAAACGTTACGAAGGCGTTCAGGACGCGTTCATGGCCGGTCTCGAGCAGGCCCGCGCGAACGGCCACGACCTGGCCGCCATCCAATCTGTGGCATCATTTTTCGTCTCCCGAGTGGACAGGGAAGTAGACCGGCGCCTCGGCGAGGACGCTCGCGACTACCTGCGCGGGGCGGCAGCGATAGCAAACGCCAGGCTTGCCTACGAGAAGTTCGAGACGATGCTGCGCACTCCCCGATGGCGGGCGCTCGAGGCCGACGGCGCCCACCCGCAACGCCTCCTGTGGGCCTCCACCGGCGTAAAGGACCCCGCGTACTTCGACACCAGGTACGTCACCGAGTTAATCGCCGCCCGAACGGTGAACACGATGCCGGAGGAGACACTGCACGCCGTGGCCGATCACGGCATCGTGGACGGCGACAGCATCTCCGGAACATACGACACCTCGCGCACGGTCCTCGACAAGCTCACGCTCGCCGGAGTCGAGTACGACGACGTCGTCCGTGCGCTCGAAGCCGAGGGGCTGCAGAAGTTCGAGGTCGCCTGGAACGAACTCACCTCGACCGTCGCGCAGCTTCTCGACGACGCCCGCGCGCAGGTCGACCGGTCCCGTAACCCAGCACAGATACCACCGCCCTTCCCCGAATCGGCGGCCGAGGCTCGAGAAATGTGAGGCGATGATGGAATTCCTTCAGACCCCGGTCGATCAGCGGCCGCAGTGGGCCGCGCTCGGGAAACACCGAGCACGCCTCGACGGAGTATCGCTTCGCCGACTCTTCACCGAAAACCCCGGGCGCGCTGCTGAGTTCACCCTCGGCGTCGACGGACTGCTACTGGATTACTCGAAGAACCTCGTCGACGCCGAGGTGATCGGCGAGTTGGTCGACCTCGCCTACGCCGCTGGGGTGGACCGGCGGATCGAGGCGATGTTCGCGGGGGAGCGAATCAATACGACCGAAGATCGCGCCGTGGCACACGTGGCATTGCGCGCCGCGCGCGGTGAGCGAATGGCGATCGACGGAGGCAATGTCGTACCGGGGGTGCACCGGGTGCTCGACGACATGGCGGCCTTCGCGACCCGGATCCGGTCGGGAGCGTGGCTGGGATACACGGGTAAGGCCATCAAGAACGTGGTGAACATCGGGATCGGCGGGTCGGATCTCGGTCCCGTGATGACGGCCGCAGCGCTGTCGGCCTACTCGGATCCGGGACTGAACGTCCGTTTCGTCTCCAATGTAGACGGCTCGGACATCGTGTCGGCGGTCCGGGATCTCGATCAGAGCGAAACCCTGTACGTCGTGGTGTCCAAGACGTTCACCACTGTCGAGACACTGACCAATGCGCGCACCGCGCGCCGGCTTCTGGTGGACGCGCTCGGCAACGAGGATGCGGTTGGCAGACACTTCGTCGCCGTCTCCACCAATGCGGAACAGGTGAGTCGCTTCGGGATCGATCCCGAGAACATGTTCGGTTTCTGGGATTGGGTCGGCGGTAGGTACTCCGTCGAGTCGGCGGTCGGACTGTCGTTGATGATCGCGATCGGGCCGGAGAACTTCGCCTCGATGACCGACGGCTTCCGTGCGATGGACACTCATTTCCGCGAGGCCCCCTTCGGCCGCAACATGCCGGTGCTCCTTGCACTGATCGGACTCTGGTACACCAATTTTCACGACGCTCAGACCCATGCCGTACTGCCGTACAGCAAGTACCTCGCACGCTTTCCGGCGTACTTGCAGCAGCTCGACATGGAGAGCAACGGCAAATCGGTGGACACGGAGGGGCGTCCGGTCCGGGTCCGTACCGGCCCGGTCGTGTGGGGCGAACCCGGCACGAACGGCCAGCACGCCTTCTATCAGCTGCTGCACCAGGGAACCCACCTCGTCCCCTGTGACTTCATCGGCTTTCTTCGTCCCGTCGACGGTCCTGACGAACACCACGATCTGTTGATGGCGAACTTCTTCGCTCAGACCGAGGCTCTCGCCTTCGGTCGCAGCGAGGAGGAAGTGGCAGCTGCCGGGGTACGGGCCGACCTCGTCCCGCACCGAAGTTTCGCGGGGGACAGACCGACGAATACGCTGCTGGCGGGCAGGCTGGACCCGTTCGTGCTCGGCCAGCTGGTGGCTCTGTACGAGCACAAGGTGTTCACCCAGGGGGTTTTGTGGGGGATCAACTCGTTCGATCAATGGGGTGTGGAGCTGGGCAAAGTGCTCGCCCACCGGATCTTCGACGAGCTCTCTCAGGACGAGCCGCCCTCGCTCGGTCACGATGCATCGACCAACTCCCTGGTCTCGCTGTACCGGAAGGCCGCGGCCCGGCGGGTGTAGTCACGGACGGGGTGGGTACCGGAGCGTTGCCGCCGTGCGCTGAGGGAACAAGGCTGTCCACAGTGCGGTGTACAGGTCCCGGGCGTGGGGAACGGTGTCCGCGACAGGCACGCGAGAATCCTCCAGAACACTTGACGCTCCATAACCGCTCTTGTAGGTTAGAAACGAATCCAGTCGGCATTACAACAGGTGAAATGCCAGATTAGATCTCCAAAGTGGAAACGTTTCACACCGGCTAGCAGTCCCGGTGGTCGTCGCGGGAATCACCCGAAAGATCCAGCACGAGCCAACTGCGCTCAGTCTGCCCGGCCACCATTGTGGATGCTTCCGGAAACCGACTCGAAATGAAGGGAAGACCCGGATGGCCGACTTCGATCCGTCAGCGCCGAACGCGCGACGTTACCCGCGGGTGATCACCGAAGACGAGATCAGCAGCATGCCGCGTTTGCAGTTCAACACCGGCATCGACACCGCGATCTTCCTGTCACGGGAGCGCGACGACGCACGCTACTTCCGCCAGGGCTACTGCTACCAGGAGCCCGACCACGCCCCCTACAACTGGGAGCAGCCCAACTTCGACGAGACGCACTACTGCCTCGAGGGGCACATCAAGCTGCGGGTCAAGGATGCGAACGACCGAGAGGTCGTGCTCGAAGCCGGTCGGGGAGAGCACATCTACCTGCCGGCCGGATACACCTACACCCTCGAGAACACCGGTGTGCGGACCGTCTTCTTCTGGACCAGCGGACCGTCTCCCCGCGTGGGACTCGTCGAGGTGCCGGATTACCACAAGACCCTCCAAGAACTGAGGAAGTGAGAGAGCAATGGCCGTGACCGCAAGCCAGACCGCCCCTCTGCGGGGCGACAAGAGGTGGGGTTACCTCGACCGGGCCAAGAGCATCCGTGTGGCGAGCGTGAATGCCGACGGGAGCATCTACTTGACTCCCCTGTGGTTCGTCGTCGACGAGAAGAGGATCTTCCTCCCGATCGATGCCGGTAGCCGCCACGGTGCGAACTCGCAGGCGGGCCGGAAAATCGCCGCGCTGGTCGATTCGGGCGACGAGTACGCCACCGTCAGCGGTGTACGCATCCTGGGAACGCTGGTCGAAGCCACAGACGAGGTTCTCGTGAAGAAGCTACAGGACAAGGTGTTCGAGAAGTACTTCGGCACGGGTCACCCCTACGCCGAGCAGTACTTCGAGTTCGGTGAATTCGCCGACCGCCGTTACCTGGAATTGGTGCCGGACAAGATGATCGGCTGGGATTCACGCGAGACGACGATGCCGCAGGTTCCGGAAGCTCGTGTGCTGCCGGACTTTGTAGGAGACCGGCCGCTCCCCAAGAGCTGACCGATCCGTTCATCGCCGCAGATCACGGCGGACCGGCATCGCCTCGTCACTGACGGGGACGCCGGTCCGCCCGCTTCCGACAACGACGACCGCGGGCGACGGCTCGAGTTGCACACACACATTCTTTGAAATTTGGAGTAGGTATGACTTCGACTAAGGACGGCGCCACCCGGGTGCTCGTGGTCGGCGAATCGTGGATCAAGCACACGGTGCACATCAAGGGCTTCGACGAATTTCGCACGGTCGAGTACGAGGAAGGCGGCGGCGTCTTCCTGGACTCGCTGGACGCTTCCGGGCTCGACGTGACGTACTTGCGCGCACACGAGATCTCGGGGCGGTTCCCGAAGACGCTGGAAGAGTTGCAGCAGTTCGACGTCGTGGTCCTCAGCGACATCGGAGCGAACTCCTTCCTGCTGGCCGACGAGACATTTCTGCGATCCGAACGCAGCGTCAACCGGTTGTCGCTGCTCGCAGCCTTCACCGAAGCCGGCGGAGGCCTGATCATGGTGGGCGGCTACATGTCGTTCACCGGGATCGACGGCAAGGCCCGCTACGGGATGAGCCCGCTGGCACCGGTGCTTCCGGTCACCATGCTCGACTACGACGACCGCATCGAAGTTCCCGAAGGCCTCGACGCCACGTTCGACGAGCCGAATCACGTGATCCTCGGCGGGACCCCCGCTGAATGGCCGATGCTGCTCGGCTACAACCGTGTCATCGCCAAGTCTGACGCGACGGTGGTCGCGCGCTTCGGCGAAGACCCACTGCTGGTCGTCGGTACCGCCGGCGTCGGCCGCACGGTTGCCTTCGCGTCCGATCTGGCACCACATTGGGCGCCGCCGGAATTCGTGCAGTGGCAGCACTATCAGGCGCTGTGGACTTCGATCGTGAACTGGGCTGCGGGCCTCGACACGAGCCTTCCGTCGCCGGTGCACGCAGTTGCTGCGGTAGATTGAGAATTTTATGAGCAATGGTCAGCCCCCGACGATGAAAGACGTGGCCCGGCACGCGGGCGTGTCCGTGAGTACGGTCAGCTACGTCTTGAACGACAGCGGACCGGTTGCGCCCGCACGTCGAGCCCGTGTGCTCGACGCTGTGCGGGTTCTCAACTACGCACCCAACGAGGCTGCGCGGGGGTTGAAGAGACGTTCGGCGCCCACGATCGGACTCGTGGTCCCCGAACTGTCGAACCAGTTCTTCGCGCTCCTCGTGGAAGGCGTCGAACAGGCCGCAGCTGCTCGTGGAGTGCTCGTCGTGTTGTGTGCCCCCGAAGCCACCGACGGAGGAGAGTCGCTCAACGGGCGGCTGCTCCGAAGTCAGAGGCTGAACGGGATCATCTATCTGTCGGGGGCGTCGACGTCACCGACGTCGCTTCTCGAACTCACGCGGCTCGGTCCGATCGTTCTGGTGGACGAGCAGGTCCCCGGATTCGACCTGCCGGCCATCGTGTCGGACAACCGCCGCGGTGCCCGGGAAGTCGGTCAACATGTGCTCGAAGCAGGCCATCGCAAGATCGCCGTCATCGGCGGTCCCGAGGGTCTGTGGACGTCGCAGCAGCGACTCGCCGGTTATCGGGAAGCGTTGGCAGCCGCAGGAATCGAACCCGATACCGTTCCGATCTTCGGTGGAAACTACCGGCAGGAGTCGGGTACGGAACTCGCGGCGAAGGCATTGTCCGGGCCGCCGTCGGCGCGCCCGACGGCGTTGCTGTGCGCGAACGACCTGATGGCCATCGGCGTGCTCGAGTACTGCCGATCCGAGGGCATCCGAGTGCCCGAAGAACTCAGCGTCGTCGGCTTCGACGACCTACCGATGGTATCGCTCCTCACGCCGAGATTGACCACAGTCCGCCAACCCGCTCGGGACATGGGTGAGCGAGCCGCGAACCTGCTTTTCGAACTCATCGAAGACAAAGTCGACGTGCCCGCTCCCGAGCCGTTCCCGACCCTGCTACAGATAAGAGATTCCGTGGCCACACCCTTAGGTAGTTCATGAATACGTCGCTGGACGCGGGTACCACCCGGGGGCGAGTGTTCGTCGTCGGCGCGATCAATGTCGACCTGGTCGTCGCCGCTGAGAGACTGCCCGGTCCGGGCGAGACCGTCGTGGGAACCCGCGTCGAACGGTACGGCGGTGGCAAAGGCGCCAACGCCGCGGTGGCGGCCGCTCGGGCAGGCGCGGAAGTGCATCTCGTCGGAGCGGTAGGCGCGGACGCCAACGGCACCGAAGCGCTCGACGAACTCACCGCCGAGGGCATTTGGGTGGACGGTGTCACCGTCCTCGAACGCGAAGCCACCGGGGTCGCGTTGATCGTCGTCGACCCGGGCGCCGAGAACCAGATCGCCGTCGGCGCGGGTGCCAATGCCGCACTGAGCGTCGAACACGTGAGGCGGGCTCTCGTTTCCGATCTGAGACCCTCGGATTCAGTGCTGGTCAGCACGGAGATACCCGACGCCGCGGTGGAGGCTGCGGTGGTCGCTGCCGTTTCGGCGGGTGCACGCTGTGTCTTGAATCCGGCCCCTCCCATTCCCGGCGTTGCCGACCTCCTCGGGTACGGGCCGATCCTGACGCCCAATGCGGGCGAGTGCGTCGAACTCGCCAAGATGCTCGGTGACGAGCACACCCACGCCCGCGAGGCCGCCGCCGCGATCATGGCACGCACCGGAGCCCCGGTCGTCGTCACCCTGGGAGGTGACGGTGCCCTGGTACTCACGCCCGACGGGAACGTCGACCACGTGCGGCCACGGCCGACGGTGGCACGCGATACCACCGGCGCAGGCGATACCTTCAATGGCGTTCTGATCACCCGGCTAGCAGCGGGAGACGAACTCGACGTCGCCGTCCGAGCCGCGAATGTTGCTGCCGCGCTCTCTGTTGCACACGTCGGGGCCCGCGCAGGGATGCCTCGCGCCACGGACATCGAGGTCGGCAGTCGGGCGTAACCACCCTTCGAGGCCTCTGTGCGGCGATCATCAGCGCACCCGGAGGCTTCCCGAACCGGCGCATATGGAGCAACCATGACTATTGACGATCGTGCAACGTTGATCGACCAGTTCGTCTACGCCTGGAACATTAAGGATGTCGACGCACTGATGAACCTGATGACCGACAATTGTACCTTCCACTCTTCCGTCGGCCCCGATCCAGGAGTCCGGTTCGAAGGTCGTGCCAATGTTCGTCGCGGATTCGAGATATACCTTCGGCCAGGCGGTTCGGCGACCGAAACCGTGATGGAGGAGCCGCTTGTAGGCATGAATTTTGCTGTAACCCGGTGGACTACCTTCCAAAGGCAAGAGGACGGGACCGTTCTGGAAACACTTGCGTGCGACGTGTTCGAGTTCGAGGGCGACCGCATCAGTCGTAAGGACACCTACCGCAAGATTTCCACTCCCGTTACTGCTTCCTAAAAGGAACAACGCAGAGGAGCTAACTGAATGTTGTGGGGATGCGGTCTGACCCCGCAACGTGATCACCCTGACGCCGATGACAAGTGTCGGAGCGCAGACCCGCCCGGGCGTGGGTAGACAGGGCGACCGTCCCGCAATGAGTGGGAGAACCGCACGGCCACTTCCTCGAGTCGGCACCGACCGGTCGCCTCGCCGTTCCGGCACTCGGCTACGGCGTCCTCGACTCTGGCTGCGAGAATACGGTCATTCACTCGTGTGGATGGCCGTATTCGTCTGTCCAGGTGCATGGTTCAGAGTCGGTTCAAGTCCGTCACGCGGCCGGTCGGTGGGAGTGTTCGCGGGTGACTCAGGCATCAGAAATACGAGTAGAACCCTTTCTAATTTCTGGTCGTTCTACCGGGTTTCGGGTTCCGTAGCGCCGGGAGAGGGAGCGCGGAAGCGGGATGTGGCGGGCTGGGCGTTGATGAAGGATTGTCCAGGCCAGCGGTTGTGCGAACCGCTTTCTCGAGCAGAGGGCGCAAGCTGAGAATTGATCTCCGCGAACCTCTTGACTGCGGGACTATAAACGTTAATAGTAGGTGTGATGTAGCACACTGAGAGAGCGAACCCACTGTATGTCGCCCACATGACGGGTACCTGCTCGCCAGACGTAATGGACCGAAACATGCTGGTAACCAACGTCATACAGAATCGAGTGCTAGATCGAACGCGGCACCTCGAAGGCGAAGGTTCGGGCGCATTCGCGGCAACTTTCCTGGACTTGGAAAATCCAGACCGCAGAGAAGAAAATCCAGACAGCAGAGAAGTAGCAACGATCACACACCACGAGAAAAGGCGAAATCGCGATGGCATTGGGCCGGAGTTACGACAACATCATCATCAACACCGACAGTTACAAGCATTGTCATTACCCGTTGTATCCGGCGGGGACGGAGTACGTCTCCAGTTACATCGAGTCGCGGGGTGGGGAGTTCCCGGTGACGATGTTCGTGGGCTTGCAGGCCTTCATTCGGGAGTATCTGCTGCATCCGATCACCCTCGAGGACATCGATCAGGCCGAGTGCGTCGCCCGTGAGCAGGGGATGCACTTCAATCGGGAGAATTGGCTGGGGATCCTCAACGATCACGATGGGTTCTTGCCGGTGGAGATCGAGGCGGTGCCCGAGGGTCTGGTGATGCCGACCCGCAACGTGCTGGTGCAGATCGTCAACACCGACCCGAAGTACTTCTGGGTGACGAGCTTCTTCGAGACCGCCCTGCTGCGTGGGGTATGGTACCCGACCACGGTTGGCACCATCAGCTGGCTGGCCAAGCAGGTCATCAAGGAGGCGTTGGCCCGAACCTCCGATCACCCCGAAATTCTGCGACACTGTCTGCACGACTACGGCGCCCGCGGGGTGAGCTCGCAGCAGTCGGCCGCTCTCGGCGGGTTGGCGCACCTGGTCAACTTCAACCAGAGTGACACCGTGCCAGGCATTCTCGCGGCGAAGGAGTACTACAACGCGGTCGCGCCGGCGAATTCCGGCCCGAATTCCGAGCACGCCGGTTTCTGCGCGTGGGGGCGCGAGAACGAGGCCGCGGCGATGCGGAACATGCTCGAGGTGCACGCACCGAGCGGGGTGGCGTTGCTGCTGACCGACACCTACGACCACGAGAACGCGGTCAAGAACATCATCGGCCGCGAGCTCGCCGACGTGGTCCGGAACTTCCCCGGCCTGGTCGGGGTGCGTCCGGATTCGGGTGACGTGGTGCAGGTGACCGCGGAGACGACCGAGTGGTTGATGGACAGCTTCGGGTACACCACCAACAGCAAGGGTTTCAAGGTGCTGCCCGACTATGTGCGGGTGGTGCAGGGTGACGGGGTCAATCGTGACAGTCTCCCGCGGGTGTACGCCGAGCTCGAGCGCCGCGGTTTCTCGGCGGAGAACGCGATCTTCGGGATGGGCGGCGGCCTGTTGCAGCACTGCAACCGGGACACGATGAACTTCGGGCAGAAGGCGTCCGCGGTGTGTGTCAACGGGGAGTGGCGGGGCATCGCGAAGGCGCCGACCGGGGATGCGATGAAGGCGTCCAAGCGAGGCCGACTCGGGTTGCGACTGTCGCAGGGTGAGTATCAGACGGTGCCGCGGGAGTCGATCTCGCCGGAGGAGAACATCCTGCAGCCGGTGTTCCGTGACGGCAAGTTGCTGCGGAAGTGGGATTTCTCCGAGCTGATCGAGCGTAGTGAGCGGGAGGTGCCGGAGAGCTATTACGCCGACGCCATCGCACCCCTGCACACCGACGCTGAACTCGCACTCTCCTGAGAGCTGCCGGCGACCGGGCGCAGCCTTCACAAAGCCCCGGTCGCCGGCGCCCGGGCAGGCTTGTAACTCGTTCCACACACAGTTAGGTTCACAGATGACTAAGCTGCACGTCTTCGACATGGACGGCACCCTCCTGCAGTCCACTGCTTCGATCGAGATCTCGAGAGCGGTCGGAGAACTCGCTGCGGGCGAGCTGATCGAGCAATCCTGGCTCAGGGGCGAGATCAGCGATGTGCGTTTCTGGGAACTCTGCCTTCCACTGTGGGAAGGGCTCAGCGAGGCGGACATCGATGACGCGTTCGCCGCCTCCCCGTGGATCGGCGGCGTGGTCGAAGTCTTCGCCGATATCCGCAACCGTGGCGAATATAGCACCGTCATCTCTCAGTCACCCCAGTTCTTCGTGGAACGTCTGACCGGTTTGGGCGCCGATTCGGCGTTCGGCGCGCAAGTGGCCTTGAGGAGCGAGGTCGGCCCCGAGAGCCTCCTCAGCGCCGAGGACAAGGTCTCGATCGTCAGCAAGCTACTCGCGGAGTATGGGCTCGCCGAAGGGGACTGCGTCGCTTACGGCGACTCCACGTCCGACATCCCGCTGTTCGGAAAGCTCCCGAACACGGTGGCCGTCAATGCGAGCACCCGGCTTCGTGAGCTTGCGACGATCGAGTACGAGGGGGCCGATCTCCGCGGTGCATACGTCCTCGGCCGAGGACTGCTCTGACCGGCGCCGCCGCACGTCGAAGACAGGCACATCGGTGTCACCTTCCACCAATACGACAGTGAGGTCCTGAACGGTGGCCGCCTTGAGAAGCATCCCGACAAGTAGTGGTGCGGACAGCGCTACGTCCGTTGGTACCGCAACGAGCATGCCGATGAATTACGGCAAGCGGTTGAAACTGTTTTCCGGTCGAGCCAACCCCGACATCGCGAAAGCGATCGGTGCCGAGCTGGACGTGGGGCTGAGTCCGGTTGTGCTGAAGACCTTCTCGAACGGGGAGGTGTACTGCCGGTTCGAGGAGTCGATCCGCGACGCCGATGTCTTCATCGTTCAGCCGACATGTACCAATCCCGATACCGGGGTCACCACCAATGACGCACTGATGGAGCTGATGGTGATGATCGACGCCGCGGTGGCTGCCAGTGCACACCGCGTCATCGCCGTCACGCCGTGGTACGGGTACTCGAGGCAGGACAAGCAGAGCGCCCCGCGTGAGCCGATTTCCGCACGTATGGTCGCCCGGATGCTCGAATCGGCTGGAGCCGACCGACTCCTGGCGATGGATCTGCATGCAGGACAGCTCCAGGGCATGTTCAAGATTCCGGTGGACCACATGACGGCAATGAGGTTGCTCGCTCAGTACTTCATCGATCTCGAGATGGAGGATCTCGTGGTGGTGGCACCCGACGCCGGCCGGGTGAAGCTGAACAAGAGTTTCGCTAAGTGCGTCGGCGCCGATCTCGCGATTCTCGACAAGGAACGCCCGAGACATCAGGTCGCCGAGATAGGTCACGTGATCGGAGATGTTCGGGGCAAGACCGCGATCATCGTCGACGACATGATCGATACCGCCGGCACGCTCCGTGCTGCGGGGGAGATGGTGATGAGGGCGGGAGCGTCGCGGGTGTTCGCCGCAGCCACCCACCCGGTGTTCAGCGGCCAGGCCTACGACAACCTCGCCGCATCGCCGTTCGAAGAGATCGTCGTGACCGACACGATCGCGCTCTCGCCCCAGGCACCGGCCAACGTCCGCGTGCTGTCCTGCGCCGGCGTCCTCGCCGATTCGATCAGCCAGGTCTTCCGAGGCGGATCCGTCAGCGAAGTGTTCGGCAGTGAGTACCAGTTGTTCTGATCGATCGAAGTGGGAGCCGCCGAGCCGCGCTCGGAGGTTCTCATCACACGGTAGAGGCGTAGAGAGCATCCCAAAATGAGTCTCGATATAGGTACCAAGTCAACAATCCACCAACTCGGCACCACGAGGAACGCCCTCGACGCACTGTCCGTCGATGACGCGACCGTTCTCACCCTTCCGCTCCCGGAGCTGATGGAACGGGCAGCCGCACTGCGCGACTCGCTCTTCGGCACGAGGGTGACGTACTCGCCGAAGGTCTTCATCCCGTTGACCTCACTGTGCCGCGACGGGTGTGGCTACTGCACGTTCTCCCGCTCACCCGCACGCGCGGAGGCGCCTTACCTCACGCCCGATCAGGTGCTCGCGATCGCCATGCAGGGGGCGCAGGCGGGATGTCACGAGGCGCTGTTCACGCTGGGGGAACAGCCCGAAGACCGATACGACGTCGCGGCCCAATGGCTGGCCGATCACGGCTACGGCTCCACAGTCGAGTACCTGGCCGCAATGTGCCGGCTCGTGACCGCGGAGACGGGATTGCTGGCGCACTCCAACGCCGGAGCCCTCGCACCGGATGCTCTGTCGCTGCTGCGGACGGTGAGCCCAGGCCAGGGCATGATGATCGAGTCGTTGAACCCGACGCTGATGGCCCACCGCGGTGCGCCCGACAAGACACCGGAACGCCGACTGGCCACGCTGGAAGCCGCGGGCGAACTCGCGATTCCCTTCACGACCGGGATCCTCGTCGGCATCGGAGAGTCTCCGCAGGACCGTGTCACGGCGTTGCGAGCCATCGCTGACCTACACAGACGTTACGGGCACGTCCAGGAGGTGATCGTGCAGAACTTCATGCCCAAACCGGACACCGTGATGCGCAACGAACCCGCCTGCCCGCAGGACGACTTCCTCCGCACGGTCGCGGTGGCGCGGTTGATCCTGCCGCCGGATGTGCACCTGCAGGCACCCCCCAACTTGTCGGAAGACCTCGGTCCGCTGCTCGACGCGGGGATCGACGACTTCGGCGGGGTGTCCCCGGTGACGGTCGACCACGTCAACCCGGAACGACCGTGGCCCTCGCTGGACCGGCTCCGCGAGGTGACCGAACGTGACGGCAAGTTCCTCACACCCCGCCTCACCGTGTACCCCGAGTTCGCGCGCCGCCCCGACCAATGGATCGACCCCGGTCTGCGCTTCGCGATCCTGGATCGGTCGGACGCCGAGTCGCTCGGCCGCGACGACCCGGGTGCGATGTTCCCGGAGAGCCACGCCGACGCGAAGAACGTCGGCACCGGGGCGGAAGTAGTCCAGATCGGTCGACGCTCGACCGTCTGGAGCTCCGGGTCGGAGTTCGCGCCCACCGACCTGGTGCCGAGCCGCAGGCGAGGGTTCGGCGGGCCCGTCACGGACGTCCTCGACGGTATCGCCTCGGGGCAGGAACCGGGAGTGGACGAGATCGTCACCCTGTTCGGAGCTCGCGGGGGAGAGGTCGCCGAGGTCGCCGAGTTCGCCGATCACCTCCGCTTCGGGGCGGTCGGTGACGACGTGACATTCGTGCGGAACCGAAACATCAACTACACCAATGTCTGCACCTTCAAGTGCACCTTCTGTGGGTTTTCCAAGGGACCGTTGTCGCTGAATCTGCGAGGCAAGCCGTACCTGCTGACCCTTCAGGAAGTCGCCGGCCGTGTCCGGGAGGCGTGGGATCTCGGGTGTACCGAGGTCTGCCTGCAGGGCGGCATCCATCCGTCCTTCGACGGCGACTACTACATCGACGTCTGCCGCGCGGCGAAGGAAGCAGCGCCCGACATCCACGTGCACGGTTTCACGGCCCTCGAGGTAACCGAAGGGGCCAAGCGGATCGGGGAGCCGCTCGAGAAGTACCTACAGCGATTGGTCGACGCGGGACTGAAGTCGCTCCCGGGCACCGCCGCGGAAATCCTCGACGACGACGTCCGGGCGATCCTCTGCCCGGACAAGATCGACACCGAGGAATGGCTCGAATGTCACCGCGTCGCCCACTCGATGGGCCTGACGTCGAACGTGACGATGATGTTCGGAACCGTCGAGGAGCCGGTGCACTGGGCGCGCCACTTCCTCCGCACCCGAGAACTCCAGCGTGAGACCGGCGGGTTCACCGAGTTCGTCGGTCTTCCGTTCGTACACATGGCGGCTCCGATCTACCTCAAGCGAGGCGCGCGCCGTGGTCCGACCTGGCGAGAAGTAGTGCTGGTCCACGCGATTGCGCGAATCGTCTACGACGGGCTGATCGACAATGTGCAGGCCTCGTGGGTCAAGCTCGGACTCGACGGGGTTCGTCAACTGCTCCAGGCCGGAGTGAACGACGTCGGCGGGACGTTGATGGACGAGAACATCAGCCGCGCCGCCGGCGCCGCCCACGGCCAGCAACTCGACGAGACAGACCTGGAGTCAGTGGTGCAGGGAATAGGCCGCCGCCTGCGACGGCGCACGACCAACTACCTGACGCCTCCCACCCACCAGCTCGATCTGCACGGTGCGCCGACACACTCACCAGAGGTGATCCTCAGATGACAACAACAAGAACCACTTCCGCTCCCTCGAAGCCGATCCCCTATATCTACGACGACGGCGAACAGCTCGCCGGTGACGTCGCGTCGAGGTTGCTCTCCACTCTTGCCCAGGCGCAGGAAGAGCGCGCCTACGCATCGTTGGTGCTCACCGGAGGACGAACCGGGACAGCGGTGCTCGAGCGACTACGCACCGACCCGAATCGCGACATCGTCAACTGGCATCGAGTGGACTTCTTCTGGGGCGACGAGCGCTTCGTGGCCCGACATCACCCCGACCGCAACGAGAAGCAGGCGCGCGAGGCCCTGCTGGACCACCTGCCCGTGGACCCGAGCCGAGTTCACGTCATGGCGCCCTCCGACGGCGGCTTCGGCAACGACGGCACCGCAGTGGCAAACGCCTACCAGGCGCTACTGTGCGCGTACGGTCGCCTGGACAGGACGCCTCTGTTCGACATCTGCCTCCTCGGGATGGGCGAGGAAGGTCACGTCGCCTCGATCTTCCCCGACTCACCGGCAGTGCTGGAGAAACAACGTGAAGTGGTAGCGGTCTACAACTGCCCGAAGCCGCCGAGCACCCGGATTTCGCTGACCCTGTCTGCGATCACGCGCTCCCGCGAAGTATGGCTGATGACTACCGGCGACGCCAAGGCGCCCGCAGTCGCGACGCTGATGGAGCAGGGGCTGACGCCCCAGCAGCTACCGGCAGCGGGGGCGCTGGGTTCGCACGCGACCCGGGTTTTCCTGGACGCGGCCGCAGCGAGCCTGCTGTCCAACTGCGCAGACTTCCCCGCCTCGGCGCGATAACCGATGGTGTGAAAGACCCACCCGAGAATCCGAGTCTTGCAATGACGAATCCGCATCCTATCGACCTGATAATTCCGGTCAAGTCACTCTCCGAGGCGAAAACACGACTCCGGGGCGCGGCTGACGGCGGTACCGGAAAGATGAACGCGCACAAGAGGCTGGTCCTGGCGATCGTGCTCGACACAGTCTGCGCTGCGCTGCGGGCACGAGCGGTCGACTCGGTGCTCGTCGTCACCCCGGACCCGGTCGTGGCGCGCAGCGTCGAACGCCGCGGTGCACGCGTACTAGGTAACGAGCCAGCCGGGGGAGTGAACGCGGCATTGAACCACGGTGCGGCCCTGCTGGAGCGGGAACGACCAGGCCGAGTGGTGGGCGCGTTGCTGGCGGATCTTCCAGCGCTTCGGCATCGCGAATTGTCCGCATTCATCTCGGCTGCCGACGGCAGGCGTGCGTTCTGCGCCGACCGGGATGGAAAGGGTACAACGTTGCTGCTATCGGCGGCGGGCGAAGGGCTGTTCCCGGCCTTCGGCATCGGTTCGGCGCTCGCCCATCAGGCATCGGGCGCCATAGCTCTCGAGGGTGAATGGACTTCGCTGAGGTCAGACGTGGACACCGCCTCCGACCTGCGCACGGTCCGGGGATTGGGCTTCGGCGCCCGCATGGCTGCCCTGGGGTCGGCGCGCGAGTTCGCGTTCTTGGACGAACACGAGGCTGCGATGATCGACTTTGCCCGCCGCTGACAGCCCTTCGGTGGCGGAACCGCGGATGACAAATTCATCACCTTCGGCGTGCCTCCGCGCCCGTACTTCAAGCAATTGACCGCACTGTTGTCGTCGAACGTGACTCCTGAACTAGCGCAGAGTCAGCGGGAAAACATACTCCGACAAGCGAAGTTGGGACTTGTAGAACGGCATTCGGTTCGCGCTTTCAGCGACAGGCCGGTCGACCCAACGTTGATCACGCAGGCGGTCGCCGAATCCTGACCGCACCAACCCCGCACCACACACATCCTGTGCGAATTTGTATGGCTGCGGTCGCTCGAGGTGCGTGCGAGACGCCTCGCCGCCATGCGCGAGCAATGGCGGAGCGATTTGACCGCCGACGGCGTGCCCCCGGAGCGGGTGGAGCGGCGGATCGACCGGGGCGCCATTCTCTTCGATGCCCCGGAAGTCATCGTCCCGTTCCTGCGTACCGAACGGCGGCCACGACTACCCTGACGCGCATCATCGGCGCGCCGAGCCGACGATGTTCACTGTGGCCGTCGGCGCGGCGGTACAAGGGCTCCTGGTTTCCCTCGCCGCAAGGGAAGTGGGCAGTTGTTGGGTCGGATCCACCATCTTGCGCCGGATATCGTTCGCACCGAATTGGGTGTGCCGTCGAACTGGAAGCCGCGGCGGCGCCGTGGCGATCGGCTACCCCACACCACCTCGGCACGTCCGTCCGGCCGCCGATGTGGCGGGGGCGCTCGTAGAATTGTGAGTTCGCACGAACGCGCTGCCCAACGGCAGCCTTGTGCAGTGTCCGCTACGCACTGTCGTTCGGCCTCTTCAGGCTTGTGCCACAGCGAGACCCGCGACGCGGGTGAGCACGAGGTTACGGAATCGGGCGACATCCAGATCGACCGCCAGACGGATACCCGGCGTGGCACTCCCTACGGACGTGGTGAGGGAGCCCGACAGCGTGCACACCGTCTGTCCGCGACCGACACCGACACCGGTCTCGACTTCGACTGCGGCGGTCTGCAATCGAACGATCGCAGGGTCGACGATCGCTGCGATCACCAAGGCGTCGTGCATGGGCCAGCCGTCCGGCTGAATGTCACCGTAGCCTCGGATCATCGTCGCGAGGAGTGACCCGGTATGTGACCGCGCGTCGAGCGTTGCGAGCGCTGTCTCGTCCAGGGTCGAACGTCGCGTGACATCGAGGCCCAGGAGCCAGGTTTCGAGGTGCGGACATGCGAAGACACGTTGCGCCGCCTCGGGGTCGGACCAGATGTTAAATTCCGCAACCGGCGTGATATTGCCCCGCCCGGTGCTCCCTCCCATGATCACCAGCTTGTCAATCCGGTGGATCAACTCGGGGTGCATGGCGATGAGCAGGGCGATGTTGGTCAACGGACCGATCGCCGCGATCGTCACGGACCGCGGTGCGGCCTCACGGAGCACCGATGCGATGAGTCCGACGGCGTGTTCCTCGGACAACGAACGGGTCGGCGCAGGAAGTTCGACACCGCCCAGCCCGTTCTCACCGTGCGGTGACGGCTGGTTGTGCATCCCGATGCGGACGAGCGCGCGGGTTGCGCCTGCCGCGACCGGAACATCTTCCCTCCCGAGTGCGTGCAGCAGCCGAAGCGCGTTGTCGGTCGCTTCTTCGACCGGAGCGTTTCCCGCGACCGTGGTGACGGCAAGCAGATCGACCTCTGGGCTCGTCACCGCGAGCGCCAGCGCCAACGCATCGTCAATTCCTGGATCTGTATCGATGATCAATCGTGCAGGCGCAGCCATTGTCGGTTCTCCTCAGGCTTCTCGGGGTCGGCATGATTCGACCGTGTTAGAAACGATACAAGGTTGTCCGACGATCGGCCGCTAAACCCGACTCATAAGCAATACACGAGATCTGAATGTCGTTCCTCTCAAGATTACGTGTTAGTTCTCACTTGACATAATCGTTTCAACATCTGCGAAATGCCGTCGACCCTGGTGAACAGCCGACTCCACCGATGTCACATGAACGATCGTTTGTGTGGGGGGATCTGACCGGTCGGTCATCTCCGCGCAGACCCGCCATTGTTCGAGCGCCGGGGCAGGGCGGGAGAATCCTACCGCCGACGCTCACCGCAGTTCCCGCGCGATCGCTCGGGCCGCGCGGCGAGCCTGCTTCGCCGCGAACCCGATCTGCGACGGCCTGGGCACGAACCCGATGAAACGCAACCTCTCGGCGGCCGGCTTTTCACCGGTGGCGTGCGGCCAACCTCGCTCGTCCAGTACGCCGAGGTGCCCGACCAGCTTCTCGAGTTCCTGGCCGAACCCCGTCGCGCAGACCATCGCCTCCGGGTCGATTCGCACACCGTCCACCAGCCACACGCTGTCCGCGTCGAGTGACTCGACTCCGCGAACGACCTCGATGGACCTGTCTCGGATCGCCGCGATGAGCTCCTTGTCGACGATCGCCGGTGCCACGCCGAGGCGGGCGCTGCGGGCGAAGATCCCCTCGTCGGGGATCGGTAATCCGAACTCGCGGAGGTCGCCGATGCTCCTCTCCCGGCCGAACCGAGCGATTGCGTCCGCGATCGGGACCGGGGCATGGTACAGCGGCGTCGCGATGAAGTCTCCCGGTATGCCACCGGGTCCCAGGCGGAGCATGATGTTCGGCGGCGTGCGAGCCGAAAGCCAGACCTTTGCCGCGCCTCCGGTGGCGAGATCGTAGGCAATTTCCATGCCCGAGCAACCCGCTCCCACCACGAGGACCCGTTTCCCGTTGTACTGCGAGGGATTCCGGTACTGCGAGGAATGAACCAGTGCACCCCGCCAGTCCCCGCGTCCGGGCCAGTCCGGGACGAAGGGCTCATGATCGAAGCCGGTCGCGACCACCACCTCGGCAGCGTCGACCGAACCGGCAGCGGTGATCAACCGCCAGTGCCCGTCCGTTAGGTCGAGCCGTTCCACCGGGCAGCCCAGGCGCAGCTCGATCCCGTCCGTACATGCGTGCCGCTCGAGATGCTCGATCACCTGTTCCCGCGTGGGAAAGGTTGGTGTGCCCTTGGGGTATGGGCGGTTCGGCAGGTGGGAGAACTGCCTGCCGGTATTCAGTCGCAGCCGGTCATAACGAGAGTGCCACGACGAACCGACTTGGTCGGCTCGGTCGATCAGCAACGGGTTGATGCCACGGTCGGCGAGGGCCACCGCCGCCGCGACCCCGGAGGTGCCGGCACCGACGATCGCGACTTGATGCTCGGTCATCGTGTGCTCCTTGGGTGTTGTCTTGTTTCATGCGGTTTCGGCGACAATGACGCTCATCGGGCCGGTGAGCGAGCGATGGTCGCGGTAGCGCCAGCCAGTGTCCTGCAGCCAGGCGATGCCTTCTCCGACGCTGTAGACGTCGCCGTGTTCGAGGTGGATCGCGAATTCGCCCGCCATCAGGGCGGCCGCGACCGGCTGGGTGTGGGTGGGGTCGGTCCAGAAGTCGGCAATCAGCAGCGTGGCGCCGGGTGCGGCGACGCCGCGAATGCGTTGTAGCAGCGTATGATTCTGCTCCGGCGACCAGTAATGCACCAGGTTCGCGACCAGGAAGGCGTCGTATCCGGCGGGCAGCGGGTCGGCCATCGCGTCGCCGGCGCATAGGTCGATTCGCCCCTCCAGCCCGACCGACGCGATGCGGTCCTGCGCGGTCTGGGCAACCGCCGGCAGCTCGAACACGGTCGCGCTCAGTTGCGGGCAGTGGCGCGCCACCGCGATGGACCAGGAGCCGGTGCCGCCGCCGATGTCGAGGAGTCGATGACTGCCGGACAGATCGACCGTGTCCGGCAGGGCGAGCGATGGGCCGGCCGAAAACGCCTCGATGCCGATCGAGGCGATGGGTTGCAGGGCGGAGTCGAGGTCGAAGATCTGGCGTTTCGGCTCGCGGGCGAGTGCGCCGGCCAGGTCTTCCCACGCCGGGAAGCTGATCTTGTCCCAGAACAGCAGCAGCGGACGCAGGTCGGCGGGCGATCCGCCGGCGAGGAACGCGGCCGCCGTCTTGGTATTGACATACTGTTCGCCTCGGCGTTCGAGCATACCCAGCGCGACCATGGCGTCGGCGCTGATCCGGGTGGCTCGGGCAGTAAGCCCGGTGCGGGCGGCCAGGCCATGCAGGTCGGTGGGGCCCTCGCCCAACGCCTCGAACAAACCGAGTTCGCTGGCGGCGAAGAGGTGTTTGGCGGCCATGAACCCGGACGCCAGCTGAATGATCGGCTCCGGGTTAGGCAGGTCGTGGTCGGTTTCGGTGGAGGT
The DNA here is from genome assembly GCF_014256275.1 of Rhodococcus sp. 4CII. Taxonomy (NCBI): domain Bacteria; kingdom Bacillati; phylum Actinomycetota; class Actinomycetes; order Mycobacteriales; family Nocardiaceae; genus Rhodococcus; species Rhodococcus sp. 4CII. Next base: position 7,356,924 of record NZ_JACCFE010000002.1, read on the forward strand.
ATGGGCTGTCATCGTCATGAAATCAGCGTCGTCGTTGTCGGTTCTGCGTCATATCCCTCAATCCTGGGGAATTCATCCAGATTTCTGGGGTAGGCACCCCTAACCTGCTGCGATACACTTCGGACATGGCGCAGAGCTTGCTGCCACGCGTCCGCGATCAAATCTCGCGTGCCGCCGCAGACCAGCTGGACTGGGTGGGGTACAGCGCGCGAATGAGCGAGGCCCTGCGCGCGGTGATCCCTCATGACCGCTGCTGCTGGCACACCGTCGACCCGGGCACCATCCTGTTCACCGGCAGCGTCAACCGGAACGTTGGGTGTTCCGGATCCTGGTTGGCGCACTACGAATACGAGGTCGAGGACGTCGACAAGTGGGCGTTTCTTGCGCACAGTGGCCGCCTGGCGGGTGCACTTAGTCTGGATACCCACGGAGACTTGTCCCGCAGTGCACGGCACCGTTCGCACGAGGCGTACGGAATCGGCGACGAGCTGCGGGTCTCCCTGGTGTCGGACGGGGTCTATTGGGGTGCAGCGGCATTCCTGCGCGATGCGGGCGCGCCGTGGTACACCGTCGAGCACGTCCGCGCAATCGCCGCGCTGGCGCCCGCGCTCGCGACCGGTCTGCGACGTTCGATGCTCCACGAGGTCGAGGCCGCCGTGACGACCGTGGACTACGGCCCCGGCGTGGTGGTCTTCGACGCCGCGGGCAACCCGGAATCGGTCTCGCCCGCCGCGGAACGCTGGATCGACGAAATTGTCGAGGTTCCGGCGCCGTCGACGCCGTTCGAATCGAAGGTCGTGCAGGCCATCGCGGCCCGGGCGCGGGCGATCGAACCGGGCACCGATCCGCTGGAAATTGCCGCGCGCTCGCGGGTACGCACGCGATCCGGCGCCTGGCTGTTGCTGTACGGGACCATGCTTTCCGGCGTCGAAGATGGACGCACCGCCGTCATCATCCAACCCGCGACGCCGCATGAGATCGCGCCCGTCATTGCCATGGCCTACGGACTGTCCCAACGCGAATGCCATCTCACTGCGCTGTGCGTCCAAGGGCGATCGACAAGGGAGATGGCGCACGCAATGTCGTTATCCGTCTACACAATTCAAGACCACATGAAGTCGATCTTCGACAAGACCGGGGTGCGCAGCCGCGGGGAACTGGTGGGGCAGATATTCCTCGAGCACTACGCGCCACGCTGGGAGCTTGCGGCATCCCCGCCATCCGGATGGTGGGCGAAGGGCATCAACTGAATTCGCCGAACTCTCAGTTGTGCGTATCTGCTTCACGGCCAATGGCGCGCCAACCAAGAAGGTTCACCGCCCGAACCATCTTCACCGACCTCGGGCTGACCGTCCTCGGCCGTGACACCGTCAGTGGAGAGTGGACCGACACCGCCGTCGGCCTCGACGGCAACCACGCCAACATCGCCATGCTTCAGACGCCAGACGGAAACGGTCGCCTCGAGCTTTTCGAGTACATCCACCCCGACGCCATCGAGACGGAGCCCACCCGGCCTAACGAGATCGGCATGCACCGCGTGGCTATCTCAGTCGACGACTTGGACGAGGCTCTCGGGGTCGCCGCGAGACACGGCTGCCACCCGCTGCGCGGTGTGGCGACCTACGGGGACGTGTACAAGCTCACCTACGTCCGCGGCCCCAGCGGCATCATCGTGATGCTCGCCGAAGAGCTGAAGAAGAGCTGACCACAGAACGATCGATGACCGGTCAATGGTGGGCCGGTTCGGCCGAGGTGCACCGACCGCACCAGATCCCGCCGATTGTGCCCGGTCTTGTCGACGATGCTCCTCGGACGCCGGTGGAGGGTCCAGCGGACACGAACGGAGGCAGCGGAGATTCGCGGCGGCGCTGATCGACTCGCACCCCTGCCTGGAGTTTGGCGGCAGACCGAGCGGGTACGCGGAGGCGATGAACGCGAACGAGCACGAGGGACGACAATCCGGTGCGGACGGTGAGCAGGTCTCGGTGCTGTTCATCGCGGATCCGGGCAAACCAGCGGCCCTCGCGGAACGCGTCGCGGAGTACCTGCCGCAACGCCTGCGCAGCCCGGGCCGGCTCGAACGTCGGTGGACGACGTGCGTGCGCCGCAAACCGTACCTGCCGGACGAGCAAGCCGATTTCGCCGAGGTGATCGACACGGTCGATCCGTCCTCCGAGGAGGAGGACATCGTCGTGTACCTCACCGATCTGCCGCGCCGCGAGGACACCTTGCCGGTGGTGGGCGAAGTCAGCGCCGACCACAAATTCGCGCTCATCTCGGTCGCCGGAGTGGGCGGCGTCCACATCGAGCGCCGGGTCCGCACCGTCACCGAACTCGCCATCGCCCGCGTCCTCGATGAGCCGGAACTCATGCCCCCCGGCGCGGCGCGGCGGTTCCCGTCTGCGCAGATCAGGGGCGGTATCCGGTACTTCGCGCCCTCGGGACTGCGGAGACTGCGACTGCTGTCGGGGATGGTGCGGGCCAACCGGCCGTGGCGACTGGTCACCGGACTGTCGAAAGTACTCGTCGGCGCCTTCGCCACGGGTGCGATCGCGCTGGCCACCAACACGATCTGGTTGTTCGCCGACACGATGGGGCCATGGCGTATGACTGCGGCGACGGTCCTGTCGATCGTGGCGATGATTCTCTGGCTGATCCTCGACCACGAACTCTGGGAGCGGCCGACCTCGCCGGCGGAACGCGATCGATCGGCGCTGTACAACACCGCGACCGTGGTCACCCTGATCATCGGTGTCGTCGTCCTGCACGTGGCCCTGTTCTGCCTGCTGCTGTTCACTGCCTGCCTCACCCTTCCCCCGGAACTGCTGTCCCGTGTGCTCGGGCACGGGGTGAACGTCTCCGACTACCTCACGCTCACCTGGCTGCTGGCGTCCATCGCCACCCTCGGTGGCGCGCTCGGGTCGGGTCTCGAGGACGACGCCGCCGTCAAGGAGGCGGCGTACGGGGTCCGGCAGCGGCAGCGCATCGAGGAGACCCGGAGTCGGTCGAACGAGGAGGGATGATCGCGGCCCCCAAGCGTGCGACCCAACTCCAAGAGCCCCAACAAGGTGTGCAATGTACCGTCTGCCGATCGACGAGCGGGCACAGATCGTGCAATCGCACAGTGAGGCGCCGATATGGTTCGGTGGTGCCCGAAATTGCCAGCCGGCGGCGGACCCAACCACCGCCGCCTCACATCGTCTACGAAGCGCTCACCGATCCTGACCGTGACCCAGTTCGTCGATGGCTGATCCTGCACAACGACGAACAACGTCCCACGATCGCAGAAGCCGTCGAACCGAACCTCGTCGTATGGACTTCAATCTGGCCGTGGCGTCCGGATGCACGTATCCGCTTCGACATCGTCGGCCCTCCCCACGGCAGCACCACTCTGTCCTGGACGTTGATCGTCGACGATCCGGTCCCGGACCGGGAGACGACCGTCCGGATGCGCATGCGAGTGAACGAACTCATCAACGCGGACCTGCGCTTCACGTTCGGTCAATAGTCAGCCGATCGAGGATCCTCAAGTGGTTCTTCCCAATTCCATCCCGTCGCCATCTGTCCTGGGACCCGTCGAACTGGACAGGTCGATCCCACCGCTGAAACCACGAAAGTGACCTCCACTCAGGCGTAGTACGGAGGTTCCCTATCGGGATCATCGACGACGACGTCGACACGCGGGTCGGCTACGAGCCGATCGATCGCATCCGGGCTTGCGCCGATCGACGCGAAATGAGGATCGATGTCGCAGGTCACGCACCATGCATGATCGGCTACACGAACGCGGGGGTAGGTGCGTCGCCAAGGTGCCCAAGGTCATCGAGCAGTGTCTTGATCTGGGCATCCCAGTCGGCGAAGTCACCAAGGGTTCCGTGGAACAAGAAGTAGTCGCGGTTCGGGATCGACACCTTCGGCGTGGGATCGTTGGCGGTGAAGCTCGGCCACCCGTCCCAGATACAGAAGAAGCAATCATCAGGCGTGTCGGTGTAGCGGGCGAGCTCGGCCAGGACAACGCCGAGTTGTTCGTTGTCGGTCAGCCCTTCCGGGTCGCGTTGGGCATCGCCTTCCCTCTGCGCCGGATAGCTCGGGTCGGGGATGAACCGTAGACGTGCGTACTTGTCGAAGGCGAAGGGCCCCCTTGCCGCCAGCCGCCGGCAGCCCTCTTCTCGTTGTTCGAGCCAGCGCGCAGCCGACAGATCGACACACCAATTGATGCTCATTCGGCCAGTGTGACCGCACCGCACCGGCGTTCGTTGTCTCGCCAGCGTCACCATGGAAGCGTCGAGAACGTGCCGGATGATGATCCACCGTCGGCGTGCTGTCGGCTCTCGATCCCCGTCCAAGTCAGTCGCCAGGTGGCCGCCCTCAACGAAGTCTCGGCCACTCTCGAGGTCACGGCTTGATTCACTGTCTTTTCCGGATCTTAACCGTCCGTACGATGTGGTGGATGCGCGATCGCTTGAAGACTCGGGGCCCGCAGGTCCGCAACGGGTGGTTATGGCTCGGATGTGGGGTAATAGTGGTTGCTCTCCTCATCACGGGTATGTTCACCGTTACCCGGGTGTTTCATAACGACCCTTGCGACTCCGCTCTCCCGTTCGCGTCTGAGCTGGGACTACATCTTTCCCACAACGACGATGTCGTCTCCTGCGAATGGCACTCAAGCTTCCCGGACTCCTCCGGAACTGTCATGGTGCGTACTGCATCACACGCCACGCGAGAGGCCTTGCTGGAACGGTCCGGTGTCAGCGAGGAGATTGACCGACGGAGAGTAAGCCTGGACGACGGCCCGCTTCGCGAAGAGATACGCAGACCGAACCTCGAACGCAGCGAGCAGGTGTACATAGCAACCGCACCCAATGGCCACCAGCTAAGAATCAGCTACGACGAAGGTGTGGAGTCCGGACTCCTGCTCACCGTGCGGGCTATCCAGGTGTGACTACTCGTCCTACTTCACCGCTGCAGTGCCGTCAAAAGTTGTCGGTCCGGTCTGGCATTCTCTGTGGTCATGGCTGACACCACCACGCAACGAACAGTCGAGGCCGCGTTCGACATCGACAGCTGGGATGAGGTTCCCTATGACGAGCCAGACGAAGGCCCGAAATTGACCAGGGTCGTGATCCGCAAGACCTACCGAGGCGCACTGACGGGAACCGGGGTCGTGGAGGTCCTGACCGCGCAGGGCCCCGAAGGCGCCGGTTACGTTGCCTCGGAACGCATCCAAGCGACGCTGGACGGCCGACGCGGGACGTTCGTGATTCAACATGGCGGTCTGGCCGACGGCGCAGACCAGACTACGTTCGGCACCGTGATCCCGCATTCGGGTACTGCGGAACTAGTCGGACTGTCCGGTCGCGCCACCGAGGCCAGCCAAGGCGTCCTAACACTCGTCTACAGCTTCGAGCACTCGTCCTGAATGCTTCATGCTGGCGGCCGCTCGGGAACCGGCACCGTGCAAATCGTCCGCACCTCGAGCCTCCAGCGATTCCCGCAAACGGATGGTGACAGGAAATCAACGGCGGTCACTGCCGTGCTCGTAGTGCGTCCAGTCGCCGTGGTGGGTGAAGACGACCCAGGACGCCCCAACAAGGAATTTCCGTATGCCATTCGCCGGCGCCGAGCCGACCAACCGGCGGCCGAACGCGTCCGCCTTCCGGAAGAGATGCGCGCCCTGCAGGCCAAGTTGTCGTACTTCGAGGTATGGACCGACGGCGAGTCGAAAGCTGTTGGAGCCGCGTACGCGGACCTCGTTGCAGATCTCCGGCAGGTAGCAGGGAAGGCGTGTAACGAGGCATGGAATGCGCCGGCCGTTGCGGATGATGCCGGAATGAACTTGTCCTCGAGCGTCATAGATCTGTCTCCGATCAAGCCGTTCGAGAAGGCATACGTCGACGCTGTTCGGGATCACTTCAAACCGTTCTATCGTCGCTGAAACATGGCATTGGTCAGGCAGTCCGTGGGGTGGCGCCGGCTCTGACCACTCCTGGCGATGAACGAATCGAGCTGATGGACGCCGGCGTCGACCGTGTCTACGGGCAGCAGGGGATCAGCTACGCCGAAGTCGACGAATGGCTCTGCCGTGACGTGGCTGGGTGTGCTCACCTGAGTAGGCCCCAGTTCGGCCACTGATCGTCACGAATTCCGGCCCCGGCTGAGGTGGCCGGTGGTCGCGGGCGGGTGGTGCGGCGTGTCGGCACGAATCTTGGCCCCACCCGGGTCCGGATTTCCTCGTTGGACGTGTTTCAGCGAGGGAGGACCGGTGAAGAGATCGGGTTCGCGGATGGAATTGTTCGAGCAGATCCGCCGTGATCGGCGGGATTCTTCAATTGTCGATTCGGGAGTTGGCCCAGCGGCACGGAGTGCATCGACGCACGGTGCGGCAGGCGTTGGCCTCGGCGGTGCCACCACCGCGCAAACCGTATCGCCGGCGGGTGCCACCGGCGATCGATGACTGGGCCGAGCTGATCGATTCCTGGCTGATCGCCGACCAGCAGGCACCGCGTAAGCAGCGGCATACCGCGCGGCGGGTGTGGCAGCGGTTGGTCGCCGAGCACGGGGCGACGATGTCGGAGGCGACGGTCAGCCGGCATGTGCGCCGCCGGCGCGCCGAGTTGGGGCTGGTCGAGATCGAGGTGACGGTGCCGCAGACCCATCTGCCGGCCTGAGGGGGAGGTCGATTTCGGGGAGGTCTACGCGGTCGTCGCCGGGGAGATGACCAAGTGTTGGATGTTCGTGATGCGCTTGTCGCATTCTGGCAGGGCTTGCCGTGTGGTGTTCGGCACCCAGGCGCAGGAGGCGTTCTTCGAGGGACACGTCCGGGCCTTCGAGTGGTTCGGCGGTGTGCCGCACCGCATCCGTTACGACAACCTCAAACCTGCTGTGGTTCGGGTTCTTCGGGGCCGTGACCGGGTCGAGTCGGACCGATTCGTCGTCCTGCGCAGCCATTATGGCTTCGACTCGTTCTTCCGCTTCCCCGGCCGGGGTGGCGCCCACGAGAAGGGCGGCGTCGAAGGTGAAATCGGCCGATTCCGGCGCCGGCATCTGGTTCCGGTGCCGAAGGTGGCGTCGTTGACCGCACTCAACGAGAAGGTCGCCGCCGCGGACCTGTGCGACGACACCCGGGTCATCGGGGGTCGACCGGTCACGGTGGCGGCCGCGTTCGCCGACGAGCAACCCCTGCTGCTTGGGCTGCCTGCCGAGCCGTTCGACTGCGCGCGACTGTTGTATGCGCGGGTCGATACCCATGCGTGGGTGTCGGTGCGGCAGAACTTCTATTCCGTGCCCGCCCATTACGCGGGCCGGCGGTTGCCGGTGCGGCTGAGCGCGGGCCGGGTCGAGGTGCTCGACGGGTCCCGGATGGTCGCGGTGCACGATCGGGCCGTCGGCCGGTTCACCGAGGTCCTCACCCTCGATCACTACCTCGAGGTGCTGATCCGCAAACCCGGTGCCCTTCCCGGGGCGACCGCGTTGGCGCAGGCCAAGGCGGCCGGGGCGTTTACCGCCAGCCACCAGCGGTACCGGGACATCGCCCGCAACCTGCTCGTTGACCGTGCGGGCACCCGCGCCCTGATCGACGTGCTGCTCGCGCACCGCAGCCTGGCGCCCGACGTGCTGTGCCAGGCCCTCGACCGGGCCATCGAGACCGGGTGCATCGATCCCCAACTCGTCCTCATCGATGCCCGCCGGCTGGGCCGCACCGATTCCGCGGCTACCGCGGTCCCGATCGGGGTGCGCACCCGCTACGGCCGCCTCGATCTGCTGCTGCTCGACGAACTCGGCTACGTCCAAATCGACACCCGCGGAGCGGAAATGCTGTTCCAGATCATCACTGAACGGGAGGAACGGGCGAGTATTGGGATCGCTTCGAATTTGCCGTTCTCCGAGTGGGGAACCGTCTTCCCCGATCCGCGACTGGTCGCCACGATCGTGGACCGCATCACCTTCAACGCGCACATCCTCGAAACCGGAACCCAATCCTATCGACTGCGCACCAGCAAGACCCACCATCGAAAACGCGCCTAACCCCACCGGTGGGCCGAATTTCATGACGACCACCGGGGCCAGACCACTTGACGAAACTCACGTGGCGGGCGCGAATGCCTCCACCGGGTCGGCGCACATCTGCGCCCAGCGCAACATGGCCTGGGTGTACGCGATGTCTCGGATTATCCGGCGAGGGGTGACCCCCCATGAGCCTCTGTGGAGGGGGCTGAGCAGTGCGATCAGAGCGTGAAGCATGAGCGTGGGCATGCGGGCCTCCTGCAGGTGGTCGGCGCAGATCTCGTGGACTGAATTAGTGCAGGTCGGCGCGGACGGGTTCAAATAGTGTTGGCAGAGAACAAGATGCGAAATGGTGGCTCCGTCGACGCCGGCACACCCTGGTGCCCGGCCGACGGCGACGGATGCATTGCCGGCCGCCGAGCGGCGCCGAATGACAGTGGATGTTCCCGCGATCTTTCACTGTGGGCGTGGTTGGATCGTCTCCGTCCTGGTCTTGGTTGGTGCACGTGCAGCGGGCACTGCTGCCGAGGCGTGCGAATCTGCAGCTTGGCGACTCGAGCGTCGCTCGTGGGCGGACAGGCCACCCCGGATCCCGTGTGGCTCGGAATTGTCGACTGCGTGGGTTCGACACCGGTCGGCGACTGGGCAGCATGCGCAGAGCTGTTTGGCTGCGCGTTCACGCTTGGACCGCTGGTGCGGAGACTCTCCGTCTTGCGGGAAGAACAGTTCGGTTCCCATCCGGCGGCAGCGGGAGTGTCGCTGCCATTCGAGGTCGTGGCCGAACAGGTCGTCGTACATGCTGGCTCGGGTCGTACTTTCTTGATGCGCTGAGGGTGTCCGCGGCCGCCGCGGCGACAGAGCGCGACGAGACGGCACACGGACACCTTCGCCGTTGTCGGATTCGGCCGGGCTACTCGGACAGAAAGTCCGCGACCAGGCTGTTGAACCGGGCCGAGTGCTCGATCTGGACCCAGTGACCGCAGCGTCCGAACACGTGCAACTGCGAGCGATCGATGAGTTCGAGCAGGCGGAGCGAGTTGGTGAGGGGAATGACCTGATCGTCGCGGCCGTGCACGATCAGGGTGTCGTTCTCCAAACCTGCGATCAGATTCTCGTCGACGGCCATCTCGTCGACACCTTGCTGGCGCGGTGCCGGGAACATCGCGCTGAACGCTTCTTGCACGCCGGGGCGGGTGGCGGCCGCGAGCCGGAGTTCGGCGAGTTCGTCGTTGACCAGTGAGCGGTCGTAGGCGAAGACATCCAGGAGTGCGCGCATGGCCGGCAGGGAAGGTTCGAAACCCCAGACCGCGTCGAGCCCCGCAGTGATGTCGAAGCGCACCCCGACGCTGCCCATCAGCACGAGCCGATCGACCCGGTCGGGGTGTTTGGTCGCGATGTTCAAAGCGAGCGATCCACCGAAGCTGTTGCCCACGATGGAGACCTTGTCGAGGCCGAGGGCGTCGAGCAGGCCCACGAGATGATTGGTCCAGGTGGTCGAGTTGTATTCGACGCCGTCGGGGCGTTCGGTGTATCCGAATCCGAGGATGTCCGGTGCGATGACGCGGAACGACTCGGCGAGATGCGGAATGGTGGTGCGCCAGTTCGCCCACGCGGTGACGCCGGGCCCCGACCCGTGGATCAGGACGACGGGGGCACCTTGTCCCACATCGTGGTAGTTGGTGGCTACCCCGTTGACGTCGATGGTCTTCGCGATTTCAGGTGATTGATCGGTTGTGGTCATTGGTTCTACTCCATGACGGTGCAATCGTTGCGGACTTGCGGTCGCGGGTGTTCGGGGTGCGGCTGCCGATACCTGCCCGTGTCTTAGGTGACGACGGTGAGGAAGTTCTGGTCCAGTTCCCGGTGGGTGAAGTTGATGCCGCGGGCGGCCTGATCCATGGTCCAGGTGATGGTGCGGAAATCCTTGCCGGTGCGGTATCCGCCGGAGAACACTTCGTTGCGGTTGCCGGCGGGATCGAAGAAGTAGATCGTTTCCCCGCGGGTGATGCCGTGGCGGGCAGGACCGAAGTCGATGGGCACGTCCTCCATGGAGAAGACGTCGCCGGCATGGAGCAGCGCCGACCAGTCGGCGATGTGATAGGCGAAGTGGTGCAGTTTGCCGTTCTCGCCCTGGACGAACGCGATGTCGTGGGGTTGCTCGCCGCAGAACATCCACGACCCGACGAGTTCGTTGTTGTTCTCGCCGCCGACGAGGCGTTCGGCGGCCTGGAAGTCGAGGGCTTCGGAGAAGAAGCGTTCGAGCAGGGTGGGGTCTTCTGTGGTGATGAGGGTGTGGTCGAGGCGCGGTACGCCGATGCCCCGGGTTCCGCCGCGCGGCCACGGGTCCGGGTTCCACACTCCGGTGGCGGTGCCGACGTACTCGATGTCGCTGTAGAGCTCGAGGATGTGTTCGGACGGCAGGGTCACGCGCAGGCCGTCGCCGACGGATTGGTTGTCGCCCTTGCTCATCCGTTCGCAGGTTGCCCCGAACGCGCGTACCCGGGTTTCGATCTCGGCGAGGGAGTCGACATCGGAGACCTTGTAGCCGAGTTTGATCAGTCCGACCCCGCCTTCGTTGAGGACGACCGAGTGGTGGTCGGCCTCGTCCCAGGACTTGAGGTAGACGGTGCCGTCCTCCTCGTGGACAGCGTCCATTCCGAGGGTGTTGATGTAGTGGTTCTTGGCCTCGGTGAGGTCGGTGACGTTGATGTGGACATTGCCCAGTCGCAACACGGACATGGTGGTCCCTTCCTGTGGTGTGAGGTGAGTTCGTCGCTGCCACGATCTACGTGGTGCGTTGTCGGGACCGCCCGAACCCTGCGAGGACATAGACGAGGCGGTCCCGTTCCCCGAGTTCGATGGTCACGTCTGATTGAGGAACGGCCCGGCAGGGAAGGCACTTTTGTTCGCCGGGCTTTCGGTCGGGGCCGTTGACGACCGAGGCACTCACCGGAGTGTGGTAGTCGACATCCCCGTCGACGAGCGTGGCTCGGCAGGCTCCGCATCCGCCTCGCCGGCACTTGTACCGGGACCGGTACCCCTGGCGGCGCAGCGCATCGACGATCGACTCGTCTGAACGAACGCGGATGCGTATCCCATCGGGAAGCACGGTGACCTGGTACTCGCCCGCCGGAGGTGGAGGATCTCCGGCGTGAACGAGGGGGGTGTCAGTCATGGCTCCTCCGCTCTGCCGTGTCGTCTGCCCCAGCGACGAGGACGGCGTCCGTGGCACGTGTCGTCACGCTCGACCATCCCCGAGGTTGAACCTCGGAGCCGCCGCCTGCCTCGAGTGCGTACTGCGTCGAGACGAATGTCATCGCGGTGGGGGCGGGTCGTTGTCGCTCATGGGGGCGCGTCATTCGCTGGAAGCGGTGGTGGATATCCCGTAGGTGGTCGGTGGTGGACTTCCCGGGTGAGGCTCGAGACCCGGTCGTTGTCGAGAAACGTCCGCCGTCCGCGCTCCCGGCTACAATCGGCTGTCACCGGGAGCGGTCGCTGCTTCGGTGGGTACTACGTGCGGCCGAAGTAGGAGACGTCGTCGTTGCCGATGAGGTCGGGGACGGTCCAGCCGTCGAGGTCGTACTCGCTCATGAACTGCTCGGCCAGGCCCCTCATGCACGACACCACCCCGGTCGCCTGCGCACCGAACAGCAACTCGGCCTTGACGTTTTCGTGGTTTCCGGAGTAGTTGCGCTCGTACAGTTCGTGTCGGCCGCCGAACTCGGATCCGATCGAATCCCACAGTGCCTTCATGACCTTCACACGGTCGACGGCGGTGATGCCGTCGGAGCCGCGCACGTACTTGTCGAGGTACGGGCGGATCTCTGCCGACTTGAAGTCGGCTGCCGAGGACGGCAGGTAGATCAGGCCGGAGGCGACGTCCTGTTCGATGATCTCCTTGATCCGGGGGTAACCCTGCATCATGAACATCCGGTAGGTGAGGCCGTATTCGAGCTTGGGGATGACGGTGTCGCCGATCCACTGTTCCGGGTCGCGGGCCATCGATTCGGTCAGTGACCAGAACAGGTTCCGCCAGCCGATGACCTCACCGACGCGGGTCTGGACGCCGCGGAAGCCGCCGGCGCCGGTGCAGTCGAGGGCCTTCATGAGCAGGCCGGCGATGAAGTCGAGTTTGACCGCGAGTCGGGTGCAGCCCTGCAGCATGGCGCGGGGCAGGAACCCGGACTGGGGGAAGAAGGTGTTGATCTTGTCGACGGCCCCGTACATGAAGACGTTCTCCCAGGGCACCAGCACCTTGTCGAAGACGAGGATGGCGTCGTTCTCGTCCATGCGGGACGAGAGCGGGTAGTCGAACGGGGTCCCGGTGATCGCCGCGTTCTGCGCGTAGGAGGCCCGGGAGATCAGCTTCACCCCAGATGCCCCCATCGGCACCGTGCAGATCAGGGCGAATTCCTTCTTCTTGATCGGCAGCCCGTAGTGGGCAATGAAGTTGTAGTTGGTGATCGCCGACCCGGTGGCGACGACCTTGGCGCCGGAGACGACCAGACCGGCGTCGGTTTCCTTCTCCACCTTCATAAACACGTCACCGACCTCGTCGGGCGGGAGTTGCCGGTCGACGGGTGGGTTGATGATCGCGTGGTTCCAGTACAGGACCTTCTCCTGCGATTCGCGGTACCAGCGTTCGGCGTTGGCCTCGAACGGGGAGTACAGCTCCTTGTTCGCGTGCAGGGTGCCGAGGAAGGAGGCCTTGTAGTCGGGGCTGCGGCCCATCCAGCCGTACGTCATCCGCGCCCAGGTGGCGATCGCGTCGCGGTCGGCGAGAACGTCTTCGGTGGTCTTGGCGGTCCGGAAGAACGGCATCGTCACACCAGCGCTGCCGGTGTCGGTGGGTGTGGTGAGGGTGTCGATGTGCTCGCCGGTGTGCAGACTGTCGTAGAGGCGCGCGATCATGCGCACCGAGTTGCGGAACGCGGGGTGGTTGGTGTGGTCCTTGACTCGCTCGCCGTGCAACCAGATCTCGCGGTCGTCGCTGATGGACGCGATGTATTCGTCGCCGGTCATCGGTTTGGTGGCGTAGATCTGGGGCTGGTTGGCGGCGGCGTCCGCGGCCGGATTGACCTGCGTCGGATCGGTTCCGGCCGCGTCGGTGGCGGGGTCGGTGACGGTCATCGGTAATCCCTTCGAAGTGCGGTTGGTGATGGTCGGGTTCAGGAGATGGACAGGGGGGTCTTGGCGTGCAGTGGAGTGAATGAGGTCGTCGCGTCGAACCAGCCGCTGTGCGGGTCGTCCATGCTGCCGTTCCAGGCGGCCGCGGCCGGCTCGGCGCCGATGTGGTGGAACTTGCTGCGGTAGAACAACAGCGGCGCACTCTCGGTGACGGTGACGTCGACGATCTCACCGATGAAAATGATGTGGTCGCCCCCGTCGTATTCCGCCCACGGCGTGCACGACAGTGTCGCTGCCGACCCGCACAGCAGTGGCGCGGTGGGTCCATCGGCCCACACCGGGCCGGGAACTTGCGGACGACCGGCGAAGTGCATGGCCGTGTCGGTCTGTTCGGCGCCGAGGATGTTCACGGCGAACGGCGCGTCGCTCAGGTATTGGCATGCCTTCGACTTCCGAGTGAGGGTCACCTGGCACAGGGCGGGCTCGAGGGAGACGGCCGTGAATGCCGTCACAGTGGCACCGTGCGGAGATCCGTCGGCGTTTCGGCACGTGATGACCGTGACACCACTGGCGAACTGCCCGAAAATGTCTCGTAGGGTGCGTGCGTCCATCTCGGGTGGCCACCTTCGCTCTCGTTCGACCTGTTACGGCCTGCCTCGTGAGTACGGGTCCACGCTATGGCGGGGGTCACACGCCGTCGATCCGCTGAGCGAAGGATGATCCGCTCGGCGCAACGAACATCGGCCAGGGCGCAAACTGGCGGGATTCCGTGGCCGGAGTAAGAGTTCGGCGCCGCCGACTCCGGGCGATCCGGCGGCTGCTCAACGGATGTCCCCCTGCGCGGGGCGACGACTGGCGGCCAGGATCCGGTCTCACGGCGCCGACGGGGTAGCGGCCCCGCCCCGTGAGTCAGTCGGGTGCGTGCGGGGGCGGTGACGTCGCGTCGCTGGAGGCCAGAACGGCACGCAGGAACGGCACCGGAACCGCCGGCCAGCCGGTGTCCCAGTCCTGGCGCTCGTGCCGTTCCACCAGGGTGGCCACGAGCTGGGTCAGCGCGGGCCCCTCGTCACACACCGGCCGGATCAGCCCGAGGCGGGAACACTGCGCGAGAAGGGGGACCAGCGCGGTGAGGGCATCAGGGTCACCGAGCACTCGGCGGGTGGTGACGACGTGCAGCAGGCGCGCGCGGAGTGCGGCCCGCGGGCGGTGCAACGCGGCGGCCCTGGCGACGAGTTTCTCGGCCCGTCGGTGCGCCTGCCCGGCGTCGCCGGGATCCTCGCCCACCAGAAGCCGGCGGATGGCGGAGTCTTCGTCGAGCTCCGCGGTCATCTCGGTGACACCGTTGACGGGATCCGCTGCCGGCGCCGCGGCGCCGGACGGGTCCCTGACCATCGTCATCGACGGCGGATACAGCCCCGGGGCGATCCGCCACCGCGTGCGTTCGTTCTCGATCCGTGCCGCCAACCGCGGCAGCGACAGGGACGTGGCGATCCGCGTCCCCTCGTCCAAGCGACGTGCCGCCGCCGCGAGATCACCGCGCAGGGCCTTGATCCGGGAGCCGGTGCCGTAGGTGACAAGCATGAAATCGACGACCCCGCCCTCGGATCCGAGTTCGGAGCATTCGTCGAGAAGGCGCTCGGCGTCGTCGAGGTGCCCTTGCTCGTAGAGCGATTCGCCGAGCATCGTCCCGGCGAGCCGGGTGGTGTAGGAACGGTGGCCACCTGACCCTCGGGCGAGATCATAGGCTTTGCGGTAAAAGTGTTCGGCCTCCTGCACGTTCAGCAGTTCGCTCTCGGCCAGCCCGGACAGGCAGTATCCGTAGATCACGCTGAAGGGACCCGACGTACGCGCATGGAACGGGGCGGCCCACTCCTGCCACCGTATGGCGGCCTCGAAATCGAAGCGATGAATGGCCTCGTAGGAAGCTACGTTGGCCGAGCCCGCCAACGCGAACGGTCGGAGAGTCTTCTCCCGTGCCAGACAATCCGAGATCAACTCGGTGAGTTCGTCGATGCGGTCCCGGAACAGGTCCGCGGCTGCCTGGACGAGCGACGCCTCGGCACGCAGGGCCGCGGTGGCAGTCCCGGTCTCGGGCAGCACGGCCAGCCCGGCCCGAACGGAGTCGAGAGCGCCGTCGACGATGGTGGGGCGATGGTGGAGCAGGATGTGCGCCCAGGCCGCGGCGATCTGTAGACGCGGACGCCGTTCGATCTGGTCGGAGGGCAGTTTGCCGATCAACCCGAGAGCCGTCGCCATCTGGGAGCGTTCGATCAAGGCGAATCCGCGAGAGTCGACGAGTTCGGCCGCGTGGCCGGGGTCTCCCCCGGCCAGCGACTGGTCGACGGCCTCACTGAGGAGCTCGTTCGCGGCGAACCAGCGAGAGGCGGTGCGATGAAGGTCAGCGATTCTGGTTGGCTGATCGCGTTGTAGCCGGCGCCGGAGGAAGTCCGCGAACAGGTGGTGGTACCGGAACCATTCGCGGTCGTCGTCGAGCGCCCGCAGGAACAGATCGCGTTCCTCGATCTGCTCGAGCATGCCCTGGCCGTCGGTCACGCCGGCCAGGGTTTCGGCGAGGTCCGCGCACAGGCGTTCGGTGACCGAGGTGGCCAGCATGAAGTCGAGGATCTCGGGTTCGAGCGCGCTCAGCACGTTCTCGGCGAGATAGCCTGCGATCCCCCGGTGACGGCCGGAGAGGTGGGCGATGAACTCTGCCGGATCGTCACGCCCTCGCAAGGACAGGGTGGCCAGTTGCAGGGCGGCGACCCAGCCCTCGGTCGAGTTCCGCAGCGCACTGATCGCGTGCCGATCGAGGGTCAATCCGCCGACGTCGACCAGGAACTGCCGGGATTCCTCCTCGTCGAACCGGAGCTCGGTCGAGTCGATCTCGACCAGTTCGTCTCGCACCCGCATCCGGCCGAGGGGCAGGCCCGACTGGCTGCGGCTGGTGACCACGACTTGGAGGTGATGGCAACCGTGGTCGAGGAGAAAGCTCATCGCAGCGATGGTGGCGGGATCATTGACCAGGTGCCAGTCGTCGACGACGACGGTCAGGGGATCTCTGCTGGTGTGGATCTCGTCGATCAGAGCAGTCAGAACGAACCGGTCGGCCTCCTCGCCATGGTCTTCGAGGATCTGACCGAGTTCCTCGGCCAGGTCGGGTCGGACCAGACGAATCGACTCGATCAGGTGGGACAGAAACCACACGACATTGTTGTCATCGGCGTCGATGCTCAGCCAGGCCACCTCGACACCTGCGCCGGCCTGCAGGTGCTGCCACTGCGCTGCGAGGGTGCTCTTGCCGAAACCAGCGGGCGCATGAATCAAGATCAACCGCCGACGGCCGGCACCGTGCAGCCGCTCGGCGAGCCGCCCGCGCGCGACGAGGGCCCGGGACGGAGTCGGCGGACGATACTTGGTGGAGGCGCTGGGCGGCTGCCGTGGCGGCCCCTCCACTCCAGCGCGCCGACCGAGCTCCGTCGGGACGTAATTGGCCGTTCCGGTGTCGCTGCGCGGGGGACGGTCCGGAACTTCCGGGTGCGAGTCCCGCGGCAGAGCCATCTCGGCCGCGGTCAAACCGTGGCTGCGTTCGATCGCGCGGAGCTGATGTCCGAACTCGGCGGCGGTCGCCGGTCTCCGACCGGGAGCACGTGCCATGGCGGATTCGACCGCGGCACGAACATCGGCGGGGATCCCGGCTGCGGGCAACGGCGGAGCCGCCTCCGCGGCGATCCGCAAGAACTGGGCGACGATTTGCTCACCGGAGCGGCGTTCGAAGGCCGCGTGCCCGGTGAGCAGACAGAACAACGTCGCTCCGAGCCCATAGACGTCGGAGGCGACGGTGGGGGGATCACCGGACAGAACCTCCGGCGCCGTGAAGGCCGGCGACCCGGTGATGGTGCCGGTGTCGGTTTCGAATCCGCCTGCGATCCGCGCGATCCCGAAGTCCGACAGCTGCGGTTCGCCGTAACCGGTCACCAGTACGTTGCCCGGTTTGATATCACGATGAAGGATCCCCGCACGATGCGCGGTTTCGAGGGCACCGGCGAGCTTCACCCCGACTTGGAGGGCGGCGCTCCACGCGAGCGGCCCACGGCGCCGAAGGACCGTCTCCAGGGATCCGCGCGCGTGGTATTGCATGACGAGGAATTGCCTGCCACTGGCGGTGGCCCCGATGCGCAGCACGTTGACGATGTTCGGATGACCCGAGAGCTGCCCCATGGCACGCTGCTCGCGGAGGAATCGGGCGTAACCGTCCTCGTCGAAGGTCGAATTGAGCACTTTGACTGCCACTGTCCGGTCCAAGGAGGGTTCTCGGCACCGGAAGACCACCCCGAAGCCTCCGTGCCCGATCTCGCTGACCTCCTCGAATCCCTCGGCTGCGAGTTCAGCTTCGAGTGCGGGAAACAGTCCGTGACCAGGATCGGAGGCGCTTTCGTCGGTCATGGGAAACACGCCCTGATCGGGCGAGGAACTTCAGGTATCCGGTTCATCCTGTGCCGCCACGGTCCTTGTCCGGCCCGCTCACCACGCGCCGCGGTGCGGCGACGGACACCCGAGCCGGGTGTGTCTCGACCCTCCTGCCGATGAGCCTACGCGTCGGAAATACCAGGTGGACAGGAGTTCGAACCGAGCGAACCCGCACCCCTACGCCTTCACGGAAGAGCCGTGATCAGTGTGTCCACCTCGACGCGGGGTCCGGTGAAGAACGGCACCTCCTCGCGGACGTGCAGCCGGGCCTCTCGTAGTCGCCGAGCGCGAATGCGGGCATGGTGTTGGCGCGCACGTCCTTGTAGGTGCGGGCCGCCATGCCGTGGTCGGCGAGCATCTTGCGGCGCTCGTCGTCGGGCAGCAGGTACCACTCGTAGGAGCGGACGAACGGGTACACGCAGATGTAGTTGCCCGGGTCCTCACCTGCCAGGAACGCCGGGATGTGGCTCTTGTTGAATTCGGCGGGGCGGTGGCACGCGACGTTGCTCCACACGGGCTTGCTCGCGCGCCCCAGGGCGGTGGTGCGACGGAAGTCCGCGTACGTGGCCTGGAGGGCTTCGATGCTCGCCGAGTGCGTCCAGATCATGAAGTCGGCGTCGGCGCGCAATCCGGCGACGTCGTAGAGCCCGCGAACGACGACACCCTTCTCGGCTCGGCCTTCGAAGAAGATCCGCGCCTCCTTGATGACGGCTTCCCGGTCGTCCCCGAGAACCCCGGGTTCCACCTGGAACACCGAGAACATGAGGTAGCGGATTTCAGAGTTCACTTCGTCGACGTCGAGGCGCGAGAGAAGCGCATGGACTGCGGCCTGGGGGAGGGGGCACTGCCGTTGTCGATCGCGACCCGGCAGCGCACGGGTATGGTCATGAGACTCGTTTCTTCGTGGGAGCAGGAGATCGATCAGCTCGCTACGGACAGCATGGCGATCATGCGCAGGGCTGTCACCGGATGGGTCAGCAGGCCCTGCACGACCAATTTGTGCGTTGCGATGTCGCGGAGTACTCCCAGCCCGCGCCGGGTGAAGAAGCCGACAGGCAGCAGCCCGCCTGCTTTCATTTCCAGTTGGGAGACGTCGAGGATCTGTCCCACCGTCGCCCACACGACGACGGCGGGGTTGTTCACGAAGTCGTTGCAGACGGTGGCGTGGTCGTCCCGAAAGATGATGGTCGCGGCGGCGTTGGTGTCCGTGCTGAACACCGCGACCGGCCGGGTGAAGGTGCGGGCCAGGGCGAGTCGTTCGGGATGATTGTGAAGATTCTGCTCGAGCAGGGTCGCCAGGATGTTCGCGACGCCATTCGCGTCGTCACCGTCGTAGAGGGACAGGGTGTATGTGGTGGGGTGAACCGTTGTCATCGTGGGCCTTCCAAGGCGCTTGCGAAGAAGGGGTGCCCGCGCAGGTCGATGGAGCGCCGTCGACCTGCGCGGGCTGAGGTGGTGGTGTCAGACTGCCCATTCGGTCGGTACCCGACCCCAGGACCGCAGGAAGTTGTTGAGGGCTCCGGCGTTCTCGATCGCTGCCGTCATCGGTCCCTTGACGAACTCGAGTTCGCCTGCCATGAGCAGTTTTCCGCCTTCTTCGACTCCGTCGGCGGCCCGCTGCCACGATTCGAGGCCACCGTTGAGGACGATCCACAGGTCGTCCTCGTCGAATTTGCGGGGAGTCCACGAGATGATCTCACCCTGGTTCCATTCGATGTGCACGGTGAGGTCTTCGCGGCCGACGACCGCGAGTTCCATCTTGTTGGTGAACGACGCCGGGTCCTTGAATCCGCGGTAGACCGCCTCGTTGGCGTTGACGACCTCACGTGCGGCCTCACACCATTCCGGGGAAAAGAACTTCAACTTGTCAGTCATGGACGAGATCTCCTTCGAATGGTCCTGGGTTGTGCGGTTGTGGAATCTGTGTCGGTTGGGGCGGTGCCGTGTCCACCCGGCCATGGACACGGCACCTCTTTGTGCCCACCGAACTGCCACCTGCACCCTGTCCGAGATACCGTCAGGGCTTCGCTTGCCCCTGCGAACGCGAAGAGGTGTCGCGGCAAACCGGTCGGTGATGGTGCGGTGACGCCACCATGATTCGGTGGGAGTTTCTACTGGGGGTAGTGGTTTCGACCTTGGTGATCAGACGCCTTGCAGGGTCCGTTCGCGGGGGGTGAGGCGACCTTCGGTGGGCGGCGAAGCCGGTATGCCGATCCCGCCGAGCACGATCAGGGCTACCCCGGGAATGATGAGCCACCAGGTGAGGGTTGTCGTGGGTTGTGTTGCGGTGGGGATGCTGGCTGCCTGCTGGAAGCTCTCGACGTTGCGCTCCATGCCCGCCACGAGGGCCTGGAAGCGCGGGAGGATGTCGTTGAGCTGGCCCATGCCGGCCGCGACATCGGGGAAGTTCTGGCCCATGAAACTCTGGAACTGGGTGGGATCCATCTTCAGCGCTTCGGCGAGCGCGGGGGCGGTCTCGGCCTGCAGTTGGTCGGACATCTTCTGGATGACGTCCATGTCCGAGCGCACGGCGGCGACGCCTTCTTCGGTGAAGATCGGACCGAACGCCGCAGTGAGGTCGTCAACGGCCTTAGTTTTGACCGGTACCGACAGGATCAGCGGCGCGACGACGAAGACCAGTCCGATGACGATGCTGACCAGCAGGGCGATCCGCGACATTCCGCTCCGGGTGCGGTCCCGTCCGAGGACCAGCGCGGCACCGGCGAGGACGAACAGGACTGCACCGGGGACCAGGAAGAGGTAGGGCACGGTGGTGCTCGGCAGGAAGCCGGTCGGGATCTGGTCGGCGCTGCGGAAGTTCGGGGCTTGGGTCTCGAGCCCCGTCACGAGCCCCTGGAACTTCGGGAGGATGGTGTCGAGCTGTCCGATTCCGCTGGCCACGTCGGGGAAGTTTTCGCCCACGAAGCTCTGAAACTGCTCTGGGGGCATACCGAGCGCGTTCGGGAGCGCGGGAAGCGTTTCCGTTTGCAGCTGGTCGGACATCGCCTGCACGGTGTTCATGTCGGCCCGTGTCTGGGCGAGTGCGTCCGGTTCGAAATTCGCACGAAGATCACCGGTCAGGGTGTCCACGCTCTGCGCCTTGCTGAGCATTCCCGTCACGAGCGGGAAGAGGAACAGTACTGCGCCTATCACTGCCACACTGGACAGTGCGATGGTTCTTCTCGCCGGCATTCCCGGCCTCCTTGGGGTTGTGGAAATTCGGTGAACACCGGAGATCCGGCGTCGACTGGGGGCGTGTTACGAGCGCGGGGTGTCTTCGCCGCACGCCTCAACTGGGGTGGGTCGACACCGCCGCGCTCGCGCCGTGCGGCACACACGTCTTCATCCGGGTCCGTCGTCGCATCCCCTCCGAGATTTGGCGGACCCTACTGCAGGGTGGGTGCGCCAGAGCGGCACGGCGACAGGGCAACCCACCGACGGGAACGGGAAATTTGCGCTTTAAGCCAGGTCAGCTGACGACGGCGGCGAAGTGCACGATCTGGACACCACCGGTCGCGAAATTGGGTAGGTCGGCGACGGCCTCGGCGCCCTCGGGGGAGGACAGTGCCTCCGCCATCGCTTCGGCGGAGTCGAAATCCGCCTCGAAGACGGCGATGAACGGTGACTCACCCTCAGCGGCGGCAAGGTTGACGCTGTGGCGGCTCGCGCGCACCCCCGGCAGCTTGTGAGCGATGGAGAGGTGGGTGTTCTGGTAGTACTCCCGGAACTGATCCGGATCGGTGGGCTGGCCATAGAGAACCATGAGGGTGTGCATCGGTGGGTCCTTCCGGGTTATACGTTCGTGCGGTTCAGGGTTCGACCGAATCGAGGACGAAACTGCAGGTGGCATGGACGGTGCCGTTCCGGCCCGGCACCATGTCGAGGACGAGCTCGGGTTCGATCCTCCGGTCGACGGAGGCATCGGAGGCTGCGGGCCCCGACCGCGCCGTCCTCCGGAATGCGGTAAGGCGAGGGAACTATGGTTTCGACCTCGAAGCAACCGTGGTCGTCGGCGACCACGACACCGCGGAGATTGCCTGCCGGAACGCCGGGCGTGAAGCCCGAGTAATGGCCGCTGGCATCGGTCTGCCACATATCGAGGTTCGCGTAGGCGATCGGTGACCCGTCTGTCTCCGACACTCGTACGGTCAGGATCAGCGGTGTCCCGGCCTCGTCGTCGCGCATCGGCAGCGTGCACGGCGACGGCAGATGCGGCTGTCCGGGAAGGTAGTAGGGTCCTTCGGTGCTGGCCGGGCTGGCGCCGCGGTCTGGATGGGCGCGATCGACGAGGGTGCGTTCGACGAACATGTCCAGAAGCAGCGGCCACTCTCCGTTGTCGCCGACCGAGATTAGCCAGGACTCGAGGGAACGGAATTCGGCAGCAGTGACATTGTGGCGGCGGAGGACATCGGCGATCGCGTCGGCCGCGGCCCGGGCGAGTGCCGAGATACGTGCCGGTGAGGAACTCGCACCCAATATTCGGTGGGTGCGCTCTCGGATCAGGTGGTTCGCAGTGTGACCCGGGGTGGTCGAGGTGGTGGTGTGAGCAGTCATTCTCAGCTCTCGCTGACAGCGGCGGCGGGGAGGGGCGGTGGTGCCGCGCAGGAGGTGCGATCCACGCGGCACCACCTGCCGCCGTGTCACTCTCTGTTTCGGAAGTGAGACTGGGTCGGTGGGAAGTGGAAAACTAGGGGCGGTCCGCGGGGAGCGGGTTCTGACTCGGGTCCCATTCGACGCGGACGTGGTCGGGGCCGCGGAACGAGGTGTTCGGTGAATACGTCCATTCCTGGTCCTCCACCAGGCGCAGGTGCGGCAGGCGCTTTGTGGTCTCCTCCAGCATCACCCGCATTTCCATGCGGGCCAAGCCCTGACCGAGGCACAGGTGCACGCCCCACCCGAAGGCGAGGTGCTCGTCGGCGTTCTCGCGGGTGATGTCGAACCTCTCCCCGTCCTCGAACTTCGCGTCGTCGTGGTTGGCGGATCCGGTCAGCATCATCACCCGCGACCCGGTCGGAAGGTCATAGCCACCGAGCCGGACCGGCCGCGTCGTGATCCGTCGCCACGTCGGCACGGAGGACTGGTAGCGCAGGATCTCGTGGACCGCGCCGGGGATCAGCGTCGGATCTTCGCAGATCGCTTCCCACTGAGACCGGTTCTCTAGCAGCGACTTGAATCCGCTCGCCGCGGCGTTGGTCGTCGTCTCGTGCGAGGCATAGAGGTGGCTCTGCATGATCGAGGCGAGGTAGGTCTTGTCCCACACCTCGTCGTTGCCGTCCTTCTGCCAAGCCTTGATGACATTGGACATGTAGTCCTCACCCGGATTCTCGGCCAGCTTGTCGACGTGTTCACGCGCGTACTGAAGGTAGGCGGCATAGTCGCCGGCAAGAGCAACCTGCTGCTCATCGGTGGGCCGTCCCCACAGCCAGAGCGCGAACCGGGCCGCGTATCCGCGGACGCGCTCGACCTCGGCCTCCGGCACACCCATCAGGATGAATGCCGTCAGCGCCGGCACCGAGAACGTCATGTCGCCGACTATGTCGGCGCGGCCGTTCTTGACGATCGCGTCCAAGCAATGGGAGACGAACCGGCGGGTGTAGGGCTCGAGTTCGGCTACCTTGTTGTCATTGAGGCCCTTGCGGAAAACCCTGCGCCGCTTCGGGTGCAGTGGTGCGTCCTCGTCGACGAGCATCGTCGACGGGACGAAGTTGGCCTCGGCCAGCACATCCATCGCCGCGGGGCACGGCGGGGTGATCATGACACCCGCCTCGCTCGCGCTGTAGGACTCGGTGTCCTTGAAGATCTCGATGATGTCCTCGTAGCGGCTGACGATCCAGTAGTCGATCTCGGGGCTGTAGAAGACCGGTTCCTGTTCCCGGACGGCCTTGAAGACGGGGTACGGGTCCTGCTGGTAGTCCTCGTCGAACGGGTTGAACTCGGCGGCGAAGTGGCTGACCGGGCACTTGCCGGAGACGATGTCTTCGGCAATCGGTGCCGGAGTGGTTTCGGTCATGTCGATCCTCCTGGACGTTGGGTAGCGGCAGATCGGGCTGAGCGCCGCATGATGTCGGTAATGGTCGGGATGGCTACATGTCGAGGACGATTCGCGGTGAGCGGGCCCGCGAGCAGCAGATCATCATCACCTCGTTCTCCGCCTTCTCGTCGTCGTCGAGCACCGCGTCGCGGTGGTCGACCTCGCCCTCGAGCACGGTTGTCTCGCAGGAGCCGCACACTCCCTCGCCGCAACTGTTCGCAGCCTTGATTCCGCACTCGAGCAGGGCGTCCAGAATTGTCTGGTCGGGCCCGACGGTGAGGGTTTTCCCGGTCCGGGACAGCTCCACCTCGAAAACGGTCTCCACGCTCGGATCGAGCTCGACGGCGGTGCCGGAGAAGTGCTCGACGTGCAGCTGTGCGGACACCCCCAGATCGGCGCACCGCGCGGTGAGCGCGTCCAGAAGCCGTTCGGGGCCGCAGCTGTAGATGTGCACGTTCGGATCGAGGTCGTCGCCGATCAGGGCGTCGAGGTTCAAGCGAGTGCCCTCGTCCGAGACACACATCTGCACGTTGTCGTCGTCGGAGAGTTGCTCGAAGAACGCCATCTTCGGCCGTGAACGTCCGGCGTACACCAAGCGGTAGGCGATGCCCTTCTCCGCAGCGGCCGCCATCATCGGTAGCAGAGGCGTGATGCCGATCCCGGCGGCAACGAATAGATATTCCTGCGCCGGTTTCAGTGGGAAGTTATTGCGCGGCAGGGACGCAGTGAGCGTGGCCCCCTTCGTCACCTCGTCGTGGATGTGTTGTGACCCTCCGCGGCTGTTCGGATCGCGAAGGACGGCGACCTCGTAGCGGGAACTGTCGCCGGGCGCGTTGTGCAGCGAGTACTGCCGCACCATGCCGTTCGCCAAGTGCAGATCGATGTGGGCGCCGGCTTCCCAGGTGGGGAGGGTACTTCCGGTGCCGTCGATCAAGCTCAGCGTGAGCACGCCGTCGCACTCCTTGCGGACTTCGTCCACCACCAGTTTGAGCGCGGTGGACGGATCAGTGTGGTCGGGGGACATAACAGCCTCCATGGGGCGGGGAAGCGGGGCGATCATCGGGCGATGAGGACACGGTGGTCGGTCGGATCGCGAGACCGCGTGCCGAAGGCATGCGGACCGAGTGCGATCTCACAAACAAAACTATGGTGTGGCCGAGCTCATAGCTATCCGGGACGCGTCGCACGCTATCCACTTCTCGACACGTCGTGCCGGCGGTGAATTTCGGGTGCGGTATGTTGCGAAATGCTCTGCGGGGCAAATGGGTTCGCTGGATATTCGTGAAACGGTGATTGCGTGAACCCCTGAAGGGCCGTTCCGCGCGGCACGCCGGCGGGACGATTTCTTGACAAATGTTTAGTGATTGGGCTCACAATGGCGTCTACGATCGTGCGTCCACCGTGGAGGTTGCCCAGGGAAGGGCGCAAGACAGTGAGAGGTTTGAACACCCCGATGGGCACACACAGCACTACCCGATTCGCCGACTGGCACGAAGTCCAGGATGCGGTTGCTGCAGCGTACTTTCCGCACGAGATGAGGCCGCTGACGACCGGAGCCGCGTGCCGATCGGCCGTGCAGGCAGCGACGATCGGGTCATGCCGGATCACCAGCATGAGGCTCGGCGCCGCGGTCTCCGTCGCGACCGAGCACCCGGGCGCCTACGGTGTCAACATTCCGGTGTCGGGACGGCTCGACTCGGTCATCGGGAGAGCCGAGATCGCGTCGCTGCCCGGCCAGGCGACCATCTGCCCGCCGGACACCCGGACTGTCATTCCGCGCTGGAGTCCGTCGTGTCGCCTCATCGGGTTCAAGGTCGACACGGACTACCTGCAGCGCGAAATGGATCGAGTGCTGGGGCGCCCGGGGAAGCTGCCGATGCAGATCGATCTGCGGACCGACCGGGGGGCGAGCTGGTTCAAGTTCGTCCAAACCGTCTTCCATCAGGTCACTGACGACGCCGGTGTGTGGAGTAACAGCGTCGTGCTGACTCAACTCGCGGGTACGCTCACCGCCGCGTTCGTCCTCGCGGCCATACCGGACGACGAGGACGGTCACCGCGGCGTTCGTCCCCGCATCGTCAAAAGGGTCGTCGACGCAATTCATGCCGATTCGGCCCACACGTGGACACCGGGTGAGATGGCCGAGGTGGCGGGAGTCAGTGTCCGCCGACTGCAACAAGGGTTCCGGGCGTGCATGAACCAGACGCCATTCGAATATTTGTTCGAAGTTCGTCTGGAGCGGGCGCACGCGGAGCTCATGGCGGCCGGCCCCCCGGCCACGGTCGCTGATATCGCGTTTCGGTGTGGAATCACCCACACCAGCAGATTCGCCGCGGCCTATCGCGACCGGTTCGGCAGCACCCCTTCGGAGACCTTGAGGCGCTGAGGGCGGCTGCAGTCGCGCCCCGGGTTCGTCCGCGTGTGAGAGCCGCCGAGGCCCAATGTCCGGTGCGATGCTTTTGTTGGCATAAAATGTGATGTGAGTCATACTCTGCGCACTTGATGGAAGCGCGCCGCAATGCCGGAAAGGTGAACAAACTCCGTGCCTGACCACTGGAGGGGGCCCGAGCAAACCGTGCCGGCCGCGACGCGACACGGCGCCCCGCCGTGCACCTCGATCAATCTGCACAGCGAAGACGTCGAAGAAGCAGTTGCAGGCGTCGGCGAGGTCTTCCATCCGCACGAACTCACGCGGGTCGGCGCAGCCGGCGGGTTTCACGCCGACCTGAAGGCGGTGGTCGCGGGATCCATGGTCACGGGGCAGTTGCGCTACAACAACAACACCGACCTCTACTGTCCGTCCATCGACGGCTATCACGTGAACATACCGATGTCCGGCCGACTGCTCTCGGAATCGGTGGGCGAGCAGACCACGGTCGAGCAGGGCAACGCCGTCGTCTATTCCACGGGCGCCGATGCCCGGATCCTCACCCCGCGAACCAGCCAGCTGCACGTCTTCGCGATGAAACTCGATCGCTCGACAATGCAAATCGCGATTCAGGACCTGCTCGACCGACCTGTCTCGCAGCCGGTGCAACTCCACGGCGGCGTGGACCTCACGACCGTCAATGGGCACGCGTGGCGCCGGCTCGTACTCGATACCTACCGCAGTCAGATCGAAGGGACGTTCATGGCAAACCCCCTTCTCGCGGCGCCGTTGACCTATTCGATCGCGGTGGGTTTGCTCAATCTCACCGGACACCAGTACGCCGACGAACTGTCGAGGCCGGCATTGCGTTCCGCCCCCGCTCCGATCAACGAGGCCGTCGAGTTCATCAACGCTCACACAGCCATGCCGTTGTCTCCTGAACTGGTTGCCCGAAAAGTAGGTTTGGGCGTCCGCGCGCTGCAGCGGGGGTTTCGCGACCACCTGGACACCACGCCGATCGAGTTCATTCGTAACGCCAGGATGAAGAGAGCGCACGAAGACCTGATGCACGCCGATGCGGAGGTCGACACCGTGTCCGGTATTGCAAGTCGCTGGGGCTTCTACCATTACGGCCGATTTTCACACGAGTATCGACGCATCTACGGTGTGAGCCCGTCCCAGACCCTGCGCTCCTGACATCCACCAAGGCCGTTCGGAAAAGCGAGTACGCCCGAAAGGGCCGAACTTCCAGATCACGTCGATGTTGGCCGCCGACGGCATTTACAGCGACAGTCCCATCATGCTCTCACGCCGAAAGTCTTGTGTCGCAATACGTACAGCGTGTGTCGCGCCGTGGATAGTGATGCAGATCCGCTGCGCGTAGATTTGCAGACAACTCGCAGGATCTCGCTCCCCGAGCGCTAGCCGACGCGGTGCGGGATCCGATCCTTCCTCCGAGTCAGCCGACCCGGTACCAGTCGCAGCACACACTATTCGACCGAGTAGCAAGCAGGTCATCCGATGAATCCACCCTTGGCGCCCAGCCCATCGTTGGTCCCGGCAGATCACGGCACCCCACCTCACGGTACCCAACCGAACTGGATGCAACAGTGCCGCAATGACTGCGAACAACTCGAGCGGCTCAAAGTCCTGACCTCAGACGAGTGCTGGGTGATCGACTTCGCGATACGGTGGGCCCCTTTCGGCGGATCCGGGCCGGGCGAATTGATGGTCAACCACGGCGTCACCCGGGATCGATTCATCGACCTGCTGCAAACAGCACTGGCACCGAAGCCGTCGGACGTGTCCCGGATCAGGGCACAAAAGCGCAGGCTGAGTACCGCACTCGTTGACGCGTGGAGACCAGGGCGGCGCGAGGGTGGACTCGGCCCGCCTGGCCGTCAGCCCGCCGCAACAGGGCGGACGCGCTCAGTCCGGTAACAGTCCGGGACTACCGACGTCCGGCCCCACAGAGGCGCTGGGTGCGGTGCGGTGAGCTCGCACCGCGAACACATGAAGAGCAGGCTATGCACCGGCACCCTTTCGCTGCCCGAGGGCGTACGACCCGAGAGGCACGCGATGAGTCGCGCACCCGCTCTGGTTGTCGGCCGTCCACCCCACGGGCAGCGCCGGGCATTGGGGCTTGCAGGCTGGCCGCTGCGCTGGAAGATGACGGTCGTGCTGACCGTGCCGCTCCTGGTCGCGGCCGGACTCGGTTTCCTGCGCGTACAAGCGAGTCTCGCCGCGGCGGCGGACTTCACCGCGGTCGCCGAACGGGCGCAGATCCTTCCCCTGTTCGTCGAGTTGGACGGGGACGCGGCCGTGGTGATGGGAACGTAGGCGCTCCGGACCATCACTGATCCGATGATCGCCAACCTCGACGCATCGATAGCGGACCTCGAATATGCCAATCCCGCTGCCATACTCGACGACGACACGGCCTCCCACGTTGCGACCGCCCTCTCCGGTGCCCGTGCCTTGAGCGCACAAGCCAAGCAGGGCCCAGCATCGACCGCGGCACTCACCGCGCAGCTCGCGTCCATCAGATCCGCCTTGTCGAGCGCGGTGACCGCGATCACCGCTCCGATCGCCGACCCCGACGTGGTCCTCGAGACCGTGCGCCTCGAGGATTTGTGGGCGGCCCAGAAGCTGATCTCGGCGGAGGGCCTGTCCGTGGTCGCATCGTCGGCCATTCTCACCGGCGAATCCGATGCGCCCCTCGACGCCGAGAGCGTCAATCTTCTGGCCCACCTGCGCACCGAATCTGCGCTGCTCGACCTGGTCGAACAACGATCTCCGCCCGGTGACTCCACCATGGCGACGCTCCGCCAAGGCGTGATCGACCGCACCGCATTGGTGCCGGATATCACGCGCCGCGAGAACGCCGACCAAGCGCTGACCGATCTCAAGAACTCCTTGATCGCGAGTGTTGGAGAGTGCTCCGACGCCATTGCTTCGGCGTCCGCCGATTTGACGGACGCGGTGGCGGCCAAGTCGGCCGAACTGCGGGCGCACGCGTGGCGTGACACGGCGGTCGTCACGACGCTGCTGCTTGCCGCGATCATGCTCGCCGTGGTGGTGGCACGGTCGCTGCTGAAACCGCTGCGACGACTCCGCCGCGGCGTTCTCCGAGTGGCCCACGCAGACCTGCCGGACGCGGTCGGACGCCTCGAGTCCGGTGCGGACGCCTCCACCCTCGAGTTCGGCCCGATCGACGTGCACACCCATGAAGAGATCGGGCAACTCGCGCGCCATAGATGACATTCACAGCCAGGCCCTGCTGCTCGCCGGCGAACAGGCGCAGCTTCGGCCGCAGATGAACAATGTTTTCGAAACCCTCGCCCGGCGCAGCAGGTCGCTCATCGATCTGCAACTGGAGATGATCGAACAACTCGAGTTCGAAGAGCGTGACCCCGAGCGCCTCGACAACCTCTTCCGACTCGACCACCTCGCCACACGGATGCGCAGAAACGGCGACAACCTGCTGATCCTGGCGCCCGTCCGGATCACCTCCGCGAAAATCGTCATCGCTGGCGGATTCGGTGTCGGGAAAACGACCCTGGTGGGAGCGGTGTCCGAGATCGTTCCATTGCGGACTGAAACGATGATCACCTAGGCCAGCACCGGAGTCGACAGCGTCTTGGCGACTCCAGGGAAGACGACCACCACCGTCGCTATGGACTTCGGGCGCCTCACGCTGGCCGATGATTTGATCCTCTATCTGTTCGGAACGCCCCGGCCAGAACCGGTTCTGGTTCATGTGGGATGACCTCGTACGCGGTGCGATCGGTGCGATAGTGCTGATCGACACTCGTCGTCTCGACGACAGTTTCGCCGCTGTCGATTACTTCGAATCCCGCGGGCTTCCTTTTGTGGTGGCCGTCAACGAGTTCGACGATGCACCGCGATACCCTCTCGACGATATACGGGCGGCGCTCGCGATTGCCGTCGGAGTGCCGATTGTCGGTGTCGACGCACGGAGCCGTGCGTCGGTCCGGAACACTCTTCTCGAGATCGCGGCATGTGCCCTCGAGGCATTGAACGCCGCGACGGCGCCCCATTGACAACAGGCGCGTAGGTGCACGAACTCCGAAGCTCTTCGGTATCCGGCACGGTGGTGGGCGCAAAGGAAGCGAAACAGTGGGGATAGAGACTCAGGAGATCCCCGACGCCGAATTATGGGGTCTGCCGGGCGCTGCCGGCACGTCATGAAAGGTCGACAGCGCTCCCAAGGCGGTTGCGCCGCGACCGCGGATACGTGGGCGGACCCTACACATGTCAGCGGTCATGTAATTCCCCAGGTTGAGGGGTTCGGCCGTCACGTAATTCCCCACCCTGCCGTCACGTAATTCCCCACCCTGGGGCGTGTCGGCCGGGGTTCGGGTGCTGCTGCAGGTTCGCTCCTGACTGGGCCATCGACAACGGGCCCGGGAAGGGGCCTGACGGTGGCAAGGAGAACGTGGACGATGACCGATCTGATGGAGTTGTTCCGGCACTGGCATGCCGGCCGGTCCCAGGTGCAGATCTCGACGGCCCTGGGGATCGACCGCAAGACGATCCGGAAATACCTGGCACCCGCGTTGGCGGCGGGGCTGGCGCACGGCGAGGGCGGGAAGTTCGACGAGGCCCTCTGGCGGGAGCTGATCTCGGGGTGGTTTCCGGAGGTCGGCGACCCGTCGGCGAGGGCGGTGACGTGGCCGGCGATCGCCGCGCACCACGACTGGATCAACGGGCAGCTGACCGCGTCGGTGACGGTCGCGACGATTGCGCAACGCCTACGTGACGACCACGGCGTCGCGGTGTCCGAGTCGACGGTACGTCGTTATGTGGCAGCGCGATTCGCCGATCAGGTGGCGGAGACGAAGGTGACGGTGCCCCGTGGCCCGGTCCCGCCCGGCGACGAGGCCCAGGTCGACTACGGCAAGCTCGGCATGTGGCGGGATCCGGCCACCGACCGTCGGGTGGCGGTATGGGCGTTCGCGATGATCCTGACCTGCTCGCGGATGCTGTTCGTCCAGCCGGTGCTGCGGATGGACCAGACCTCGTGGTGCGCCTCGCACGTCGCGGCGTTCGAGCTCTTCGGCGGCGTCCCGGCCCGGATGGTGTGCGACAACCTCAAAACCGGGGTCGACCGGCCGGACCTGTACGACCCGAAGATCAACCGCGCCTATGCCGAGCTCGCCCGGTTCTACGGGCTGTTGATCGACCCGGCTCGCGCCGGCAAGCCGAAGGACAAACCGCGGATCGAGCGTCCGATGCCCTATATCCGCGACTCGTTCTTCAAGGGCCGGGAGTTCACCTCACTGGCGCAGATGCAGGACGCCGCCCTGGCCTGGTGCACCGATGTCTACGGCCGGCACCAGCACCGCGGTCTCGACGGAGCGCAGCCGACAGCGGTGTTCGAGGCCATCGAAAAGCACCGTCTCACACAGCTTCCACCGCGACCATTCGAACCGGTCCTCTATCAGGCCGGGAAGGTTGCCCCGGACTGTCATGTCAAGGCCGGCAAGGCCCTGTATTCGGTGCCCTGGCGGCTGATCGGCCAGCAGGTGCTGATTCGCACCAGCGGCGACGTGGTGCAGATCTTCCATACCGAGCAGGTGGTCGCCACCCACGTGCTGCACCTGTCGGGGCGGTCGACGAACCCCGAGCACTACCCGCCGCACAAGATCGCCTACACACTGCAGACCGTGTCCTGGTGCAGGGCGCAGGCCGAGCAGATCGGTCCCGGCGCGGTCGCCGTGGTCGCCGAGTTGTCGCAGGTAAACGCGTTGCATCGGCTGCGGGCGATCCAGGGCATCGTCCGGCTGCGGGACCGCTACGAGGATCGGCGCCTGAATGCGGCGTGCGCCCGTGCCCTCGAGGTCGGGGACCCCAGCTACCGCACCGTCAAGGGCATCCTCGCCGCCGGCACCGAACACGACGGACAGCCCGCCCCGGCCGCCGCGCCGGCGCCGGCGTTCCTGCGCGGACCCGACGCCTTCGACGCCGAACGCACCGCCTGATCTCGACTCCACCCAACTGTCCTGCAATCACGTTGAACCAGGAGGTTTCTGTGATGACCATTCATGATCCCAGCCTGCGTGCTGCACTGAAGACATTGAAGTTGACCGGGATGCTCGACACGCTCGATGCCCGGCTCGCCCAAACCCGGGACGGGCAGCTCGGACACCTCGAATTCCTCCAAGTGCTGTGTGAGGACGAAATCGCCCGCCGGGAAACGGCGGCGCTGGCCCGCCGGCTGCGGCGGGCCAGGTTCGAGCAACAGGCCACGTTCGAGGACTTCGATTTCACGGCGAACCCGAAACTCCCGGCGGCGATGCTGCGGGACCTGGCCGCCCTGCGCTGGCTCGACGCCGGCGAGTCGGTCATTCTCTACGGACCCGTTGGGGTCGGCAAAACCCATGTGGCACAAGCACTCGGGCATCATGTCGCCCGCCGCGGTGGGGACGTGCGTTTCGTCAAGTGCTCCCGCATGCTTGCCGACCTCGCCGGTGGCCATGCCGACCGCACCATCGGTCAGCGGATGCGCGAATACACCCGTCCGCTGGTGTTGATCATCGACGACTTCGCGATGCGCGAGCACACCACCACCCAGTCGGATGACCTCTACGATCTCGTCTCCGACCGGGCGATCGCCGGCAAACCGCTGATTCTGACGAGCAACCGCGCCCCGAAGGACTGGTACCCGCTGTTCCCGAACCCGGTCGTCGCCGAGTCGCTCCTCGACCGGCTCATCAACACCAGCCACCAAACCCTGATGGACGGACCGTCCTACCGACCCCGCAAACGACCCGGACATCGCACCGCCGGCGCAACCTGATCCGCACCCCCACCCGCTCGGGTTACCCTCGACTCAGCACGCCCGAGCATGGGGAATTACGTGACGGACACCCCTGGGGAATTACGTGACGGTCGACAGGTGGTGGCCAGCCGGGCACCAGAACCGCCCAACGGGTGACCGATCGCGATGGCGCCGCCGTTCACGTTGACCTTCTCCAGAGGCGCTCGCGTCTCTGCCTGCCAGGCCAGGACCACGGACGCGAAAGCTTCGTTGACCTCGAACACATCGATGTCGTCGACAGTAAGACCGGCGCGATCCAAGACCTTCTGCGTCGCCGGGATGATGCCGGTCAGCATGAAGATCGGATCGTCGCCCGCGACGGCGAACGAGTGCACGCGCGCCCGTGGCCGCAGCCCTCGCCGCTCGGCGGCTCCCTCCGACATCACCAGGACGGCGGCGGCGCCATCGTTGACCGGGGAGCTGTTCCCGGCGGTGACCTTCCACTCGATCCCCGGGAAGCGACGGTTCCAGTGGTCGTCCTCGAACGCCGTCATCAGCCCGGCGAGCGTCTCTGGCGTGGTGGCGGGTCGGATCGTCTCGTCGGTGGCGAGGTCGCTGACGCGTACCACCTCGTCGTCGAACAGACCGTCCTTCCATGCCCCTGCGGCGCGCACGTGCGACTCAGCCGCGAACTCGTCGAGCTGAGCGCGGGAGAAGCCCCATCTCCTGGCGATGAGCTCGGCCGAGACCCCCTGAGGGATCAAGCCCGGCGCATATCGCTCAGCCACCGACGGGCCTGCGAAGTCCTTGCCCAGGAACTGTGACCCGATCGGGATGCGAGACATCGACTCGACACCCGAAGCCACCGCGACGTCGTACGCACCTGCGATGACACCCTGCGCGGCAAAGTGCAGCGCCTGCTGGCTGGATCCGCACTGGCGATCCACCGTGACTCCGGGGACCGACTCGGGGTAGCCGGCGGCGAGCAGTGCCCACCGTGCCGTGTTGCCCGACTGTTCCCCGACCTGACCCACGGCGCCGCTGATGACGTCGTCGATCGTGCCGGGGTCGATCCCGGTGCGCTCGACCAGGGCGCGGAGCGGTGCGGCGTGCAGCTCGACCGGGTGGATGTCGGCGTACGCGCCGCCGGGCTTGCCTCGTCCGAGCGGGGTGCGGACGGCGTCGACGATGACGGCTGAGGTCATGAGTAGTCCCTTCGATTGATCGGCGCCGACGACGCGCTGCGCGCCGGGCAGGATCATCATCACACAGAAACTCTGTAAATCATAGTGACTCAGTCATTTTTTCATAGTGATATCGTTGACGCGAGACAACTGCTGCAAGCAGACCTTCTGGAAGGCGGTCATCATGGGGAGCTGGTCGGACGTCGCGGACACGGTGTGCCCCGTCGCGCGGTCGAGCGCGGTCATCGGGGAGCGCTGGACCTTGGTGATCATGCGCGAGTTGGCAATGGGCAACACACGTTTCGACAGCCTGCAGGTCCAGACCTCCGCTTCGCCCCAGATGCTGACAGAGCGCCTGAAGCAACTCGAATCGGACGGGATGCTCGAACGTCACGCCTACAGCGAGCGGCCGCGCCGTTACGAGTACCGGCTGACCGACAAGGGCAGCGCATTCGGATCTGTACTGCTCGCCCTGAGGGCATGGGGCGAGACGTGGTGCAAGGAGCCCGACGACGAGCTGGCCGTCCACGTCATCCACAGGGCATGCGGTCACGAGGTCGGCCTGAACGGCACGGTGTGCGAGGGCTGCGGTAAACCCTTCACAGTCGGTGACACACTCGACACACCCGGCGAAGCCTTCGCTCGCGAACGTAGCGACAGGACGAAAGCGGCCGCCGCCAACCATCCTTCCTGACGCCGTCCGCGCGGCGATCGGCGCGACGATCGGCAGACCCCATGTCCTGCAGGATCGGATCATGTCGCCGAAATCAGTAGCTTGTCGCTCATAATATTACGTTTGACAGACAATGGACTCGAGAGTTGACGACGGGGCAACTGCCCGCGTTCGGGAAGGTCGGAGGAACCGGTGGCGCGCTACAGCACGGACCACAAGCAAGAAACACCCGAGCGGATCGTGGAGGCGGCGGGACCTGCCCGATCGAAGAGAGCCATCATGACCTCAGCCGTCATCGTCGACGCCGTCCGCTATTTCACCGGAGGCACCCGATGAGCACAATCGTCCCCATTCCCCGCACACACAACCCGTTCAGCCGCGACGGCGTAACGGTCGACTCCGTCAACGGCCCGGAGTACGCCGACCTGCCGGACTCGTTGCTCGCGCTCCTGCGCAGCCGGATGGAGGGCTCACCCGGCGTCGAGGCGGTCGCTGAGCTGGGCGGGGAGCGGCTGACCTACCGGCAGCTCTGGGACCGCGCGGCGCGGGTCGCGGGCGGCCTGCGCGCCCACGGCGTCGAGCACGGCGACCGGGTCGCAATCCGCTACCCGGCCGGCATCTCGTGGGTGCTGGCGTTCTGGGGCACCCTGATGGCCGGCGCCGTGGTGGTCGCCGTCAACACCCGCTCGTCCGTCTCCGAGGTCGAGTTCGTGCTCGGTGACTCCGGCACCAAGGTCGATCTCGCCCCCGAGACCCCGCTGCCCGACGCCGAGGCGTACGTCGCCGAGGGCCTGGGCCTCGACGACGTGGCCGCACTCTTCTACACCTCCGGCACGACCGGCACACCGAAGGGCGTTCCGGTCGTGCACCGCGCGTTCCTGAGCAACGCCCAGAACATGATCCGCACGATCGGCATACCCCCGGATGCGGGAGCGGCGCTGCGCACCCTGATCTCGGTGCCGCTGTTCCATGTCACCGGCTGCAACTCCCAGATGCTGGTGGCAGTCCAGGTCGGCGGCACGGCCGTGATCATGCCCGCGCTGGACCAGGTGCGCCTGATCGAGGCACTGGCGACCGAGCGGATCACCTTCATGGTCACCGTGCCGGCGGTCTATGCGCTGCTCCTGCGCAACCCGGCCTTCGCCGGCGCGGACGTCTCCACCGTGCGTTGGGTCGGGTACGGCGGATCGCCGATCGACCAGAGCCTGGTCGGCGAGCTCCAAACAGCCTTCCGCGGAGCGGAGGTCTTCAACGGCTACGGCATGACAGAGACCGCCTCCTTGATGACGCTGCTGCCCCACGCCGACGCGGTCGAGCACGCCGACTCCGTCGGTTACGCCGTGCCGTCGGTCGACCTGGGCCTCGTCCCGCTCAACGAGGCCGACCCGACGGTCGGCGAGCTCGTGGCCCGCGGCGCGAACGTCACCGACGGCTACTGGCACCGCCCGGAAGTGACGGCCGAGACGACCGTCGACGGGTGGCTGCACACTGGCGACATTGTCCGCGTCGACGACGCCGGGCGCGTCCACATCGTCGACCGCATCAAGGACATCATCAACCGCGGCGGCGAGAACATCTCCAGCTTCGAGGTCGAGTCCGCGCTGGTCGCCTCGCCGGGCGTCCTGGAGGCAGCGGTGCTCGCCGTACCCGACGACGTGATGGGCGAGAAGGTCGGCGCGGTCGTGTACGGCGGCGACGCCGGGGTCGACGTCGCATCGGTCATCGCGCACTGCCGCGAGCAGCTGGCGGACTTCAAGGTCCCGCAGTACGTCGCGGTAGCCACCGAGCCGCTGCCGCGCAACGCTGGGGGCAAACTGCTCAAGGCCAACCTGCGGGCCACGATCGGCTGGGGCAATCCACTGCGATGACGGCAGTCCGTGACCAAGTCCGAGTCCGCCGACGAGAGTCCGGCCCGCGCGAGCTGCGAGGCCGGGGTGTGTCAATTTAACGGCCCTGTCTCACATTCGGTGGTGACGGAGAGTTGTGAGGGTCGATGACCATCATGTGATGGATGTCAACGAGCTTGTGTAGACGGTGTTTTCGGGTCTGTCCCCGCTGGTCATAGAGGATGTGGCCGACGAGGGTGAGCGGATCGTGGTGCGGGCGCGGACTCTGCAGGAGGCCGCGGTCTGTCCGGTGTGCGGGGCCTCGTCGGAGCGCTGCATGGCTATCACTGGCGGACGGTGGCCGACGTTCCGGTCGACGGGCGACAGGTGGTGGTCCGTGTCCGGGTGCGGCGTCTGGTGTGTCCCACGCGAGGCTGCTGCCACACCTTCCGCGAGCAGGTGCCCGGGGTGCTGGAGCGATACCAGCGACGCACCGCTCGTCTGACCACGCAGGTCAAGGCCGTGGTCAAAGAGTTAGCGGGCCGGCCGGGATCACGTTTGCCGGCGATACTCGCGGTGGGCCTGTCGCGTCACACGATCCTGCGCACCCTGCGCATCCCATTGCCGACCGGGAGGACGGGCCACGCGCCCGAACCACCCTGGAACGCTGGCACCAGGTCGACGACCTGCTCGGATAACCATACCCCGCGCGTCCCGTCCTTGTTCACGCCTGCCCAACGCGTCCTGCGCCGCGCACACGCCTCCTAGTGTCGGCGCCAGGACATCCGCCCCGACGTACCTACCGGCCCGCACGCACCCGCGCCAACCGTGCACGGGGCCGCCCCTCGCTCACCGGGCCGGGCACTCCACAGACCAGTGCCACAACCGTGCAGGCCTCCCGCCGGTGCTCCGGACACTCCCGCCACGGGTCGTCGTGGCCAGGGCGGCGAAGTGCCCGCTTTCGCGGGTTACAGCTCGCTGCGTTGCCACTGTTTGTGTTCGTCGTCGTGTGCGGCCTCGTCGGCCGTACGGTGACGCACCTACTCGACCCAGGCCACGGCGAGTTCGCCGAAGACCTGCATGTTGCCAGGGGAGGTCCCGTCGTTCTCGGTGAACAGGGCCAGCAGCTCGGCGGCGGCCGGGCTGTCCTGGTCGCAGGTGGCGCACAGCACGGCTTCCTTGTAGCCGTGCACCTTCGCATCGCGCCCGTTCACGATGGTGCTCGGAAACTGCGCCATAACCTGAAGATTGCGCATCGCATCATTTCCGCGGACGACCGCATGGTCCTGGCCGGCGCCATGGCCATGGACGAACAGCAGGCCAAGGCACCCGCCTCACCGAACCGTTCGGCGAGAAGATCGAGATCCCCGCGACGTTTACTGCACACTCGACACTGCTGGTTTCCAGGCACCAGAGGCCCGAAGCGTGACACGCAGGCGTGTGCCGTCGGCAGGCGTGTGCCGTCGGCAGACGGGATCCCGCATGGCTGACGGCTCCGCGGCCGTCGTGCCCCCGAGGGGGCAGGTCAGGTTCGGCGGGCCTCGGCGTCGCGTCTGGCAGCTGCGCTCCTGGCCTCGCGTTCCTGTGCGAAGGCCGCGCTGAGTTCAGCCGTCACTTCGTTCATGGTGAAGGGTTCGCCGCACCCTTCACACACGGGGCCGCTCAGGCCCACCTCGCGACCGCATGTCTTGTGAATGTGGTGGACGGCGACCTCTTCCCCGGGCTCCTTGCACCATGTCTCGCCCCATGCCCGCAGGGCGAGCAGTACCGAGGCGAAGGCTTCGCCCTTGTCGGTGAGGTGGTACTCGTAGCGGCGGGGCCTCTCGCTGTACGCACGGCGTTCGAGCATGCCGTCGGCCTCCAGCCGCTTGAGGCGGTTGGTCAGCATCTGCGGCGAAGTCAGGGTCTGGACCTGCAATGTGTCGAAGCGGCGGTTGCCCATCGTCAGCTCCCGCATGATCACGAGCGTCCAGCGGTCCCCGATCACCGCGCTCGACCGCGCGACGGGGCACTGCGTGCTCGTGATCTCTGACCAGCCAGCCATACCGACGTCCTCCTCGTGAACTCGTTCCGCCCCCATCATCGCAGAGATCGAGCGAGTGACTATGAAAAATAGAGTTGATCACTATGATTTTTTGAGTTACTCTCGGGTGAGCCGAGAGAGCGTCCAGGTGACAAGACGTGGACTCCTCGGCACGTCTGGAGGCATCACTCATGACCGATACGCAGTACGACCCGGCGCACACGGGGCTGCTCCTGGTGGACCCGTACAACGACTTCCTCTCCGAAGGGGGCAAGGTTTGGCCCTTGGTCGAAGAGGTCGCCAAGGAGGTCGGCCTGCTCGACAACCTGCGCGCGGTGGTGGCCGCCGCGCGTGCGGCCGGCATCCAGGTCTTCGTCGTCCCGCACCGTCGCGGGCGCGAGGGCAACTACGCGAACTGGAACTACCTCACCCGGGACCAGGCCGCCGCCAAGGAGGCCCTGGTGTTCGAAGACGGAGCCTGGGGCGGCGACTGGCACCCGGACTTCGTTCCCCAGCCGAACGATGTCGTGATCCACGAGCACTGGGCGCAGAGCGGGTTCGCCAACACCGATCTCGACTTCCAGCTCAAGAAGCACGGCATCACCCACGTGGTGAACGTCGGCATGCTGGCCAACTCCTGCATCGAGTCGACCAGCCGCTTCGCCATGGAACTGGGCTACCACGTGACCCTGGTACGCGGAGCGACCGCCGCGTTCAGCCGGGAATTGCTGCACGCGGCCCACGAGCTGAACGGTCCGACGTACGCCCACGCCATCCTGAGCACCGACGAGCTCGTCACCGCCTTCAAGGGCGCACACGTCTGACGCTCACCACAGAATCGCCCAACGGGGGCGACATCTCTCGATTGCAAATACGTAGGTGACTCACTGCTCATGCGGTGCGTTGCACTGAGAAAGGATCAGATCTTGTCGAACGAACAGGTAGTACACACCCTGCTGATGACCGAGACAGAGGTGACGGCTACGGTCGACGCGCCGATCGAGGCGGTCGACATCGCGGACTGGGTGCTGAACCTGCCCGACGCGGAGTACCAGCGTTGCGCGCCGGGCGAGCACATCGCTGCGGGCCGGACGACCACGGATGACGGACGCCCGATGGTCATCTGCGTGGAGAACGTCGGCGGCAGCCTCATCATCCAGCACTACGTGGCCGAGGTGCACGAGCCGCACCACTGCCGCATGGTGTCGCTGACCGATGCGCAGACAGCGGGCGTCTGGACCAAAGCCCAGGTCACATGGGACCTGCGGGTGGAGCCGATCGATGACAAAACCTGCCGTTTTACCAACACCGTGACCGTCCACCCCACCCAAGGGTTCCTGGACCTTCTCGATCAGGGTGGCGTGAGCTATGACGACGCCGCCGCGCAACAGCAGGCCTCGACCCACGCCCACAACCAGCGCGAGACTCCGCTCTACGCGGCCAGCTTGGCACGCAAGGCACTGGCCAAGTCGGCCGTGAGCTGATCTCTCCGTCTCGCAGCGGCCCACTGCTGCGCCGGCACGGCGCAGCAGTGGCCGCTGCAGGGCGCGGGCCCCGGCTTCCAGGACGGCGGGGGAGACGCCGGCGAGGTTGCCGCGCTCAAGCTTCGCGTAGTACTCCACGCTCACGTCGGCCAGCGCGGCGACCTCTCTCCTGCGCAGCCCGGACTGCCAGCGCCGGGGCGGACCGATCGAGGTCATCCGACCCGGTGACCGCGTGCTGTTCGAGGCTGACGAGGAGCACTGGCACGGCGCCGCTCCGAACCGGCTGATGGTCCACCTGGCCATCAACGAAAGCGACGCCGACCACGACGTCGTGCACTGGCTGACCCCCGTCACCGACGAGGAATACGCCGCCTCCCCGGCCACCGACTGACACCTGACCTGAACCAGCCACCCCCCTGAACGAGGAACATCTGCGCATGCGCGTCAACGCCTACGCCGCCCCCGCCGCCGGCGAGCCCCTGGCCCCCACCACCATCGAACGCCGTGACGTCGGCCCGAACGACGTCCTCATCGCGATCCAGTACGCCGGTATCTGCCACTCCGACATCCACACCGTCAACGGCGACTGGGGCCCCCAGCCCTTCCCCGTCGTCCCCGGCCACGAGATCGTCGGCGTCGTCGCCGAGGTCGGTGCCGACGTCACCAAGTACCAGGCCGGCGACCGCGTCGGCGTCGGCTGCATGGTCAACTCCTGCGGCGAGTGCGCCCACTGCCGAGGCGGCGACGAGCAGTACTGCCTAAACGGTGCGATCCTCACCTACGCCGGCGCCGACCGTGATGGCACCACCACACAGGGCGGCTACTCCACCCACGTCGTCGTGGACGCCGACTACGTCCTGTCCGTCCCCGACAGCCTCGATGCGGCCGCCGCCGCGCCGCTGCTGTGCGCGGGCATCACCACCTACGCCCCGCTGCGCCGGTGGGGCGCGGGCCCCGGCAAGAAGGTCGCGGTCGTCGGCCTCGGCGGCCTCGGCCACATCGCGGTCAAGATCGCCCACGCCATGGGCGCCGAGGTCACCGTGCTGTCGCAGTCGCTGAAGAAGCAGGACGACGGTCTGCGGCTCGGCGCCGACCACTACCGCGCCACCTCCGACCCGGACACCTTCACCCAGCTCGCCGGCCGGTTCGACCTCATCGTCAACACCGTCAGCGCCGACATCGACACCAACGCCTACCTCGGCCTGCTGGCCCTCGACGGCGCCATGGTGAACGTCGGCATTGCCCCGGGGCCGCTGACCGTAGGCGGAATCCTGCTGGGCAGCCCGCGGCGCATTCTCACCGGGTCGATGTTCGGTGGCATCGCCCTGACCCAGGAGATGCTCGACTTCTGCGCCGAGCACGGCATCGGCGCAGAAGTCGAGGTGATCTCCGCCGACCGGGTCAACGAAGCCTACGAGCGCGTCCTGGCCTCCGACGTCCGCTACCGCTTCGTCATCGACACCGGCACCATCGCCTGACATGCGGACGTGCCA
This sequence comes from Rhodococcus sp. 4CII, assembly GCF_014256275.1. Lineage (NCBI taxonomy): Bacteria > Bacillati > Actinomycetota > Actinomycetes > Mycobacteriales > Nocardiaceae > Rhodococcus > Rhodococcus sp. 4CII. The sequence continues at coordinate 7,398,388 of NZ_JACCFE010000002.1, forward strand.
GGCCGATAGGGCCGCACACCCTCTCGGCCTGGCACCGCCAGGCACGGGCATCCTGCGCAGGTGCGCACGGTGCCAGGCAAGCACTGCCGGTACACCACCCCCTCCACAGAAACGCCTGACCGCCGCCCAACGCGCTTGCGTTGAAAGCTGTCGAGTTCCGCGGTGCCCAGACGCCGCTGCTGACTCCGTCTTATCTCCCCTGTTCGATTGGAGCCGTGTGAGCACCCCGAGCGTGCCGAGCGTGCCGCGCGAGCGGACGGTCGGCCGTGTCTGGCCGTCGTTCTCGCGCTGCTGACCGTCTTCGGGCCGATCTCGATGGACCTTTACCTGCCAGTGCTGCCCGCGCTGACCCGTGAGCTGCACGCGTCGACCTCGGCCGCGCAGCTCACGGTCACCGCCTGTCTGTTCGGCCTGGCGTTCGGGCAGGTGCTCGCCGATCCGGCACCGGCCGGCGCCGCCCCATGCCGGCCGGTGCCGTCGCCTACATCGCCCGCAGCCGAGTGACGTGGACGAACTGGCAGCCATCGGCATAGAACCTCGGTGCTGTGCGCTTTCAGTCCGAGCGTCGAGTCGCTGGTCGCCGCCCGCTTCGTGCAGGCCTGGCCGGAGCGGTGGGCATCGTGATCGCCCAGGCCGCCGGCCGCGACCTGTACTCCCGCGGCAAGCTGGTGCGCTACTACGGCCGACCTCACGTGGTCGCCGACTCTTAGACCGTGTCCTACGTGGTGAGACGGACGAGTCGTTTGTAGCAACACAGGGCGGCTGCCAGTCCGAGAAAGGCCAGGTAGTTGCGGGGATCGCGCTCGTAGCGAGGGCTCAAACGTCGGTAGCCGGACAGCCAGGACGTTGGGTCGGCCACGAGGCGAGGTGTCTGCCGTGGCAGCTCCTTTTCCTAAAAAATAACCCCGGAGTTCGCTGGGGGTCGTCAGGCGCCGCTCCTGTGCTGGACCTGAGGTTCTCCGTGTTCTGGTGAGTTTTGGCCGTTCTGACTCAACTTCATGTATTCCGAGTGGGTCTCGTGTTGGATGATGCTCCAGCGGTGAAGTTGAAGGCCAGGAGGCGCGGTGGGGTTGTCGGTCGTGCGGGATCTGCGCGAGGTGCGTGCGGCGGCGGGCCCGGAGGAGATCGAGCGTTTCGAGACCGACGTGTTCGCGGGGTTCGTCCTGGCCCGTTGCGCGGATCGGTTGTCGGACAACACGATTCGCACGGATGTCAGTCACTTGGAGCAGGTGCGGACCTGGTTCGGCAAACCGTTGTGGGACATGCAGCCCGCGGACGCGGACGCGTATTTCGGCACGGTCCTGCGCCCGGTGCCGATCCCAACGAGACTTGCTCGGGCGCAGGCACTCAAGACCTTTTTCGAGTTCCTGGAGTTGCGGCACAAGGTCGCGATCCATAACCTGACCGGCCGGTCGTCGAGTGTCCGATCGACGAGATGAACCGTCCCGAGGTCGATCCATGGCCAACTTCGCATCCCGCCGGCTGCCGAGAAGATCGCGCGGTTGTTCGCCGGGTGGCGCGGAGAGCTGGTGACCTGCCGCAAGTTCGGGCCTGTTGCCCGCAACTACGCCGCTTCCCGGTTGATGGCCGAGGTGGGGTTGCGGGTCAACGAGGCGCGTCACCTGGATCTGGCCGATATCAAGTGGGATCTGGGCCGGTTCGGCAAACTCCATGTCCGCCATGGCAAAGGCGCTCGAGGTTCCGGGCACCGCGAGCGCATGGTGCCACTGCACCGTCGCGGCCGTCTCGCGGACGAGCGGAAAGGCGATCTTCTCGGCACGTGAGCATCCGTCCGTCAAGGATCGAGATCCTCACACGTCAGATGTCAACCTGCGACAGCGGGTTCGAGGTGTTTGACGAGGAACTCGAGCTGGTCGGCAACGAGTTCCTCGAACGCCGCACCGACGTAGAAACCGAAGTGCCCAGCATCGTAGAAGCGGACGTCTCCGCGGGGTGCCTGGCGAGCGTAGTGCTCGGCAACGTCGGCGGGTGCAACCGAGTCGTTCTTGCTGATGCAGACCAGAATGGGTGGGACGATCTTCCGGCTGGCACGGCCGGGCCGGTACTTGACGATGCTCAGCAGGCTTCGGGCCGCGGCCTGATTGACGAAGTCATGCCCCGGAGGCACCAGGGCAAGCATTCCAGGCAGTGCGTCGGGTGCTTGCATGAGGCCCACCTCGCCGGGCGCGGCCGCGACGGGAATGCAGACCGGATCCTTGCCCCGCACCGCTGCGAACAGGTCGCGGGCCACGTAGCCCGAAATCTGCAACAACTCGCGGGGCGTCAGGACATTCGCACTCTTGAGTCCGTCCGTGAAGGGGCATTGCGACACCGCCGCGCGAAGCTCTGGATGCCGAGCGGCGACCGCGATGGCGTGCCCACCCCCCAAGGACGTGCCCCAGACCGCGATGCGCTTGTCGTCCACCTCCGGGAGGGAAGCCACGTACTCGATCGCGGCATCCCAATCGGCCAGCTGCTTGGGCATGGAGAGCACCTGACGCGGCTCACCTCCGCTGTCGCCCAGGTTTCGGTAGGTGAAGGCCAGCACCGCCATGCCGGCGGAGACGAATCGCTCGGCATAGGCTGCGAGCCTCAATTCCCGAGTTGCCCCGAGACCGTGACCCATCACCACCATGGGCACGCGTTCGCCGACGGCGGTTTCCGGGAGGTACAGCCAAGCCGAGCAGAAGGAGTCACCTGACTGAAACTGCACCTCACGCCGCGGCGGGGCACTTGACTTTTGAGACATTTCCTTCACTTCCATTCTTTGAGGGGAAACAATGAATGCCGAGCGAGCGTCAGCCCGCCGGCGTTTACATCTGGCCCGTCACACCAAGCAGTACAGGGTGAGGACTGTCGATGCGACGGCGATGAGCCACGTGTCGAAGATCGCGGCCAGCGCGATGGGCGCCTCGCGGATCTCCATGAAGTACCGTCCGACGATACGGACCTTGACGAAGGCGATGACGAGGATGAGGACGGCCGCCGTGCGGACGTCGCTGACGCCGTGGTCGCTGCCGAGCTGCCATGCGACCATGGTTGCGCCCACGAGCAACAGCCAGGCCGCCAGGATGCGGCGATCTACGAGTTTCGTCATGTCAGTGCACCAGGTAGAGCAGGGGGAACATGATGATCCACAGAACGTCGACCATGTGCCAGAAGACCGTCGCTCCTTCGAGATAGGTGTGTTGCCTCGCCGTCAGAGTCGGCTTCCGGCTCAGCGAGAACACGAACCCGAGCAGCGCGAGTCCCACGATCACATGAATGGCGTGAAGTCCCGTCAACACGAAGTAGTACATGAAGAAGTCGCTGGTGGCTGCACTGATTCCGTGTGACAGCTTGTCGTAGTACTCGATGCCCTTGTCGACCAGGAAGACAGCTCCGCAGCCCATCGCCGCCAGAATGAGCGGACTGGCCAGCGAGTGGCGTTGCTGTCGGATGGCTTGAACCGCCGCGTACACCAGCAACGAACTGCTGAGCAGCAACAGGGTATTGGCGAAACCGAAGTTCTTGTTCAGCGCGGCCTGGTCGGCACCGAACTGCGCGGATTCCTGCCCGTAGTACCACGCATAGACCCCGAACAGAATCCCGAACACGGTCATGTCCCCGAAGATCAGGACCCAGGTTCCTTCCTCGCCGGGAAGCCTTCGCGCCCTGCTAGGCCTTGGGGCGACCGCTGTCGAGGCCATCAGGAGGCCCGAAGCGTCGCGGCATCATCGGACTTGAGGCGACGGATGGCGGCGAAGGTATACCAGCTCGTCACGATGACCCAGCCGAAGTAGGCGTTCAGACCGAGGTAGTAGGTGATCAGTCCGTGCCACGCGAAGGGTCCGCTCTGGAAACTCGGCATCAACAGCCCGGTGAGGAGCGTGGCGGTGAGCCAGAAGCTCACGTAGCCGAGCCATCGCGGGTACAGCGGCGTCGGCCGAGGGTCGCGGAGAACGAACACACCGAACGCGACCATCTGGAACAGCGTTGCAACGAAGGTCATGATGAGGAACATGAAGCCCAGGTCGTTGAGCAGCATAATTTCATCGGCCGCGCGGGTACTGGCCCGGAAGCTGGCAGTGAGCCAGATCGTACAGAAGCTTACGGCGGCCGCCGAGGTCCCGGCGCCCCCGACGAGTTGAATGGTGGAGAGGATGCGTTCCCGCCCCTCGTTGCGGCGCATCACCAACGCGACCGCGAGACTCCACACGAAGTAGAACATCGCGAACATGATCGCGCCTTCCATCCCGATACGGATGGAGATCTCGTTGTCGCGATAGAACTCGGCGATGCGCTCGGCCGACCAGTTCTCCCTCGGCGGCAGAATGAAACCTGCGATACCCCACCACGCGATGCCGGCGCCGACGAGAAAGACCGGACCTGCCCACGCGCAGAGTCTCCACAGCCCGAAGTCACCGTGTGTGGTCTGCGAGGCAGCCGACTGCCCGTCCACGGACGAGATGGTTGAACCCATGGCTAGCTCCCAAAGTCGTTGTACGGATCGAGGAAAAGAAGGCCGGTACGGAGCGGTTCGCCCTGAGTGTCGCTCATGAGTAGTCCCTTCGATTCACCGTCCCGCCGACGCGCTGCGCGCCGGGTGGGATCATCATCACATAGATACTCAGTAAATCATAGTAACTTGGTAAGTTTTTCATACTTTGCGTGAAACACCTGCTGCAAGCAGCCGACTTGGCGGGGCATCTGCACGACAGATCCCGTGAAGGGGTCTGTCGCAGCAATCCGTGCAGATCAGCGGTGGGGCGTCCGCCCTCTCGGCATTGATCACAGGATGGCGATCGACCACGGACTGGCGGGCATGCTCGAACCCCGGATAGAAGCCAAAACGGGCTGAGCACCTGCCTGGGCCACCCGGGTGGCCCAGGCAGCCCCGCACGGGCCCCCACGACCACCGAGGTCGCCGATATTTGGCCAGGCGAATGGGCCAAAGCCCGGAAGAGGGTACCGATACCGTGAGTCGTGACTTCACGAACGGCGGCACAACACACGGTTCCGCACTTCTACTGACGCTCTCCCGGAGACCACCGCGGAGCGGCCGTGGAGTTTCGAGATGAAGTACGACGGATGCCGGATCCTGGCCTCGGTGGGCGGCGGCAGCGAGCCGGTGCTGTGGACGCGTGCCATGAACGTGGTGACGACCTCGTATCCGGAGATCGCCGACGCGCTGACCGCAGCATTCGGCGGCCGCGGCCGCATCGTCCTCGACGGCGAGGTCGTCGTCCTCGATCACGGCACCGCCTCGTTCGGACTGCTCCAGCGCAGAATGGGGATCGTCCATGCAACGAAGCCGCTGCAACGTCGAATCCCTGTGACGTTCTTACCTTTCGACGTCCTGACGCGCGGCGACCGGGACCTCACGAGGGCGTCGTATCTGGATCGGCGGGCGGAGCTGGCCGAGCTGGATTCGATGCTCCAGGACGTGGGGGGCCTGCCGATCACCGTCCCACCGTTCTGGGAGAATCAGAGCGGCAAGATCATGGTGAATGCCGCGAAAAGCGCAGGGATGGAAGGGGTCCTGGCGAAACGGTCGACGTCGATCCACCTTCCCGGCCAGCGGAGCAGAGCCTGGATCAAGCAGGGCCTGCGGACGGCGTCGAGTCTGCTGGTGATCGGGTTCGTCGGCTCGAGCCGGTCGGTCGCCGCGCTGATTCTCGGCGCGTACGACGCCGAGGGCGGTTGATTCTGGTGGGGTCCGTGAGCGCGGGACTCACAATCTCGATGCGCCGGCAGCTCCGGGAGGAGTTCCGGCCGCTGGAGCGCCCGGGCAGCCCTGTCACCGACCCGCTGCCGCCCGCACACGATCCGCCTGGGGTTCGGTGGCTGGAGGCCCGCCTGGTCGTCGACGTGGCCTACAGGGATCACACCAGCGGGGGACTCCGCCATCCAAGCCTGAAGGGCCGGAGGTACGACATCGATCCGCGATCGGTGAAATGGGATTTATTGCAGTAGCTGCAACATCGCGCATCGCACAGAGCTGACGATTCAGCTGGTTGTGGCCTCCACGAAGTCGGAACCGGATTGCTGCATTCGAGGTGCCCCACGAGTTATATCAGGCACAACAATGATGGATCTGACTCGGCGGAAACCAGCCGAGACGAAGTCCAACGGGCTGCAGACCGGTGCGATCATGCATCGGCGGGTGCATGTCACGGTTCAGCCGGTTTCGAGGTCCTCGCGTCCCCGCACGACGAAGTTCCCTAAGAAATCCCCGGTCACTGCGACGATCCGGTCGATCTCGGCGATCAATCCAGGGCCATCGCGCAGTAGTCCGTCGGGGTCGGTGACGTCGCTGGCGCCTCCGAAGTTGCGGAGAACGAAGGGATTCACCTGGTCGTTGACGAAGGAATGGTAGGGATTTGTGAACTCGTCGAGTGTCGGGATGAGCTGCATGCTCCCCACCAGGAAGACCATGTTGACGGTCTTGATTGCCGCCTCTCCCTTCTCAGAGAGGTCGTCGAATGCCGCCCGGACAGTTTCTCTATCGGGAGGATTCCTCGTCAGCGTCCCTTTGAGGTATCCGAGTCCTTCGAGGTACTCGATGACGCCGGTCATGAGATCCGCGTAGACCCTTTGCCGGTTCTCTCGCACCTCTTTGGCTACTGCGACGGTCTCGTTTCTCACCAACTCGTTTCTGCTGACATAGACGGCTGATCCGGCCGAGACGGCGCTGGACACGATTGCTGCGCAGAGGGCGGTGGCCAGGGCGTAGCGGCCGGTGCGGCTCGCGGCGCGGATATCGCGTTCCAGGCTCCCGGTTGACGCCGTCACTGGTTCCGATGTGTCCGAGGTCGGCGCCGGGGCGGGTGGCCGGGCGTCCGGCCCGTTCTCGGGCTCTGGTGTGCTGTCAGTATCCATCGCAGGCCACCGATCCTCGTTCTACCTGAGTCACGCTGCTGCTGCGTATCAGTGTGTTCGAGCGACCAGGCCCTGCGCAGAGTATTCGGGTACTCGAACCGAGCCGCCGATGTGCACCACTGGCTGCGTAGCGACTTCTGCAGGGTCTCGCGAACCGTGGCGTCGGAATTTTACGACGAGTGGGTCGGTGGCGGATCCTGTAGTGAGACACGCCCATGCTCGGAATCGGGTCGATAAGGCGGCAATGACTGGCGCGAATGCCCCTGGTCCTGATCGCGTGAGCGGCGGATCCAGATTAAGGCACGGCCCAAACGCCAGCGCCCGGTAGCAGCGTAGTGGGGGTGCCCAGGTAACCGGGTGCACCACCTGCTGTGAAGGCAGCGACCACCGTCCCGGATCCAGTCTGGATGACCCCAGGGGGCATCGATCCGTAGAAGAGGTCCGCAGCACCACTCGCTCCGGTCGACAGGTTGCGCCAGTGGACGACAAGATCGCAGTAGGGATATGCGCCGCAGCGGAATCGAGTAATCCCCGGCTCGTCTGGGTTCGTCCTGACAGTGATGTGCGTGCTGGACGGCGGGTTAGTCAATCCAGTCGGTCCGTTGGTCAGTCCCGCGAAGGGGATCGGTAGGACCGTGTCGGTCGGGACTGCGCTCACGGACGGGGCGGCGAGCAACAGTGCTGAGAGTGCGATCCCGGCGAGAGTAGTCATGCTGCGGGGCATCGAAGCGGTTCGGAACATGGTTCCACCTCCAGCGGCGTCGAGTTGAGCGTAGCCGGGCGGATCCGCTGGTGGTGTCCGCGCGTTTTGACGGGGCCGAAGCCCCCCAATGTTGAAGCCCCCCGATGTTGGTGAGAGGAGTCCTATTTGCCGATCGGTTCCAGGGCGCAGGGGTCGTCGCTTCCGACCGCGACACCGGATCTGCTGGACCGAGATGACCGGGTCAATGCCAGGAGTTCCACCAGAGAACTATGGGCACCAGCCAGGGTGTCCACACCATCCAGCTAGTTCCCAAACTCTACGGCGGGATCGGAATCACCGGCATCACCTCCGGTTAGTGAAAAGGAGATTACGGCAACCAATAGCTTGGCTACGCTAGCTAGCGTAGCTATCCAAGATTCCGGGCGCACAGCGCAGGGCGTCCGCAGCGTCGCCCGGACCACCAATCCCGCTCGCCGTCTCGAAGTATCGGGCTGCGGAAACGGACGAGATGCGCGCCGATGCCCGCAAGCGCAGCGCGACTGTGGGAAACGTCGATACTCGATCGCCGACACGCCCGACCGCGTGCGGGGGTCGTCGCTGATAGTAGGACTGCTACCTGAGACTGACAGCCGGAAGACCACTGGTTGCAGCGCGATAGGAGTCCCCAGATGGCACGGTCTGCGAGAGGTGGGCTCGCTGCGGTCACCGCCACCGCAGTGTTCTGCGGGACTGCGCTCCTCTCGGCGCCCGCGATCGCGCATGCCGACCCGGCCAGCTGCTCGTCGACGTTCAACCTTCTCATCCCGGGAACATGGGAGACCAACGAGAACGCCGACCCCACCCGGCCGGTGGGCATGCTGGCTCCCGTCGCTGAGGCGATCAAGGCAAAGAACGGTGCCCGCGCGCAGACATACACGCTCCCCTATATGGCGCGCGCGTTCGACAACGGCCACACCTACGCCGACAGCAAGAACGACGCAATCAGCAGGCCACCGCCGTGCTGAAGAACTACACCGACACATGCGAGGGCGCGAAGATCACGATCACCGGCTACTCCCAAGGTTCGGACGCTGCAGGCGATCTCGCCTCGGCGATCGGAAACGATCAGGGACCGGTCGACGCGGACCGGGTCCTCGGTGTGGCACTGCTCGCCGATCCCGGTGCCGGCACGACGGGCGCGGCGACGGTCGGACCGAAAACCTCCGGGGAGGGGATCGCCGGTCCCCGGGCACAGGGCATGGGCACGTTGTCCGGGCGGGTGGCCTCGATCTGCGACCCGAACGACCTGTACTGCTCGATCCAGAAGGGTGCGAACCCGTTCCTCGGATCGCTCGGATCGATCCTGTCGAAGACCCCCGGCACCACCGGCACCGAAGGAGGTAACACTGCTATTGCCACCGCGCTGACCTCCGATTTCACCGACGTCGACCTGCCCGGTCTCGGATCGAATGTCGACGCGCTCGGAAAACAACTGAGCGGCAGCGACACCGGTGGTTCGGTTGATGTGAACCGGATAGGCGACACCGCAACCTCGCTGAGTAAGACACTCAGCCCACTCGCCGAGCTGCTGCAGTCCGGGGCCGCGAACACTGCCGCCACCACGGGCTTAGCCGCAGCCCCAGTGGGCACACCGGAAAACGCGGCCGCGCAGGTCCTTACCACCGCGAGCCACGCAGACCTGACCGGTGCACTCGACGCGGTGACCACCATCGCGAACACCGCAGCCACACTCTCGAACAACGGCACCACCACACTGCCCGCCACTGCACCCGAAATCTCTGCGCTCTCCAACACCGCCGCGTCACTCAGCGGCCAGATCGCACCCGTCGCCGCCACCCCAGCAGACGCCCTCTCCGCTGCGTCGAGCGTGTTATCGGTCCTCAAACCGACAGTCGTCGTCGACCAAGCCCTGGGCGTCGTCACCGGAGTGACCGCTCTCGACATTCCGAAGATCCTGAACAACCTGATCGTGCTCCCGCAGAAAATCGCCGCCGGCGATGTCCGCGCCGCCCGCGATGCCGCCCGGGACCTGAACGTGCAGTTCGCGCCGTTGGTGAAGATGGCCGCCGGCGTCGACTTGAAGTGGGTCTCCCACATCCTCGCGATCATTCCGGACCCGTCCGGCTACACCCAGATCGCCGCACTGGTCACCAGCATTCTCGGCAACGTCGACGTGATCAAGCTGGCCAACATCGCCGGCCAGGCCCAGGAAATTGCGTGGGCCGCCGCGGACAAGCTCTTCCCACCACCCGGAGTGCTAGCCGACCCGGTTGGTGCTGCGGCGCAGACCGCAGCGTTGATCCCACTCGGCCTCGAGCTCGCCTCGGTGGCCGCAAACATGCTCACCGGCAAAGCCGGCAAGACCGACCCCGCGCTGCTGGGCAAGCACGCCAACCCGGCCGGGAACGCGATCACCACACAGGCCCAGGGACTCGACCTCGCAGGACTCGCCGGATCGGTGTCCACGATCGCGCGCTCACAGGGCGCCGAGGACCTCGCCACAGTCGTCGGCGAAGGCCTGAACGCGGCCAGCTTCTTCGCCTCCGGTGCACACCAGAGCTACCAGAACTTGGTCGTCGACAACGCCGGCCGCAACGCCGTCCAGTGGATCGCGGATTGGCTGAATCTGCAGATCACCCGCGCCGTCTGACGATCCGACGGCGTCCGAAATCGAATGGAGCACCGAACATTGGCCCCTCGAACCCACCCGCCCGACATCCTGCCGGGTGACCTGCCTGCACTGTGACAAACGCACCTATTTCACGCGCAGGGACGCCCGCGCAGCCCGCACGCATCACGAAAAGCGCCGCGGCCTGTCGATCTACCCCTGCCCGCACCACAAACAGGACGGCGACGGCTTCCACCTCGGGCTCCGGCCAGAAGGACTGGGCCGCGGCGACATCGACCGCGACACCCTCGGAGAAAATCAGCGGGAAACGCTCGCGGAAGGCCGGCTCGCGGGGGAAGCACCGTGACACTGATGACCGCCACGGGCACACCGACCACCCCGCTCGCACTCGACCCCGGCGGCCGGATCCGCTTCGGGATCGAACCCCGTCGCCCGTACACCGTCCGCGCACTCTCGGAGCACTTCGTCGTCTGCACCCGCCAACGCGACTTCGCCACCCAAGGCCAGTTCGTCTACACGGTCATCGACTGGCGAAACGGAATACGCGGACCCGTCAACGTGATCGGGCAGAGCACGGACGTAGGCACCGACGAGCAGTGCCGAACCCTACTTCGCGACCTCGAATCCGGTCGGTGCGAAATCAGCCACCGCAACCGAGTCCAGCTCGACATTCTCGCCAGGGACGAGCCATGAGAGAGCGCATGGGCCTGCTCGGTGAACACCTTTGGGGGACGAGTCGAGCCGATGCGCTCGGGGTCGAGCCATAGGTTCCGGATCCCCGAGCGCATCGTGGACGAGGCATCACGTCTGTACGACAAGCTTATGAACCAGGCCGCCCGCGCCCGCCTCAATCGACTTGCGGACCCCCGAGACAAGGTCTGGCCTCCGGCGCGCTGGCCGTCGCTTCACGCGAAGTGCGCAAAGATCGAGATTGAGGCAACACACATCACGGTCGGGCTCGGTCCCGAGCGGCAGGTCTGTGAGCTGCACCCAGGAATTCTGGTGATGGACGGGCTCGGCGTCCGCACGGTCCTAAACATGGGAAACGCCGTAGAATCGTTGCCTGCCAGTGGTGATCGGATGTTCTCGATGACTGCCAGATAGGCCGCGGAGGCCGCCCTCACCTACGGCCAGCAGCTGCGCCGAAGGAACTGGACATGGCCGCCACCGCACTGGGTGGGCCGCTCCCCATAGAGATTGACCACGACAAGGTGCCGGGGTCGCGGGTCATTCAAATGATCAGGGTGCGCTCCCGCTGATGTTCGTCGCTCGTCCGCGCCGGCATCGCGGTCCGCCGGGCCTCGTCGGCGCCGACCGGCGTCCGGGTCGGACCCGAAGATCCGCGGCGATGTTCTGGGCCGGTACGTGCTCACCGCCTACGCCTACGGCGCGAACCTCGGTGCGACCGAGGTGGCCCGGCACATGCGCGGCCAGCTCTCCACCCACGAGCTCTACACCGCGGGCAACAAGCACTCCACCGCCGACAAGGTACACCGGTGCTCGGCGGATGTGATCAACGCGTTCACCACCCTGGACGTGGCCGGGATGTGGGGCGACGGGCAGATCGTCGCCGTCGACGGATCGCAGATCGACACCTGGGAGAACAACCTGCTCGCCGAGTCCCACATTCGATACGGCGGCTACGGAGGGCTGGCGATGCGGTTCGTGTCCGACTCCTACATCGCGCTGTTCTCCCATTTCGTGCCGTGCGGGGCGTGGGAAGCCGTCTACATCATCGATGGGTTGCTGCGCAACGAGTCCGACGTCCGACCGGACACCATCCACGCCGACACCCAGGGGCAGTCGCTGCCGGTGTTCGGGCTCGCCGCGTTGCTCGGGTTCGAGCTGCTGCCGCGCATCCGCAACTGGCAGGACCTGAACTTCTACCGCCCGACCCGACCACCCGGTACTCCCACATCGACAGCCTGTTCGGTGACAACGCCATCGACTGGGGTCTGATCGAGCGGCATTGGACCGACCTGCTGCGCACCGCGATCTCCATCCGCGAAGGCCGGGTGTCGTCGGTGACGCTGCTGCGGCGCCTCGGCAACCACTCGCACAAGAACCGCCTGTACCGGGCGCTGCGCGAACTGGGCCGTGTCATCAGGACGGTGACGCTGCTGCGCTACCTCTCCGAACCTGTTCTGCGGGAGCAGATCACGGCGGTCACGAACAAGGCGGAGGCGTTCCACGGCTACGCGGAATGGCTGATGATCGGCGGTAAGCTCATCGGCCACAACGACCCCGACCACCAGGAACGGGTGGTCAAGTTCAACGAGCTGCTGGCCAACTGCGCGATCTACTCGACCGCACTGGACATCACCGACGTCGCCAACGGCCTCGCCGCCGAGGGCTATCCCGTCGACACCGACGATCTGGCCACCATCACCCCGTACATCCAGCACACCATCCGCCGCTTGGGCGACCTCGTGCTCAACCTGTCCCCACCCGAACAAGCGCCGGTCACCCGGCTCGACCTGGAACCGCGAGTGCTGTTCGGATCACGCGCGTGATCGGCCCCGGCGTCTGTATATAGGCCGGCACGGGCGAAGAGTACCCGCACGGCATGGATTCGATGCTCTTCACCGTGCTCGGCGTCGCCGCCCAGCTCGACGGCGACTACATCCGAGAGAAGACCCTGAAGTCCAGCAGGCCACTGCCGACTGCGGCAACCACGGCCGACCGGATACTTGCCTGATAATCAGCGCTCGAGCCACATCTAAATGACGTAAAGCTTTGCATAACAATCTATCTCCCGGTTTCGCCGACACGCCGGAGATGGGAATGGTGGGTGAACCTCCGGCTGAACATGCAGGTCATCGATGTTCGAGAATCAACTCGCTATCTGTTACTTGAGGGGCAAATGATTCCTGTGAGGTTCCTGAGCATCATGAGTTAGGTTACAAGAAGCGAGCGGGCCCGCCGCTGACCGAAGTCCCCTCACAGAGACAGGTGTCAGATGGCCAGAACCACGAAGTACCTGAATTTGTCACGCCCGAAACGTGCTTCACCAGCAAGAACGTTCCGCTCAAGATGCCGCAAACCCTCGCCGCTCTCGCACTCCAGGCGCTGGGCATGCCGGCGGACCAGGCCGCGGGGAATCGTCAACTCGATCTGACCGGCGGCACTCAGGCTCGACTGACCTCCCTGACCTGGGATGTCCTGCAATCCCGCCGCAGGGCATCGCAGGTCAAGCCCCATCCCCTTCCGGACATGCGCTATAACCGGTGGCTCTCATTCCCGCGCGGGAGATGATGCGCCGGCTGTCCCGGGCCCGCTCTCGGGCACGAGTACGACTGAGCCGAGGACGCGGCACAGGGCCAGCGCGAGTTGCGTGTCGAGTGGCTTGTCGGCGACGCCGCGGCCCAGTTGCAGCGAGGCTTTCTCCAGCCGGTAGCGGATCGAGTTGCGGTGGAGCATGAGCTGCGACGCCGTCGCTGAGTAGCTGAACGCGGACTCGAGGAACACGCGTACGGTGTCACGCTGACGAGCGGCGGCGTCGGAGTCGACCGCCAACTCCCCCAGCACATCGTGAACCCAGGCGCGGGTGGCGGGGAGGTCGTCGATGAGTCGGGAGATCACCGGGATCCCCTCGTCCGCATAGGAGGTCACGCGCGCGGTCGGGTCACTTGCGACGTGCGCGATCCGCGACGCCTGGTGCGCCTGGGACCGGCTTGCGCGGAATCCGTCCGGTCCGAACCCAGGTGAACCGAATGCGAGGCGGGACCCACCTGCAGAAGCTACCACCGAGTCAAAAGCACGGGTGTCGACGCGGTGCACGCCACCAAACCACACGTCCGCCTCGCGCCGACCGGTCACTACCACGAGTGGATCGTCGCGACCTCCAAGCATCGCGCGGACCTGGTCGATGAGAGGGGCGAGCGCGGGGTTATGCGCGGGCTGGTCGGCGCGATCGTCGACCCACACTCGGCATGCCACGTGTACCTGGTCGAGCCGGTATTTGGTGGCAGCGGAGAACTCTCTAGGGGACACGTCCTCGGCCTCGAGGACACGATTGACCCAGGTGAAAGTGGTGCGCGCAGCCCGCTCGTGGGAGGACCGCTGCTCCTCCTGATATGTGGCAATCACCTGGCGCGTGATCGCGTCGATGTATTGGTACAGCCAGCCCGCCAGGTGACGGTAGAGCGGCGGCTGCTCGTGAGGCGGACAGTCAATCTCCTGCACCTGGTCGAAGATGCGAGCCAGCAAATAGTGGGATCCCACGTGATAGGCACGACGCAATGAAGACTCGGGAACGTCCTGCCGCGCGAGCTCCTCGGCGTACCGGTGCGCATGCGGCAACGAAGGCAGGTCGGACACCTCTTTGGAGTGCGCAAGCTGATCGATCATGACCTCGACATTGTCCGTGACGCTGGAGTGGAGAGCGTCACGCATCGCCCGGTCGTCGAGCTCACCGACCGCAGCCGCGATCTCGGCGGTCATCCCGTGACTGATCGCATCGGTCTCTCGCTGGAGGCGCTCCCCGATCTTCCTGGTGAGTTCACCGAGCCGCTCGAGATTCTGCGGATCCACGCTGAGCTTGCCTGGAAGGCTCCAAGACTCAGTCATGGCGCCAGGTCTGCCAGCGCGGCGCGGGCGGCGTTCCAGCCGGCCATGCCGTGCGCGCCTGCTCCGGGTGGGGCGGCGGCCGAGCAGAGGTAGGCGCCGGGGACGCCGGTGGCATACGGCTGCAGAGTCACGCGCGGACGGAACACCAACTGCCGGGCCGTATTCGCACCGGTGATAATGTCGCCGCCCACGTAGTTGGGATTGGCTTGCTCGATCTGCGCCACCGACCGCGAACGCGTCGACAGGATCCGCGCTCGGAAGCCCGGAGCGTACCGCTCGATCTGCGCGGTGATGATCTCGGTGGCGTCGCCGCTCCAACCCGATGGCACGTGGGCGTAGACGTCGACGGGATGCACCCCGTCCGATGCACGCCCAGTGTCCGCGACGGACTGCTGCCCCACCAACACGAATGGCCGATCGGGCATCACGCCGCGCACCACGTCGCGTTCGGCGGCGGCGATCTCTTCGAAGTTCCCGCCCACGTGCACGGTCCCCGCACGCCGGGAGGGTTCGTACCCCCATGGGATGCCGTCCTCGACGGCATACGACACCTGGAACGCGCCGGGCCCGTGCCGGAACCGGCTGTAGGCGCGGGCGATCCGCGGGGGCTGCGCAGAGCCCAACACCGATGCAGCTGCGGCGGGCGTGGTGTTGAGCATGAGGATGTCGGGCCGGCCCAGCTCGCGGTGGTCGCGCACCAGGGCTCCGGTCTCCACCCGTCCGCCGTACGACTCGAGCGCCGAGACCATCGCCCGCGAGATCGCAGCCGAGCCCCCGCGCGCGACCGGCCAACCGTAGCGGTGCGCCGCGGTCCCCAGCGCCACGCCGATCGCCGACGACATCACCGAACCGAACGGCCGGAACGCGTGCGCTGCCACCCCGCCGAACAGGGCCCGCGCCCCATCGGTCCGCCAGCGCCGCGCGAGCACGGTGGCCGGCAACGCTGCATGGACACCGAACCAGCCCAGGGCGAAGGGGTGGCGGGGCACGTGCACCATCGGTTGGAGGAATTCGCCCACGATGTCGTGGAAATGCGCGGAGAGGGGGCCGAACATCCGGCGGTACGAGGAACCGTCACCGCCGAGCCCCGCGGCGGTCTCTTCGACGGACCGCACCACCGCGGCCCCCCGCCCGCTGTGGAGCGGGTGCGCGTACTGGACCTCGGGCCACAGCCACTCGAGACCGTGCGCGGCGAGGTCGAACTGTCGGCTGAATCCGGTATCCAACGCGAGCGGGTGGAAGCCGGAGCAGTGGTCGTGGAGGAGTCCGGGCAACGTCACCTCGCCGGACCGGGTGCCGCCGCCGGGGGAGTCGGACGCTTCCAGAACGGTCACGTCCACTCCCTCGGCGGCGAGTGTCAGGGCGGCGGCTAGGCCGTTGGGCCCGCTACCGACGACGAGGGCGGTGGTCATCAGTTCAGCCTGCCACCTCTGATATGGGATCCCTACTGGCCCCTGCGGGAACATAGTCGGGATCGCGCCAGGTGACGGTGTAGTTGATCGGCCCGTTGGGCAGCCACGGCTGCTCTGCGAGCGCGTCCTTCACCACGTAGTAGCCGGTCTCGACCACACCGAGCGCCGCGTCGATCACCTTGTACTCGAGGGTTTTCTTGTGCAGTGGCTGCGACTCGGTCCAGACGGTGATGAACTCGCCGGGCTCGAAGTGGCACCGCTTCTGGATGGCGGCGATGGTGAAGGGGTTGAACAGGTGCCCGTCGCCGAACTGCCAGCCCACGAAGAACGTGCACATCATCTCGCCCTCGCGAAACCGGTAATTGTCCAGGTCGTCGAGGTGATCCATCATCAGCGACATATGGCCCCGTCCTTGAGAATTCAAGAGCCGGAAGGCGGCGGTCTTCTGGAGGAAGATCTCGGCGGCTTCAGGCCCGAACAGGCTGGACAGCTGGTGCTTGTGCGAGGTGATCTCGGTGATGAAGTCGGGGCTGTCCAGCTTGGCCTCGCAGCCGTTGTTCCGGAACGCCATGGTGGCGGACGACCAGTTGCCGGCGTACTGACGCATGGACAGCAGGAACGAGATCAGGTCGGGTCGGAAGTTCCCTACGACCGGCAGGGTGAGGGTCAAGACCGCGGCCGCCACCACGATCCAGGGATTGCTCGCGTCCCACACGGCGTAGCCGTCGCCGGCGAAGAAGCCGAGGAACACGAACGGGGAGAGGAAGCCGAAGTAGAGGTTCCATTCCTGCGGCATGGCCACGGCGAACATCGAGTAGATGAAGGCGTGGAAGCACGTCATGAACGCTGCGGCGAGCACTGCCACCACCCAGTTGGTGGTGAAGAGCAGGATTATCGGCACCACGAACTCGACGACCGTGCCGAGGACGTGTGCGCAGAACCAGGCGAGACGGGAGGGCAGCAGGTCCTCGGGCACGTTGCGGTAGAGCGCGCGTCGCAGGGTCTTGGACTTGTTGATCGGCGAATTGGTGAGCATAGTCTGCACGGTGGGCGTGAAGTGATGCCCGATCTTGGACAGGAACGCGCCCCACCAGACGGCGAAGATCGCGATCTTGGCTACCACGATCATGTCCACGTGCCCGGCGGCGTAGTTGGTCAGGACACCAAAGGCGAGCAGCATCACGGAGTACTGCTCGGGGCGGGAGGCCAGGAAGGCGACCTTGTCCCGCAGTCCCATGACCAGCTGAAAGGCGATGAAGGCGATGAAGGGCCACATCGGCAGGAGGCCGGGCTCACTGTAGGCGGCGGCGGTCTGCTGGCCGGGCAACACCAGGCCCGCGACGAGGGAGGCGAGCATCCCGAGGTACAGCCACACGTCGATGGCCTTGCGTTCGTCACCGCCGGTCAGCGGGATCGTGCCGGGCCAGGGCGGGAGCCGCAGGGTACCGGTGCGGATCCAGTAGCGGTACCCGGCAGTGTTGGGTGTGAACTTGAACGCCAGCGGGCCCCACGATTCGTTGAAGCCGGTGGCAGACCAGAGCACCACCCACAGCATGGACTTCTGTAGGACGATCATCTCGCCCCACCAGGCGCCCAGGTCGAGCAGCGGCAAGCCGGGAGTGGTGAGGCCGATGAGAAGCCAGCCGGCGATGATGAAGAACAGGCCCTTGACCAGGTACAACGAGTGCATGATCTTGGGGGCGCCGAAGCCATAGTCCACCCAGTGCAGGCAGAGCAGCTTCATCCGCTCCATGGTCGGTATCTTTTCGAATTCTGCCGGGTCCACGTCGGGAACGTCGGCTTGGCGAAAACCCATGACTCCTCCTGGGGCGAGTTGAGTGGTGTGTTTGGGCACGAAGAAACGAAAATCGACGATCGTCGACTGTCGATATGAGAAAAGAAGGGACGGAAGGGACACGGGGAGGTCGTACGACGACGGAGTGGCCTCGCCCTCGCGCGAGGTCAGCCGACGAGCGCCTTGCGCAGTCCGGGCTTGTCGATCTTCCCCACGGGGTTCTTGGGGAGTTCGGTCACGATGTCCACGGCGACGGGCACCTTGACCCGTGTGAGCAGGTTGCGACAGTGCTCGATCACGGTCTCGGGAGTCAGTGAGGCGTGCGGGTACGGGACCACAAACGCGACAGGCACTTCTCCCATCACGTCGTCAGGTCTGCCGATCACGGCCACTTCGAGCACACCGGGCAGACTGCCGATCGCGTTCTCGATCTCCTTGGGGTAGAGGTTTTCTCCCCCGCGGATGATCATGTCCTTGATGCGGTCCACCAGGGTCAGGTAGCCATCGGAGTCGAGCACGCCCACGTCGCCGGTGCGGACCCAGCCGTCGACGATGGTCTTCTCGGTAGCCTCGGGGTTCCCGAGGTAGCCGGCCATCACGACGGGTCCGGTGATCAGCACCTCGCCGGTCTCGCCGGTGGGCACGTCGCGCAGCTCGTCGTCGACCACCCGGATGCTTTGACCGGGAAGGGATGGGCCGACCGTGCCGATCTTGCGGAGGCCGACGAGGGGGTTGATGGCGGACGCGCAGGTGGCTTCGGTGAGGCCGTAGCCCTCCAGCAGCGGGGCTCCGAGCATCTCCTCGGAGGCCTGGAGCAGTTCGCGGGTGGCGGGGGCGGCGCCGCAGATGGCGAAGCGCAGCGAGGACAGGTCGGTGTCGCGTTCGGCGGCCTTGGTCACCAGGAGCGCGAAGATGGTGGGGACGCCCGAGAAGTAGGAGGGGCGGTGCTTCTCGACGGCGTGGAAGAAGGTGTCTGGAGAAAACTTGCCCACCACGGTCAGTTGGGCGCCCACGCGCAGGGACGCGAGGAGGCTCACCATGAGCGCATTTGCGTGGAACAGCGGGAGGATGAGAAGGCAGTGGTCACTGGTGGTGAGCGCCATCACCTCGGCGATCGAAGCCGTCATGGCATCGGCGTTGCCATGTGTGATCATGACGCCCTTGGGTCGGCCGGTGGAGCCGCTCGTGTAGATCACCAGGGCCATGTCGCTGTCTGCGAGTTCGACCGGTGCAGGCACCTCCCCGGTGGAATGTTCGGCGAGGTCGTCCACGGCGATTGTTGGCTTGCCGCCGGTGGGGGCGCCGGGACCGGCGTTCACGACCAGCGTGGCGCCGGCATCGGCGATCTGATGGGTGGCCTCCTGTTCGGTGAAAGTTGGGTTGACCGGAGTCACGGCGGCGCCAAGGCGCCAGGCGGCAAAGATGGCGACGACAAGCTCGTTGCGGTTGGGCAGCATCACGGCCACAACGTCGCCACGACCCACATCTCGTCCGGCGAACTGGGCGGCAACGGCGGCCACCCTCGCGTCGAGTTGCTCGAATGAGAACTCGCGGAGGTCGTCTCGGATCGCGGGTGCAGACCCGAACGGCTCAGCCAGCAGCCAAGGGAGGTAAGCCGGTGCCATGTGCACTCCTGCGCAGTAGATGGATGTATGTGACTTGGAACACTACGGCGGGCTACTGCGCAATACATCGGCAGCGATGACGAACTTCATAGGAGCAGTAGTGCACGGTGCACAATTAAGGCGAGACCCCGAACGCCTCCGCCCCGCCGGTGTGCACCTGTGGTCGCGATAGCAGCCATTACTGCCCTGGCGGCTCGCCGGCATCCATAGTTCGTCGCAACCACGGCGAACCTCGTCGCACTCAGCGCGAAAAAGCCGGCCCCCGCGCGGGACTGTCAGAACATTGGTGGATCCAGTTCTGGCACATTAATCTAGATCACAGTTGGGGTCATTCGGCCTTCGAACGTGATTGCAAACGCGTTGAGGGCCGGCTTCCACCTCGTCACACATCGTGCTCTTCCCTTGCCTGTGGGGTCCAGTGCCCGGGTCGCCAGATAGAGGCATTTCAGGGCGGCCTGGTCGCTGGTTCTGTGGAATCAAGATTGTCAAGTTCGTGCTGGTCGGCCATGGTTGACGGCGACGATCGGCAACGGGGTGGCGGTCAGTTGGCGTGGTGTTGTTCCGGCCGGGGTCGGAACGTCGGCGAGGCGTTGCAGTAGCTGGTCGAGGGCGGCTTGGCCGTCTTCGACGGCTGCTTGTTCATCGTCGGTGAGTGGGATGCTGACGAGCATGCGCTGAAGGTTCGATTTCGCCTGCAAGAGTTCACTTTTGCTGGACTCTTTGGGTATGTAGAAGTCACAGCGGGCGCAGGCCATGCGGTGCGGGCATTGCTCGAAGAAGGTGTAGCTGCAGAATCCGTGGCCGAGGTCGTAGTGCTGCCAAGGCTCACCAACGGCGGCAGCGCCGGAAGTCGCAGCGTCGCGGTCAACGAGGACTTCGATGGTGCGGACGTTGCGCGCGAAGTAACCGGCGTCGTTGTATGCCTTGGCCAGGGTATTCGGGGTAATTCTGGCGTAGTGCTGGGTCGATTCCGGGCTGCGGTGCCCGAGCCAAGCCTGCAGCTCGAACAGCGTCATCGGTTCCTTGGCGTTGTAGAGCTGTGTCGCGATGGTGGAGCGAGCGCGGTGGCTGGTGATCGGCCCGCGAACGTCGGCGGCAGGAATGTCGGCCTTGCGGCAGAGCGCGGGGATGATCGTGTCGTTGATGTAGTTCTTGCTGATCCGCCCGGCCCGGACTGCGAACAGGAAGTGCACCTTCTCACCGGTTTTCCGGTCCAGCATCGGTGGTTGCGCGGGGCGCAGGGCCTGCCATGCTTCGATCGCCCGGCCCAACAACGGGTCGACGGGCTTGGTGAACGCGGTGCCAGTCTTGTGGGTAGGGATATCGAGCAGACAGACCGATGAGTCGGTCTGCTGTCGGTCATCGACGACGGCGGGCTGATCGTGTTGCCAGCGGATGCAGCCGACCCGAAGCCGGGCGATTTCGTCGCTGCGCTGGCCGGCGAACAGCCAGGTCAGCGTGACGGCGCGGACCATGTCGACCGGGTGGGCCCCGGGTCCTGCGGGCAGGTCGCCGGGATCGAGGTTGAGGCCGGCCCAGAGAAGTTTGGCCCAGAGGTCATCGGCGATCACTCGCGGGTCGGGTCCTTGCAGTGCCCGGATGCTGCGCGGGGTTTCCAATGCTCGCGCGGGGTCGAATCGACGCGGGATCCAGTCCCAGTCCTGGATATCGCGGAAGAAAGTGCGGACGATCCGGATGTAGGTGCGTTTCGTTTTCGCCGACAATGGTTTTCCGAGCTGTTCGATGCGGCTCTCACGCCAGCTCTCCGATTGGATGTGGTCGCCGACATGCATGCGGTCGACGGCGGCGATCCAGGCCGAGCAGGTCTGCCGTGTCCAGTCAGCGGGCCCGGTGATATCGGGATGGTCGGCGGCGAGCCAACGGCCGATCTTGGCCAGCACGACGCGATGGGTGTCGCGGGTACTCGGTTGGACCGTCGCGGTGGCGTGCCAGCGTTCGACCGCCTGCGCCCAGCCCGGGGCGGTGCCGGTGATGGGGACGGGCCCGTCCCCGTATCGCGGTGCCGGTGGAGGGCCGGTGTGGCCGAGCGTGGCCAGAGCCCGGTGAACGCCGTGCAGGTGGCGGCCGTGGAAGTGCCGTTCGATCGCCGCGTCCGCCCGCAGCCGGTCCAGCGCCGATGAGGTGAGCTCGTTCAGCATCGGGCTGCGGTTGAGCAGCAACAAGGTGCAGATCATCGACTCCAGATTCGCGGCACGATATCCCCATCCGTTCAGCACCGCGCGAACCGGCTCGACCGCCTGATCGACGCTGACGGAACCGAATATCCGCTGCGCCAACGTCTGCCGCGCGAACGGGCCGACCAGATCGAATGCGGTGAACCCGGTGAGCAAATAGGCATGAACGAGCAGATAGGGACGTGCCTGCATGCCGACCTGCCCCCGGAAACGCTCCCGCAGCTGCTGTGGGCGCAGCAGCTCGGCCCACTCCTGCGTCGACCAGGACCAGAAGTCGCGGCCCAGCTCACCGCAGCGATGCAGGACGATCGCGGTGGCGTAGCGGGCGAACCGTCGCTGGAACACGGTGTCGGGATGCCAGTGCAGAGCCGCGATCGCCTCGTCCAGTGGTGCGGTCAACCGCGCAATCGCCTGCCACTGCGGGTGTTCGCGCTCCCGGTCGAGCCGTAGCAGGTCGAAACCGAGGGTCTGCAGCGCATCGGACTCGTTCTTCGAGAGCCGCCCGTGGCGACGGAAACGATCCAGCCGTAGCGGCCACTCCCAAACGGATGGTGCTGTCTGCGAATTCATCATCATTGTCATCGGCGACTGGTCTCCTGCTCGTCGAGGCGAGCCAGCATCTCCACCCGCCATGAGTGGATGTGGTTCATGCCGAGAGCGAGCTTGTCGGCCAGCTCCCGCCCGGACAGGTGGATATAGGTGAGTGTGGTTTCGGTGCTGCGATGTCCGGCGAAGGTGGCGATCGCGTGTAGTTCCCAACCCGTCCGTGCCAGGTCCGTCAAGCACAGATGCCGGGTCGTGTGGGTGGAGAACTGCGGCACTCCCGCATCGACTGCGATGCGTCGCACCACTTTCGACCATGTCCACAAACTCAACGGATCGGCATGGTTGCGGCGTGACTCGGACAGAAACAGCGGTCCTCGGGCCTGGCTTATGGTCGCTCGATGCGTCAAATACTTTTGCAGCAACACCCCGGTTGGCGCCGAATACGGCACTATTCGCTCGAGCCGGTTCTTCGTCGTCTCCGCCCGCACTCGTAACATCCGACGAGCTGGATCCAGGTCGTCGGTGCGCAGGGAGCACAACTCCTCGCGGCGCAGCGCGGCGTCGTAGGCCAGTGCGAGCATCAGCCGGTTACGCGGCGGCTCGGCCGCGGCGACGGCGAGGATGTCGAGCCACTGCTGCTCGGTTGGAATCCACGGAAGTTTCACGAGCCGTGGCACCAGGCCACGCTGCTGTCCACCCCACTTCCGCCCTGGCGTATACCTGCCTCGACCAACAGGATTAGATTCCCGAACACCTTCCTCCACCAAAAAGTCGAAAAATAACCGCACCGGCACCAGCCGCTGCTGGATCGTGGCATTTGCCAATCCACACCCGGAATCGATCGACACCACGTTCCTGCCGCGACGGCTGGCCCGCCCGGTCAGCTCGCGAACGAACACCGCGACATCCGCCCGGTTCGCGGCGACCGGGTCGATGCCATGGTCCTCACAGACCTGCAGGAACTCCGCCAGCCCGCGCGCATACGCGTCGATCGTCCGCGGTGCTCGACCCAGATCGACCCACACTCGCAACCAGCCTGCCGCGCGTTCGTGTCTGCCGAGCACCGGCCACTTCTCCTCCAGCACCACCGTTCCCAAGCCTGCCTCCCAGTTCCGTGGTTTCCTTGGCCGAGATCGTTCCAGCCTCGTTCTGATTCCACGTAACTAATAGGAAGTGGCCCCTTGCCCGCACCGCCCGTCGGTAGCGGGCACCCCGAGACTCGATCGAATTCGTCGAGCAGATGACCCGGCGGATCTCGGCGTCGTAGTCGAGGAAGGGCACGAACTCGCTCCACGCGTTCTCCCATTGCCGGACGATCGCCGGATACCGCGGTCCCCACTTGCTGGCGAACTCCGCGAACTGTTCCTTCGCCGCTGGTTCATTGATGGCGGTGTAGATCGGCCGCAGGTCCCGTGACATCTCGTCCCAGTACTGACGGGACGCATACCGGAAGGTGTTGCGCAGCAGATGAATCAGACACGTTTGCACGACGGTGAGTGGCCACACGGTCGTGATCGCCTCGGGTAGTCCCTTGAGCCCGTCACAGACGGCGATGCACACGTCTGCGACACCCCGGTTGTGGATTTCCGTCAGGACGGCGAGCCAGAACTTGGCACCCTCGCCGCCGTCACCGACCCACAGTCCGAGGATCTCGCGTTCCCCGGCGGTGTGACACCGATGGCGACGTAGATGGGGCCGGTTGCGACCTGACCGTCGCGGATCTTGACGTGGATGGCATCGATGAATCACCGGATACACCGGGTCGAGGGGTACGGAACGGACCGAGGGACCTGGGGACGGACAGGGACGATCTCGGAGAGGGGGAGCGAGCGCGGGGGAGGGAGAGGAAGGGAGGGGATCTCGCGTTCCCCGGCGGTGGTGACACCGATGGCGACGTAGATGGGCCGGTTGGCGACCTGACCGTCGCGGATCTTGACGTGGATGGCATCGATGAACATCACCGGATACACCGGGTCGAGGGGTCGGACGGACCATTCGGTCATTTCCGTGAGGACCTTGTCGGTGATCTTGCTGATCGTCTCTTTCGAGACCGATGCGCCTGGGGGTACCTCCCGCTTGCGGGGGAAGACGTCGTCGAAGTGTGCAGCGATTTCGCCTGTGGTCAGGCCCTTCGCCGACAGGGACAAGATTATTTCGTCGACCCCGGTCAGGCGTCGCTGGCGTTTCTTGACGATCTGCGGGTCGAACGAGGCGTCGGTGTCGCGTGGCACCTGGATCTGTACCGGTCCGATTTCCGTGAGAACGGTCTTTGTCCGCCGCCCGTTGCGGGAGTTACCTCCGTTTCGCCCCTCGACCTGGTGTTTCTCGTAGCCGAGGTGCTCGTCCATCTCGGCATCGAGTGCGGTTTCGAGGACGTTCGCGGTGAGCTGGTTGAGCAGTCCGTTCGGGCCCACCAGTTCCACGCCCTCGGCTTTTGCCTGCGCGAGCAGTTGCTGAGCCAACTGCTGATGGTCAATCTTCGGCTGATCCATGGGATCGAGTGTTTCGGTCATTGTCTTGCCTTCTCGCCAAGCTACCTCGGCGTGTCGGCCAGATTCAGTTCAACCGTTATCCCGACAGTTCCCCCCCGCGCCGCAGTATCTACGACGAACTCCTAGGTCCGACGGGGGGCGTTTGCAGGTTGCGGGTCGTTTTGCAGGTTTGCAGGGTGCCTGCAAGGGCGGGTGTGGAGGTGGTGGGCGTCCCGTCGGCTGGGTGCGTCTGGACCGTGCCGGGTCCGGGGGTGCTGCAAATACGTCTTTTCATTTGCGACCCCGGGGTCGGGGCGGTAGCTCCCTGCGGTTGTCGACCGGGACGGGTGCCGCCGGGTCGGTCTTCCCTATCGGGGTGGTCGTTGCGCCGGTTGTGGTAGATCCTGGAGGCTGCCTGGGGTGTGTGGGAGAGCGAAACAAATTGGGGGAGGCTATGCGGCGACCGGTACGTGCGGCGGTCCGCCCGGTGTGGCGGGTTGGTGTGCACCCCAACACCACGCCGAACCCGCCAGAGAACTGCGTCAGAAAAGAGTCTGATCGCGTATTGATTGACACCTGTTAGTCAGGGTCAAACCTGACATGTTCGTCCGTCCGAAGGAGTCGGTGATGCGCGTCGGGTACATCCGGGTCAGCGCTGTCGACCAACACACCGACCGCCAGCTCAATGGCATCCAGGTCGATCGCGAGTTCACCGACCAAGCCTCGGGCAAGGACGTCGCCCGCCCCCAGCTCGACGAACTGCTCCGATTCGTCCGCGCCGGCGACACCGTACTCGTGCATTCGATGGACCGACTCGCCCGCAACCTCGACGACCTGCGGCGAATCCTGCGCAGCCTGACCGACAAGGGCGTACGGGTCGAGTTCATCACCGAGCAGCTCACGTTCACCGGCGACGATTCACCGATGGCGAACCTGCTGCTGTCGGTGATGGGCGCGTTCGCCGAATTCGAGCGCGCGCTGATCCGGGAACGCCAGGCCGAAGGCATTGCCAAGGCGAAGGATCGCGGGGTGTACAAGGGCCGCAAGAAGTCCCTCAACCCCGACCAGGTGCTCGCCCTGGTCGACCGCGCCGCCAGCGGGGAAGCAAAGACCGTGCTAGCCAAGGAATTCGGGATCAGCCGCGAAACCGTCTACGCCTACCTGCGGGCCGCGCCCACGTAGTCCCTCATCCCGCCTGACCAGCACCTACACCCGGCCGCGGCCCCTTTCCGGCGTATTCGGTTCCTACCCCTACATCGCCGGTGCACCCTTCTCGACCAGACTCAAGGTGATGCGACGCCAGAGAACGCCCGTGACTGAACCAGTCAGGTGATATCGGTGGAACCTCGGACCCTTCCGGCCTGCTCTGTGTGTGCGCCGCCGCAGGATCGAGTCGAGAGCATCGTCGAGAGTGATGTCCTGTTGTAGGAGATGGAATTGGTGAACGTTATGCCGTTCCTCGCAGCGGCCTGATTTCGAACAGTGCTTCGACGAGCGCGGCGGCCGATGCGGTCTTCGCCGAGGTTTTCGTGGTCGCGTCGGCCGTGGCACGGTGGCCGGCGAGGTGCACGGTTGCGGTGAAGCGGGGTGCGTGTGCCGGCCCGTCGATATGGAACTCCCACTCGGGTGGTGGCTGATTGTTGTTCTGGGCGAGGCTCATCAGCCAGGCGGTGGGGTTGGACAGGGCCTTGGACTTCTTCGCCCCCTCCAGGTTCAGTGCGGCCGGCGCGCTCTTACGGTGCGGTTCCGGGGAGACCGGGGAACCTACATCATTCGGCGCCGGTGGGGGAGTCGCCGGCCGCGGAGTGGGCGCCGTGGTGTGCCAGTCCGGCTCCGCGTCGGCGGGTTCGGTGCCGATCAGCTGCGCGCGCACCGCCGCCCACAGGGCGGCCTGTTCGGTCGGTTTCTTCGCGGACCCGATGGTCCACGGTCCGCGGATACCCAGGTGGGTGGCGCGGGCCGCGAACAGCGGGTGGTGGTCGACGCCGCTGCGCCGGACCTCGAGATCGGTGGGAGGGTGATCGGGGTGAGTTTGCCGCCACACCGACACCACGCTGGGCCCCATCTCCGGATGGGTGGCGGCGAGGGTGTCCAGGACGCGGAGTTGCATCGGAAGCCAGGTGGGGTCGGCGGCGTCGATCAGGACCGCGACGTCCGGGGCGGTCAGCAGGTCGGCGTCGACACGGCGGGCGAGTTCCGATGCCAGCTCGGTCCGAAGTGGCCTTGCGGCTGCGCATTTGAGCACCTTGTGGAAGGTGCGGGAGTCGAGGGCTGTGAGATCGCGTGCCGCCTCCTGGGCTACGAGACGTTGGTCGGCGTGCTTGAACCGGTTCTTCTTCGCCTCCCGGGCGGCGCGGGTGCGCCGGTTCAGGTCCGCGCCGAGGGCGGCGAGCTGTTCGCCGGTGTAAGGGCCGGGGGAGGAGTCGAGGTCGGCGAAGATGATCCGCTGATTGATCAGGTCCGCCACCCGCCGCAGCGGTGAGGTGACATGGGTGTAGGCGCTCAGGCGGAGCCCGTAGTGCCCGTGCACGGTCGGATCGTAGGTCGCGGCCCGCAGCGTGGACAGCAGTCGTCCCCGCAGTTTCGCGAACAGGTCCGGATCCCCGGCCGCGGCGGCGATCTCGGTCATCAGCTCGTCGGTGCTGCCGGCCACCGGGTTGGCGCGGTGGTTGCGGAACAGGATCGGCAGACCCCGTTCCACGCACCACAACGCCACCGCCTCGTTGGTGGCGATCATCAACTCCTGCACGATGACGTAGGCGACGGTCCGCAGCGCATCCGGGATCGCCACGATGGCGCCGTCCTCGCTGGCGGCCCAGCCTCGGGTGAGGTCGTAGAACGCGAGGGCGCCGCCGTCACGCCGGGCGGTCAGCAGCACCTGCGCGGCGGCATCGGCCGCGGCCAGCGGGGGGTGCAGCGGATGCTGCGGGTCGGTCAGGATGGCGGACGCTTCGGCGTGATCGACCGCCACGCACCGCCCCGAGGCGATGTCCCCGCGGCGGACGGTGACGTCGACCAGCTGACCGCCGGTAGTGAGGGTTCCGGTGACCCGCAGGCTGGTGCGTCGTGCATCAGCGGTGAGGGTGGCGGCCTGTTCGGCCGTGTCGCCGAGCATCGCAATGGTGCGGCCCGGCAGGTACCGGGTCTCCGCCCGCAGGAACGCCTGCTCGTCGGCGACCGACCCGAGCTCGACGACGTCGGCGACACCGGCGATGTGAACCTCGACCGTCCACCCACGGCCGTCGGCGCGGGGGACGACGGAGAAGGCATCGTCCCGGTCCCGCGCGTACTGCGAGTCGATCATCAGCAGCGTCGACATATCGGTCGCTGTCGAAGACGTCATGGTCGCCGCACCCCCTTTGGTTCTCCAGCACTTCGACGATAACCAAACCCCACCAGGCGCGTCGGCGACGCACCCGTAGGCGCACCACCTGCACATCCCTAAAACCGGCTACAGGTACGGTTTGTTTACCGCGGTAAACAACGGAGAAAACGGACATTGCAGGCCTGGTTTCGAAGCTCGAGCCGGGTCGAGGGTCACGCTAGCAGTGCGGGCATCCGAGTCCATTAGCGTCGAGGAATGCCCTCCATCGTCCCCGCCGACTACGCAGCCACGTTCGAGAGCATCAAACGGCTCGTACATGAGGCGCGCTACACCGCCCAGCGCCGAGTGAACACCGAACTGCTCAGGCTCTACTGGCAGATCGGAGCGACGATCATCGAGCGGCAGAAAACGGCCCCATGGGGCAGCAAGGTCCTCTCCCGGCTCTCCGCGGACTTGCGCGCAGAGTTCCCCACCGCAAAAGGATTCTCGTTGGCCAACCTCAAGTACATGAGGAGGTTCGCCGAGGCGTGGCCCGACCCCGAGGCAATTGGTCAACGACCCGTTGGCCAATTGCCGTGGGGGCATGTCATCGAGCTGATCGAGAAGCTCGATGACGCCGAGTTACGCGACTGGTACAGCGCCAAGGATGTCGCACATGGTTGGAGTCGTCCCGTGCTGGCGCACCAGATCAAGACTCAACTGCACCTCCGCGAGGGTGCGGCCCCGTCCAACTTCCCGCACGCTCTCGAGCGCACGGACTCCGAGCTCGCTCAGCAGATCACCAAGGATCCGTTCACACTCGAGTTCCTCGCCATCGACGGGGACGCCGCCGAGCGACAGTTGGAGGATCGGCTCGTCGAGCGCATCATCGACACCCTTCGCGAGCTCGGTCCCGGGTTCGCGTTCGTCGGCCGCCCGGTCCATTTCGATGTCGAGGGTGATGCGTACTTCGTCGATTATTCCGATTCCGGGGTTATCCCGATCTGTGCGTAGGTCCTGCCCCGACGAGGTGTTTTCGGATCCGTTGTCGGAATAGTTCCTTCAAGTCCGCCGACCATCTCTGGACGATAGCGCGCTGCCGGGTCATGCCGTTGTGTTGATTACGGACGTTCCGATGGTGCGTCCGTGACCGTCACGATGGAAGGACAAGAACATGGAACCAACCATGTCTGTATTGGTAGACGGAGTATTGACCGCAGCCCGGGGCGCCGGACTGACCGAGGCATCGCTCAAGTACCAGAGGAGTTGTTGCGCGACCGTGGCACGGTACTGCACCGACCACGCGATCGACGAGTACAACGAGCAGGTCCGCGACAGGTTCCTGGCTGAGCAGGACACCCGTCTGCAGCGCAGAAATATCGGCCCGGTGTTCCGGTCGTCGCTGGAGAAGACAGCAAACATGCTGCTCGAGTTCAAGATGGAAGGGAAAGTGGTATGGCGCAGGCGGCGTCCGATGCCGACGCAGCTGCCACCCCGTTTCGAGACGGCCCTGCGCTTGTTCGACGAGTCGCTCTCGGGAACCCTGGCCGTCGGATCGGTCGAGTTAGCTTTGGGCGAGATTAGACAGCTGCTTACTCATCTCCACGACCGTGGACATGACAGCTTCCACGGTGTCGGGCTCGGCGACGTGCGGGAATTCCTGATGGCCATAGCCCCGAATCACCAGTCGGGCATGGGAAACACCGTGTGGGCAGTCAAGCGATTCTTTAGCTTCCTCAACGACTTCGAACTGTCCGACCTGCCAGTGCACGCAATGTTGTCACAGGTCTCACCGAGACGGATTCGGATCCTGCCGCGCTTCACCCAGGACGAGGTCACCCGGCTGCTCGCAGTGATCGACACCGCGACGGCCGTTGGCAACAGGGATTACGCGATGGTGCGACTGGCCGTGTCGACAGGGCTGCGCTGCGGCGACATCACCGATCTGCGGCTGGAGAGCATCGACTGGCGGCGAGATGAGATCAGAATCGTGCAGCGAAAGACCGCGGCCACACTGGCGCTGCCGCTCACGGTCGAGGCGGGCAACGCAGTCGCCGACTACATCTTGAACGCCAGGCCTGCCTCCGACTCACCCGAGGTATTCCTGCGCGCCCATGCGCCGCACGTCAAACTGACGGGACCGACGGGCGCGTTGAT
The DNA here is from genome assembly GCF_014256275.1 of Rhodococcus sp. 4CII. Taxonomy (NCBI): domain Bacteria; kingdom Bacillati; phylum Actinomycetota; class Actinomycetes; order Mycobacteriales; family Nocardiaceae; genus Rhodococcus; species Rhodococcus sp. 4CII. The sequence continues at coordinate 7,428,655 of NZ_JACCFE010000002.1, forward strand.
CATGAAACGCCATCTGGCCGCGGCAGGCATCCCACACAAGGCCGGCGACGGAAAGACGTTCCACGCGTTACGTCGCACCCTGGGCACCAGGCTGATCGAAACCGGAGCGGAACTTCCGATGGCCGCCCAAATCCTCGGACATGCCCGAATCGACTCGTCGAAGCGCTACATCGCCTTGGACACGGACTCGCTTCGCGAATGCTGCCTGCCCCTGACCGGTTTTGAATGCCGTGCGGAGGCGCTGCAATGACCAACTACAACAGCGCGTTCGCCTCCCACATCACCGCAATGCTGGAGCTGAGGGACTCGCTGGGCCACTACACGGGCAACCTGGCGTTCGTGATGCAGAACTTCGACCGGTTCTGCCTAGCAAAGCATCCCGACGCCACCGCCCTGACCCGGGAACTGGCCACCCAGTGGTGCGACGAGGGCAAGTCGGCGGGCAGGTCCGGCTACAAGATGCACGCCATCCGGAACTTCGGCAAGTACCTTCAATCCGTCGGTGCCGATGCGTTCGTGTTGCCGGCCGCCTGGATCGGCAAACCCGCCAGGCGATTACCGCACATGTTCACCGACGACGAGCTGGAACGGTTCTTCAACGCATGTGACCGGATCGGACCATCGACGCTGAGTCCGAACCGCGAGCACATCATCCCGGTCGTGTTCCGCCTCATGCTCTCCTGCGGGCTTCGACCGCAGGAGGCCCGGCGGCTACGCCGCGCCGACGTCGACCTCGACACCATGGTGCTGACCGTCGTCCACGCCAAGCGTCGCAAAGACCGCCTCGTCCCAGTCGGCGACGACATGACCGAGCTGCTGGCGAGGTTCGACCGGCTCGCCGACCTGCGCCAACCCGACCGCGAGTGGTTCTTCGAACGAGCCCCCGGCCAGCCCTACCCGCACAACTGGCTGTCCGCGCAGTACCGCCGCGTTCGGGCACTAGCCGACGGGGTCGCCCCCGGCTCGACGCCCTACACACTGCGCCACAACTACGCCACCAGGACACTCGCGCGCTGGGTCGACGAAGGCCGCGTCCTCGGCGTCTGGTTGCCCTACCTGTCCGCCTACATGGGCCACGCCACCTACACCGCCACCGCCTACTACGTCCACCTGCTGCCCCAGCGGATCGCCGCGACGGGCCTGACCAGCGCGGACGGGATCATCCCGGAGCCGCCGTTATGAGAAAACCGGCCGACACCTTCCTCAAACACCTGCGTGACTGGTTCACCGTGTTCCTACCCAGGCAACGCGCCGCCAGCCCCCACACCATCGAATCTGCCCGCCGCGCCTGGAACATGCTCCTGCGTCACGTCTGCGACACCGGTGGCATCCCCGTCGACAAGGTCACCTTCCCGATGTTGGACCGCGCCTGCATCACAGGGTTCCTCGAACAGACACGTGCCGAACGCAACTGGACGGCGGCAACCTACAACCAGCGCCTCGCCTGCATCCGGTCGTTCTTCAAGTACGCCGCCACCGCCGAGCCGTCACTGGCCATCCACCTTGCCGATCTCGCAGGCATCCCGCTGATGAAAGCGCCCGCCACCAAACCCGTCTCCCACATGAGCCAGCAAGCCATCAAAGCGCTCCTCGCCCAACCCGATCCGACCAACCGGACCGGACTACGAGACCAGTTCTTCATGATCCTGATGTATGACACCGCCGCCCGCGACGCGGAGATGCTCTCTGCCACCATCGGAGACCTCGACGCGAAACGTCTCACCATCGACCTCCTCGGCAAGGGATCCAAACCCCGCCGCATCCCCATCACGAAGGAGACCGCCGCCCACTACCGGCACTACACCGCCGCGTTCCACCCCGACCCCCAGCGTGGCGAGCCGCTGTTCTACACCATCCACAGCCACCACAAGACGCACATGTCCGACGATAACGCCGCCCGGATCATCCGCAAGCACTCCCAAGCCGCCCACCGAAAATGCGCCGAAGTGCCCGTCCGAGCGCACCCCCACATGCTGCGCCACTCCCGAGCCATGCACCTCTACCAGGCAGGCATGCCGCTCGCACTACTCACCGAGTGGCTCGGGCACGCCGACCCCGAGACCACACTCATCTACGCCCACGCCGACACCGAAATGAAACGCCGAGCCATCCAGAAAGCCACCGCGAACGGCGCCCCGACTCCCCAGCCATCCCAGGCGGTCTGGCACGACAACGACGACATCCTCAACCGGCTCCTCGGACTCAGATGACCGCAATATCCCGACACCCAGCCAACCGAAACCAACATCACCCCAGGCGCAAGCACAAAGCAGCCCCTCGGCGACCAGGCCTCGGGATAACCCGGGAATCGGAATAATCGATATAGAAATCGTCGCCGTCGACGTCGAAGTGGTATTGCCGGCCGACGAACGCGAAGCCGTGCCCGAGCTCGAGCAGAAACCGCTCCAACCGCGCCATCAACGCCGCCTCGAGCTCGCGTTCGGCGACCCGATCGGTCAGATCCAGGAAGTCGAAGACGTACGGGTCGCGGACCAGCTGCTGCGCAAGGTCCGAATCCCCGGTGGGGAGGTGCTCGGTGAAGTTCGAGGGCGCCGCCCCGATCCGCTGGTCGAGCCGGTTCCGGATCTGATGGGACAGGACGTTGCGCGACCAGCCCCGATCGAATGCCGCGGCCGCGTACCAGTCGCGTAATGCCTGGTCGTCGAGACGGTCGACCAGCACCGTCACGTGTCCCCACGGAATTTGTCCAACAGCTTGTTGCACGAATGCGCTCCGCGGCCATGCCGTGGCGATTTTGCGCATGTAGTGCAGATTGCTCCGCGAGAACCCGCGCATCTCGGGGAACTCCGCCCGCAGGTCGACCGCGAGTCGGTCGATGACCTTGCTTCCCCACCCCTCGGCCTCCTGGCGGTCCAGGATCGCGCGGCCGAGGTCCCAGTACAGCAGCAGCAACTCGGTGTTGACCACCCGGGTCGCGCGGACCCGCGCCTGTCGGACCTGCATCTTGAGGTGCTCGAGGAAGTCGCGGTAGTCGTCGGGCAGCAGTCCGGAATCGCTCACCCGCCCATCTTCCCGTACCACCGACGATGAAGACGCAGGACCGTCGACACGCCCCCTACACCACGGGCTGCCCCCGAGCGGATGAGGTGGGAAAAATGAAGGTATTCAACATCATCCACGGAGTCTGCTTCGAGGGCTCAGAGCGGACGGAGCTGCACCCGTCGTGGTCGACCTGTGGATCGGCCGCGGCGGCGAGCACCGCCCGGCCACGGCGGTCACCGGCAGCGGCACCGTCACCGCGACCGCCGATGTGGCCGCGGCCGCCTCTCGCACAGGGGATCATCGCCCGGTCAGCTCGGGGGTGGGGCTCCTTCCAGGTTCCGTAGGCGACGGTGAGTCGTCACTCGCCGGCGTGGCCGCGAATGCGGACGCCCCCGTCACCGTAGGTGTGGTGACGCGGGCGCAGCCTGCCTCTCCGAAGCGTTGCGGTGGGATCAGTTCAGCAGGCCGGCACGGGAGGCTTACCGGACCGACGAACCCCTCCAGCGCTGGCCCCACCCTCGACGGGGTAAACGCACTACCGGGCCGCCTCGGCGGACGATGCGACCACGGTGCTCGACGCCTTCGTCGACGACCTGACCGCGCCCGGCGGCGCCGCCGCACCGGTGCCCGCGGGACTGCCGGGCGCCAAGTGCCTGGCCAAGGACACCACCTCGGGGGAGGAGAACTACTGCTACGTGGTCAACGGCCGATACATGGGCGAAGCGGGTGGACTCGACAAGAAGGACGTCGACCAGCAGATCTCCGCGCAGTACCTGATCCTCGAGCACGCCGACCAGAACGCCGAATCACCCCCACTGGCATCCCGCAGACGACGGGGGTTTGGGGAGTGTCAACCGGCGCGTCACAAGCTCCCCCGTCGCCCACGGGGGTGATCCGCTCGACTGCGGTGGTCTCCAACCAGGACCACCAGTACTCTCACCTGACCCGCACCGGCGTCTCGAGGAGGAAACTGTGGCACGCAAGGTCGTGGTGGAACTGGCCGATGACATCGACGGCACCGTCTTCATCGAGGACGGCGAGAGCATCAGCTACGCCCTCGACGGCGTCGAATACATGATCGACCTCAAGGATGAGCACGCGCGCGAATTCCGCGAGACCCTCGAGTGCTACATCGCCCACTCCACCCGCGTCGGCGGCCGCAAACACCGCGCAGACCGACTTCCTGCCCCCACGGCGGCGAAGCGGCGGCGGGGAGAAGCCAAGGAGATCCGGGACTGGGCGCTCGCGCAGGGCTACCAGCTGTCCTCCCGCGGCCGCATCCCCACCGAGATCGAGCAGGCCTTCCGCGACGCCCGCTGACAACACCCCCGGCACGTCGGTGGGCCGTGGCACGCTGTGGGGTATGTGCGGTCGCTACGCGTCGACGACGAGCCGGAGCACGCTGCTCGACACCTTCGAGATCGACCCGGACCGGGCCGACCCCGAACTCGCCCCGGACTACAACGTCGCTCCCACCAAAACCTCCCCGGTCGTGATCGCCCGCGCACCGAAAGACACCGAAGACGCCCAGCCCCCGCCCGAGCGACAGCTGCGCAACCTCAAGTGGGGTCTGACACCGTTTTGGGCGAAGGACCCGAAGATCGGCTCCCGGATGATCAATGCCCGCGCCGAGACCGTTCACGAAAAGCCCGCGTATCGACAGTGTTTCAAATCGCGGCGGGCGATCATCCCGGTCTCCGGGTTCTACGAATGGTTCCCGACCAATCAGGTCGGCAAGTCCGGAAAACCGCTCAAGCAGCCGTACTACATCCACCCCGCGCTGGACGCCATTCTTCCATTGGCCGGCATCTTCGACTTCTGGCGCAATCCCGAGGCCCCCGACGACGACCCGGACGCCTGGCTGGTCACCTTCTCCGTCATCACCACCAACGCCACCGACGATGTCGGGCACATCCACGACCGGATGCCGATGAGCGTGGCCCCGGAGAATTGGGTGGACTGGCTCGACCCGACCAACACCGACGTCGACTACGCCCGAACCCTGATGGCGCCCCCGGAACCGGGCAGCCTGGACACCTACCCGGTGTCCAAGGCGGTGAACAACGTCCGCAACAACAGCGAAGACCTCCTGACGCCGATCGCCGCCGAGAACACGAACTGAGGTAGACCCATCTCTCGGCGGACTTACCCGCCCGGGTTGGAATACCACCGGACAATCGGCCGTTGAACCCCCTGACGGTGGCGCGCATACCCCGGGTACCACACCAGAACAGTCGCCGCGAGCGACCACTTGCCGAGAGGCGATATGGTGTCACCGTCCACTGACCGGGCAAGACCTACAGTGCGTAGCGTTCCCGGAAGGGATGCGAAGCCGCTGACACCGGGGAAGGTGCCGGCGGCTTCCCTTTGACATACCCCCGGGCGCTTTCCCCTCACCGGGGCCGACCTCGGATCGGCGACCCCCTTCACGCGGGGCCGGTAGGCCAGGCTGGGGCCGTGCTGCCACTCTCCACCCCGAAATCCGTGCCGCGGGATCGACCCGAAGGCCGAGCGCCCGGAATACGCTCTGCCCGGACATCCACCACGCTTTGCTACCGTCCGACCATGCCCACACTGCTCGACCGCCGCGGCCGGGTGTACTGGAACCGGATCCAGCGTGTAGCCAGCGACCGATGGCTCACCAAGGGCAGCCGCGGACTGCGAGGAATGACACGCACACCACCACCGCTCACCGATCACGAGTGCGCAACCCTCATCGCGGCGCTGGTCGAAACAACCGGCGGCCGGTGGCCGACCACCCCCGCAGGGATCGCCCGTCTCCTGACCCGACTCGACATCGACGGCAACGCCACCTACATGGCGGAGACGATCCACTCACTGATCGCCGACCCCCACTGGCCCACCCACGCCCGCGAAATCGAGGCCAGCGCCGCCGAGTGGTGGTGTCAGACATCCACAGGCCACGCAGCAACCCCGCCGCCGGGATGATCCCGACACGGACGGTCGCTCGCTCGGGAACCCGAGGCTGAGATCGGACCTCCTCTGCTGCGCGTAGGTGCGCGCCAAGTCCTCACCAAGGAAATCCCATTCGAGCGCCTTGTTCGCAACGGCGCCATCGACGCCCGTGCAGTCCGGCTGCGACCAGCCCTGCTCCCACGTGTTCTGGCAGAAAAATAGTCGCTCGTTTCCGCCGGAATCGCATACCCCGGGACCGAACAGGAATCGAACGGCGCCGCCGAAGCCACTCCGACCCCGACACCCAGCGACACTGCGGCACCTCCCGGAACCAACGACACCGTGCTTCCGGCAGCGGTGACGAGCTGACGAACGATCTCGCTCGGGGTGATCGCCCACGACTTCGCGGCCGAGCGGATGCTGTCGACTCTGCGGGTGCCGGGCACCCATGACCTCGCGGACACCTGCGCCGATGCGGCTGCCGGGTTCGGGCTCACCCGGGAGTTGTGTTCGATGACACCGTACGACGTGCCCCGGGCGTGGGCGGCGGCGTTCGATGCCGGGTTCGACGGCATCCGGTACCAGACCCGGTTCACCACAGGTCCGGCGGCGAATGCGGCCGCCGTATTCGGTCCGGCCGGTGAGGTTTCCTGGCCCGTGGACCCTCGCCCGGAGTCGTTCGCGGCGGCGGCGAAACGTTGCGGTATTGCGGTACAGCCACTTCCACGATCGGTCCGCATCCTCCATCCTCCATCCTCGATCCGCCAATCTGACGATCGCCACCAGCGCTGGCTAGGGCGATGTGTCGTGCGTCGAAGGCTGGACACATCACCCGTTTGTGGAGGCGCCGCGTCCAGCGTGCCCGTGAGGTTAAGAGGCGGCGGTGAATCCGAGCACGGCGAGCCAGGACGGGACTGACTCTGCGGGGCAGACGGAGTCGTATGGTCACAATGAGGCCAACGCCATGCGATGACAGGTCGTTGAGCGCTTCGATGTCGAACGGTGCCTGCGGGATGTGTGCTCCAGTGGGGTACTCGTTGGGGTGTCAGCGACCAGTCCTCGGTCAGGTGGCCGAGACCGCCCCGTGGGGTACCCGCCACCGGGTCGGTGTCACCGCTGAGGTAATCCGCCTGATGGCGCTATGGGATGACGACAATACCGGCGGACCGGATGGCCGGGACGGGCTCCCCAGCGATCAGAGCGCCGTTCTGCGGTCACCAGGGTCCGTTAAAGAACGGATCCTCGCCGGTGCCCAACGCACGCGGACGCAAGTGCCGACGCAGCCCCGCCCGGCGGATGTCCTTCGATTCCCATCGCCCGTGTCCAACACAGACAGCCCTGCCGCAGGAGGTCCTGAGGCCAGGTCTAAGAAGGACAATCCGCAGAACGTTCAGACGCCCACATTCTCACGCCGAAGTTACGGCGCTTAACGTGCGCGCCAACCGTGCATTCCCGCCATCGGTGAGGCCGCCGGCCGGGCCGCCATGATGCCCACCGGCCGGCGGTTCTATACCCCACCGGGGGGCGACCCGGAAGGGGAGTCTCTGCATAACCCACCGCAAGTTATCTACCGCAGAATTTCCAACATAACCACGAAATCGTCTGTGTATTAATCTGTCCCATCCATGCCCGAGGCCTGAGATTATCGGTGCGGACGGAAGATTTGTCAGCGAATGACAAAGGGGTTAGACGCTTCTGGTCAAGTTGAACAAGGTCCCTGCCCGAGGCGGCGGAAGCCCGCCATCCGTCGGTACGGACAGCGGGTCCCAATCGACGGTCCCGAGTCGGGTCAGTCGGACCGCCGAAGCGTGGAAGACCCCGTCAGCCACTGGGGGTTTGGCTGCCGGGGTCGGTGCATAAGCCCGCGCCCACAGGCTGCGAGTAGGTGCGCGGCCAATTCTATGGCGCACGGCGCGTTGGTCCAGATATTGTGATGCAGTAAACACAAGGAATTCGCGTCGGGCTGACACATGTCGTGGCGACGGTTCGCCGTAAGGCATCCGCCCGCCCTGGCCGCTGAAGTTCGTTCACGCAAACGACAGAAGTCCAGCCCAGAATCTCTCATTCATGTGCCAATCGTCGGATCTTCTGACGTAAACGGCGACAAGGGTGCCCAGGCCGGCGATGGCGACGGGCGCGATCCAGGGCAATGCTGCGTGAGTGCGGATCATGGGTCCCCTTGGTGTTCTGCGTACGGTCCGTGGCGTCAGGTCGATCCGGAAACCCGCCAGCCCCTACTGGGACGTGAGGGCTGGCGGGCTCTGCCTCCTGGTCTCAGGAAGAATCCTCCACCCGTCATCGACGGAGATGCCCCGAGGTGAGGAGGCGCAGCAACTACATCATGTGGTACATACGTACCACAAGATGCAGGGGCAAAATTTTGGCTGCGATTGCGTCACCCTGGTCGGATCCCTGTCGGCAGATCTGCCGAAACCCTGCCCAACGTCGCGGGAAGGCGGGGGTTCCGGCGCCGGTGATCGGGGTGGGGTCCTGCCGCCGCTAGCTGATGGTAAGCGAACAAGTTACCGCACCGGCAGTTGGAGTGAGTGATGTATGTCCCTCGAATGACACGGAGTGTGAACCGCTTCCGGCCCAATCGCCCACTATGCCCGCCAAACGTCAGCAGACGGTGAACGCAGCGGGCGCTGGCAGAAAAAGACCCTGCCGACGGCACTGGAGGTGTCGGCAGGGTCGGTGCCGCCCAAGGTTGGGTGGCGAATGAACAATAGGCCGAGCGCGGTTGACGCGCTACCGATGTCAAACCGCGGGGGCCACACTGCGTCGCAGTTCATCCGTCTGAATGACATTGCACCCGCGCGCAAATGCACAAACACGTATCCGCGAATTGACTGTCGCAGGACCAATTACGCAGAGGACACGAGACCGCCGAGAGTTGCAATCGCGATCCTGTGCGCATTCGCAAATCGCCGCAGCCCAAAGCGGCACGATGCCCGCTGCGAAGGACCCACCGACCGAACGTGTGAGGAGCTGTCGGTGGGGCCCCCGTGCCGCGTGTCCCTCATGAAACGCGGTAGGCAAAGCCTCGCCGGGCTACGGATGGGGGGCCCGGCAGGGCTTCTGCACTCGAGAATCGAGTAGGGAATCGACCCGGTGCACGCCCAGATTATCCACGGCAGTCCGCCACCGCCACAGCTACGCTCACCGTTCAAGCATCGACTGCATCACACAGGGCATCCGCCTCCTCCTATGAAGAGAGGGGTGCGTCTTCGTTTGGTCGACCCGGCCACGCACCTCGGCGCCGGGGTCTTGCCGTCACGTCACCGGAGGCGACACGCGGCGACCATCAATGCGCGCGATCCGGGCGAACCCCTCAAAACCAGCCGAGCGCACAAGCGGGACCATGCGCCTCGGATTGGGTGGATGGGTCGTGATGAAGGAACCCCGCCAGCGTCCATACCTGGGTGGCCAACGACAACGTGAAGTGGACCCCGTTTGGTGGACACCTCGTGTAGGAGGTAGTTCATGTCGAATGGTGAAGGTCCGGTCCGTCGTCGGAGGACGACGTATACCCCGGAGTACAAGGCCGACGCCGTGGCGATGGTCCTCGATACCGGTCGCACGATCGCCGAGGTCGCCCGCGGCCTCGGAATCGGTGATCAAACGCTGGGTGTGTGGGTCAAGCAGGCCCGCATCGACCGCGGCCAGCGCGAGGGCCTGAGCAGCGAAGAACGGGACGAGCTGACCCGACTACGCCGGGAGTTGGCGAAGGTCACCGAGGAGCGCGATCTGCTCAAACGAGCCACGGCTTTCTGGGTGAAGGAGTCGACCCGGTGACCCGCTACCGCTGGGTCGACGACCGGAAAGCCGAAGGATTCCCGGTGCGCCCCGCGTGCCGGGTGGCGCAGGTGTCGACCTCGGCGTACTACGCCTGGGCCGGCCGACATCACCGCGGCCCCACCGTAGCCGAACTCGACGAGGCGTACCTGGTCAACGCGATGCTCGACATCCAGACCGAACACGACCGCACCTACGGGTGGCGGCGGATGACCGCGGCGCTGCGCCGAGCCGGCTGGTTGGTCAACCACAAGAAGATCGCCCGGCTGATGCGCGAGAACCGGATCGGTGCGCTGCTGCGGCGACGGAAGAAGCGCACCACGATCCCGGCTCCGAATCCGCCGGTGGTACCCGATCTCGTCGAGCGCCGATTCGCACCCACGGCACCGGATGTGGCCTGGTGTGGGGACATCACCTATGTCCGAACGGGTGAGGGCTGGCTGTATCTGGCCTCGGTCCTGGATCTGGGCTCGCGGAATCTGCTCGGGTACGCGATGGCCGATCACATGCGCACCGACCTGGTCACCGACGCATTGACCATGGCGGTGGGAATCCGCGGCGGCAAGACGAACGGAATCGCCTTTCACAGCGACCGCGGCAGTCAGTATCTGTCGGCGGATTACCGGCAGCATCTCGCTGCATTTGGGATGCGGCAATCGGCTGGCCGGACCGGTCAATGTTGGGATAACGCGGTGGCCGAATCGCTGTGGTCGAGTATCAAACGCGAACTGCTGCATCGGTATCGGTGGCCCACCCGGGCGGCGGCACGGCAGGCGATCTTCGCCTGGATCCATCGCTATAACCGGACTCGGCTTCATTCGTCCCTGGGTTATCTGCCGCCGGTCGAGTACGAACAGCAGTACCATCACAACCGAACCGTCAGCGGACTCGAAGCCGCATAATCACGTGTCCGGCAAACGGGGACCAGGTCATGGTGACCGGGCTGGCCGCGCTCGTCCGAGCGGGCCGCGGTATCACCCACGAGGAGATCGGCAAATTCCCGCAGAGCGCTCGAACCCATCACATCCGCGCGGCATTTGTCGCCGCGGGAGTTGTGCCGCAGCGAAACGAGGCGCTGGCTCAGCTCCAACTCTGGGTCGATCGCATCGTTCCCACTCTCCCTGTCCAACATCAGCCCGTCATCCGCGCCTACGCCGAATGGCACCTCGTGCGCCGTGCCCGACTCCGGGCAGCCCGCCGGCCCTTCCGCCCTGACGCGGACGCACTGAACCGGCAACGGATCCGGTGCGACATCGCCTTCCTGAGCTGGCTCGCCGATGGGGGGCCTCAATCGGCACCCTGGGTCAGCACCACGTCGATACCTACTTCGACACCGGCCCCTCCAAGTCCAGAGAGTTGGGCACCTTTCTGGCCTGGATGCAGGCACGGCGCCTGATCACGGGAATCGAAGGTCCTCGCAACAAGGACGGCCTCCCGCAGCGGTTCCAGGACCACGAAGACTATGCCGAGCAACTACGGCGGTGCCTGACCGACGACGAACTTCCGCTCGAGATTCGCATCGTCGGCGCGCTGGTCCGGCTCTACTCCATACCGGTGGCCCGCATCGTCGAGCTGACCGATTCCACCGCGACGACACCCACGCCTATCTGGTGATCGAGCAGAACGCGGTCGTTCTTCCCCCTTGCTGGCTGCAGGGTGCGGGGGATCCGGCGGGTGGGCGTACTCGGGTCCGGGAAGGACTCCTACGGCGGTGAATCCCACTCGGGTGCAAACAAGTTTGCGGGCAAGACCGGCTCGGTCACCTGGTCCGACTCGACCCTCGGCGTGTGCGGTTGCGCCGGCTACGCCCAGGCTCGCAGCTACGTTAAGGTTGCCGTGAGCACCGACAACGAAGTCATGCAAGCACACGAGATCGCGGTGACCCCGCCCACGGTTCGCACAGCTGACCCGGTCTCGAACGCGGTCCGGCTGGTCAATCGGCTGCCCGGACGGAGGACGCTTTCACCGTGGTGTATGTGGCGCGGATGCGTTCACCGCGAATCATCCGCATCTCCATCACGTGGGCATGCGGTTTCCCGCGTACGCGACGTCCACGTGAAGTCCACCGAATTCCGGTCGTTCACACCCCACACGATGGTGGGGGACTTTTCGCTACCCTGGGGATTCGGGGCCGGGGGGATTCCACGGGATCTGCAACGGTCCCGCCTCTTTACTTGTGCATGACTACTTGTTGATTTACTCTTTGTGCTAGTGGGCGAATGTGGGTAACAGTACGTCGCCCTCCGATGGTATCGAGTCTCGTCCGTGTCAGGGATCGGGCGAGGGCGAAGGGTGCCGGTTGGTCCGGCTTCGCAGACCTGGCCGAGAGGTCCTTCGCCAGATCAACTGCTGCTTCATGGGCGTGCCGTAGCAGTTGCGTTTCACCCTCTGCCGAACTGGGTGGGACACACTCGTGCACCGTTGGGCGGCATGAGGAATCCCGCTGGCCGCCCCCTTTGTCGGGTAGCCGGGGGTCGGCGGGATTCCGTCACACCGCGGGGGACTGGCGTTGAACTCTGCCGTTACCGCGGCCGCCTCTCGGACTGCCGCGGTCATTCGGTCGCACGTCGACCCGTGCCGCTCCGCCTCCTGGTGCTCCGAATTGCTCTCGCCTGCCTCGCAGTTCGCACCGGTCAGAGGGAAAGGGGGTGCCTGGCGCGGTCCAGTGTGAGGGTTTGGCAACGACTTTGGGCAGCAGGGTCAGTCCGGGGGTGGGTGCCGGCGCCGGGTGACCCGCGAATTACCCGTCCATGCGGCTCGACGTCCTCTGCGCGGCGGGTGCCTGCTGGGGTCGCCAGCGCCCTTTGACCGTCTTGCCGATGGTGGGGGAGCGAGGCCCGGAATTCAATGTTGTTCGTGGTGCTGCGGGTAGGGGATGTGTAACTGGTTGATTTTTAGCTACTTTCGTCCGGCGGACAGGCGTCCGTCGAAGGTGATTTCGAAGGCGTTCAGTGCTCCCTGCCCGCGGTTGGACCAGCGCTGGCGGGCTGCTCCGTACACCTCGGCCATGTGCGCGGAGGTCTCACCGGTGGTCAACCCCTTGGCCGACAGTGAGATCACGTCTTCCACCCCGGTGAGCCGCCGCTGCCGTTTGGCTACGATCTTCGGCTCAAAGGAGGATTCCCGGTGACGGGGCACCTCCAGTTCGACCGGGCCAGCCTCGGTAAGCACGGTCTTGGCTCGTCTGCCGTTGCGGGAGTTGCCGCGCCTCTGCCGGCGGGGTCGCTCTTGCTGTAGCCGAGGTGGTCGTCCATCCCGCCTTCGAGCGCGGACTCCACCACCAGCTTGGTCGGTTTCGCCGACAATCCGCCGTCGCCGGTCAACTGTAACCCTTCGACCCGCGCCTGCTCGACCAGTTCCTTCAGCCGCGCATCGCTGACACCCGGCTGAGCCGGGTTCGTCTCTGGCTCACGATCGATCACGTCAGTCATAGTGGCGTATCTCTTTGAGTTACAACGTTGTTCCCAGTCCCAGAGTCGGAAATTTTCCATTGCGCCGAGCGCGTCGCCGCATTTCGAGTCCTTACAAGCGCGGCGGCAGCGTGCGACGCCTGTGTTTAACGGAACGATCGTCGCGTGAAGTAGGCAGTGTGTATTCGGCGCGTGATGTTGGGATCGCAGTCGGACAGGTAGATCGCCTGTCGCAGAGCTTCCAGGAAGCGGGTTGTGGTCATCCCGAACTGGACCATGACTTCATCCGCCGGCGGTCCCCCGTACGGGAGCCAGGTCTGCGCGAAGCGAATCAGCTGGTCGGCCTCGCGCGGAACGCGGGAGTGTCGTTCCGCGCGGATCCTGTCACGCAACCGTTGTCGTCGATCAAGGCGGTGCACTGTGGGGAGCTCGTCGGCGGCGGGACTGTCGGCGCGCCCCCTGCTCGACGAGGGATCGGGCCGAAAGTTGCGGTTGGTGCGCGGTTCAGGCATGGGAAACCAGCTGTCTCGGGAGTACGTCATTTGAAAGTGCGGGGTTGAGTAATGGAAGTACCGGCGGAGCTGGGCCCTTAGAGTCGTGTGGCCATGCTTGACGAGACGATCGACGGCGCCCGACAGTCATCGAGTGACGGGGTGTGAGCCCCAGTCTGAGATTTCTCGAGTCGTGCGAGGATCGACGATCCGTACACGTGCTCGAGATCGGCGCGGGTGCGCGCGGGAATGCGTCTGCGGTGGAGACGAATTGCAGTCAGTAGGCGGCGCCGGTAGTCGTCGACTCCGATATGGAAGAGGTCTTCGATTCTGTCCGGGGTGGGTCCGCCGATTGGTGCCCATAAGATGGCCAGGTCGAGAATCTCGTCGTCGGGATGTGTCACCGTCGATTCCATTGTCTTCTCCGAACCGTGTGCGGGTGAGTTTTCAATAGTGGCCGCGTCCGAGGGGGCCGGTCCGGGCCGGCAGCCGCCGTCGTACGAGTGCGGACGTCGGCGGCCGCTGCCTCAGCCATGGAACACTGATGCCCTGCGGAGAAAGGGACAACCGGATCAGAGCGGAAATAACTTGTCGGGGAAGTTGTCGTGCCAGATTTCGAGGAGCGTTCCGTCCGCGATCAGGTGTTGGATCGCACCATTGAGTGCGGTGCGCAATGCAGTGGAATCCTTGCGCACCGCAATGCCATATGGGTTACCTGTGGGTGCGATGAAGGCGACCCGCAGCGTGCCGGTGGCTTCGAGTGCGGGCAGCACGATCTCGTCGTCGACGAATGCGTCGATGGTGCCGTCGACGGCGGCGTCGGCCATCTCGTGGAATGCGTCGTCACTCGAGCCGAATTCGATGACCTCGGCACCGGCGAACGAGGCGGCGAGGGCAATGTTGGTGGTTCCGGCGATGGCCCCGACCTTGCGGCCGACGAGGTCGGCGGCCGATGTGATGGGACTGTCGGTCCGGACAACGACGCCTTCGTTGAACCGTCCGTAGGGGATGGTGAAGTCGACGACCTCTTCGCGGGCGGGGGTGATGGCCTGATTGCACAGGATCGCGTCGCATCGCAGTTCGGTCAGTGTCGGCACGAAATCGGCCCACCGACGCACGTCGACCCACTGCAGTTCGAGGCCCAGGTGCTTGGCCAGCGCACGACCGAGGTCGGGCTCGTAGCCGAATCGCACCCCGTCGACAACCGAGGTCATGGGGGGTGCGGCAATGTCCGTGGAGCACAGGACAAGAGTTCCGGTTTGAATGAGTTCGAGATCGCTCACGGTAAGGATCCTTCTGAAGGTGATACCGGCATGGAGGAGCGGACCCCGCCCAGGGGGCGGGGTCCGAAATGGTGTGTTACGGGGTGTACCGCAGGTAGGCGTCGAAGTCCCAGTTGGTGATTGCTCCGGTTCGCCGGTTCCATTCGTCGCGCTTGCAGGCGGTGAAGGTTTCGTAGAGCGCGCTGGGCAGAATGGCGCGGACCGCCTTGTCTTCCTCGAGTGCGTCCAGGGCTTCTGTCAAGGTCAGCGGCGGCGGCGCGAAGGCTGAGGAAGCGTCATCAGAGGTTCCGGCGTAGGCGTTGCCGAGTTCAGGCTTGCCGGGATCGAGGTTGCGGCGGATGCCGTCGGCCATCGAACCGATCAGTGCGGCGTGGGACAGGTAGGGATTGACGGCCGCGTCGGGAGAGCGGACTTCGACTCGTCCGGGCAACACACGATAGCTGGTGGTGCGGTTGTCATATCCCCAGTTGGTGACCGCCGGCGCGAACAGGCCGACATCCCAGAATCGGGCGTAGGAGTTCGCCGTCGACGCGAACAGTGCGGTCATTCCGCGGGTGTGCTCGAGCAGGCCGCCGAGCGCGTGCCGGCCGAGTTCGGTGAGGTCGTCATCGTCGGCGAAGACGTTGTTCTCGCCGCGCCACAGGCTCGCGTGGTGGTGGCAGCCGTTGGCCATGATTCCGGGCACCGGCTTGGGCATGAAGGTAGCCAGGACACCGAACTCTTTCGCTACCGCCATGCAGATCTGCCGGTAGGTGATCAGCCGGTCCGCTGTGGCGAGGGCGTTGTCGTATTGGAAGTTGCACTCGAGCTGGCCGGGATCTTCGTAGTCGGACTGGATCATTTCGAAGCCCATTTCCTGGGCGTACTGCGTGATGCGCTTGAGGATCGGCATCATTTCCGCGATGTGTTCGAGGTGGTAGGAAGGGCCCACCCAGTCGGGGAAGAAGGAGGCGGAGCGGTCGATGGCGTCCGGGCCGGAAAACCAGCTCATCTCCGGTTCGCATCCGGTGCGGAGCTCGAGCCCGGTCTCCTCACGGAAGGCGGCGATCACGCGCTTGAGGTTGCCGCGGGCGTCGGCCTCTTCCGGTTCGCCCGGCCCGATCTCCTCGCGCAGCGAGCGGAAGTGGTCGCAGAAGACCCGTGCGACACTCGGATCCCACGGCAGGATTTGCACCGTGGCTAGGTCGGGCACGAGGAGACCTTCCCGGGTGCTGATGCCGCCCGGTCCCAGCAGTTCACCGGCCAGGCTCGCCTGCAGGCCGCCGGCCGCGGCGTAGCCGAAGGGCACGCCCTTGCGAGCGGCGGTGCCGAGGAAATACTTGACGGGCATGACCTTGCTGAGGACGCGGCCCTGCACGCTCACGTACTGGCAGTGAATGTGGGTGACATCGCGTTCGTCGAACAGTCGCCGACACCGTTCCAGCTCGGACTCGCGGGCGGGATCGCTCAGCGCCAGCTCCAGTGGGGTCGCGTGTTCGCGGGTGGGCATATTTGGCCTCCGGGGTCTGAAGATATTGTGCGGCGCCGCGCTCGAACAAGCGAGGCTTCGGATCGAAGCTCGGGGCGGCACACGGGGAACCCAGGGCCGAACCCTGAGTGATGAATATAACATCTGGCATTAGATGTTATCGGCTTGTGCGGGTATCCGCAAGCCCTGATTGTCGATCAGTTCGGGTAACCGGGCGGTCTGTACGCATGTCCCGGCGCCACCGCGAGCGGGGCGCCGGGCCATCGGGCCCCAGGCTCAACCGTGCTTGATCCAGACGTGCTTGACCTGCGTGAACTCGTCGATACCGTAGCTTGAGCCTTCACTTCCGTAACCGGAGTCCTTGACCCCGCCGTGCGGCATCTCGGGAAGCATCGACAGATGGTCGTTCATCCAGACGGTGCCGAACTCGAGGCGCGGGGCGGTACTCATCGCTCGATTGAGGTCGCCGGTCCACAGCGATGCGGCCAAGCCGAAGGGGGTGCCGTTCGCCCACTCCACCGCCTGGGCGTCGTTGTCGAACGACTGCACGGTCACGACCGGCCCGAAAATCTCCTCCTGCACGATCGGATCGCCCTGCTCGACCCCGGTGATCACTGTCGGAGAAACAAAATTGCTGTCGAAGTTCGGGTCGAGGTGGCCGGTCAGGACTTTCGCGTTCCGAGCGTTCTGGACATAGCCGACCACTCGGTCGCGGTGCTCGCGATAGGCGAGGGGCCCCATTTCGATGTGTTCGCCCTCGTCGGGTGCCCCCACCCGGACGGACTCGAACGCGGGCACCAGGCGATCGAGAAAATCGTCGTAACACGATTTCTCGACCAGCAGCCGCGGCGCCGCCAGGCAGACCTGGCCGGAGTTGACCGTGGCGGCATGGCGGATTCCCGCGGCGACGGCGTCGAGATCGGCATCAGCGAACACGATGGCAGGGCAGTTACCCCCCAATTCGAGATGCACCCGCTTGAGGGTCTGTGCCGCTGCGGCGGCCACCGCCTTCCCGGTGGTGACCGCGCCGGTGACCGATATCATCCGAACCGCGGGGTGCTGAGCGAGCGTGGAGCCGACCGGATCGCCCTGCCCGGTGAGGACGTTGAGGACTCCGGGCGGCAGGATCGGGGCCGCCAGTTCCGCCAACGCCAGCGTCGTGAGCGGGGTCTGCTCGGCGGGTTTGAGCACGCACGCGTTGCCCGCGGCCAGTGCGGCGCCGACCTTCCAGATAGCGCCCATCAGGGGAAAGTTCCACGCCGTGATCAGGCCGACCACCCCGACGGGTTCGCGCCGCACAATCGACGTGGTACCGCGGCGGAACCCATTGGAGGCCAATCCTTCTCCACCGCGGATGGCGCCGGCGAAGAAACGTAGACCGTCGATCGCCTCGTCGACCTCGCCGCGGGCCAGCAGGATGGGCTTACCCACATTCGCCGATTCGAGATCGGCCAGGTCGCTCTTGTGCGCGGCCATCGCATCGGCCAAGCGGAAGAGGAACTCCGATCGCTCCCGAGGCGTCGTCTCACGCCATGTCTGC